>JAZRAL010000065.1:0-18812 GCA_045634545.1 Alphaproteobacteria bacterium | reverse complement strand
ATATTTTCAAGCTTTCCTTTCTTGTTATGTTAATTTATCCATATATAAAACAACCCGTAGATTATACAAAGATGCTTGAGCTAGCACTTGTTCATGACATTGCAGAAGGGAAAACTGGAGATTACACAGTTGCAAACCAACTTGCTAATCCCGAGTTAAAAAAAGAAAAACAGAAAAGAGAAGCTGTTGCCATAAAAGAATTAAAATCAATGCTTCCTCCTCCATTAAATAAGAAGGTATCAAGCTTATATAAAGAATACGAACAAAAGAAAACTCTAGAATCAAAAATCGTTTCTATGCTTGATAAATTAGAAGCTAATCTCCAAGCAAATCAATACCACGATGGAGATGTTACTTATTGGAAAGATTGCGAAAATGGCAATGAATACTATAAAATGGCATCAAAAGAAAAACCTATGATAAAAGAAATAGATGAACAAATAATAACACAGCTAGAAAAGAAAATCATTTCACTATCTCTCGAAAATATGAAAAACTGCCACATTTCTTCAAAGAGCTAACAATGTTATTGTACGTAAACAAAAAAGCTGAACGTAAAAAAAGAATAAAACAACTATCTTTAATTGCTTTTATAATATTTTTCATAACCGCAAATATCATAAATTTTTACTATAAACTACACACTACAACAGACACTTTAAGTTCATACCAGGCAATAACACACATAAATACTTGGTACAAAAACTATGAACCAATTGAAGTATACAAAACTAAAAACAATCATATAAGAGCTATTTTAATTCCAACATCTTCAACAAGGGAAATATCTGAAACCCTATCCTCATTATTAGAAAAAATATCTAAACAACCTTCATCTAAATTGCATTTTTTAGATAATCACTCATCATATGAGCTCATTACAGAACTAGCGCAAATTCACAACATAAAAACAACAAACCAAATAACTAAAAACACTATCATTATTTCATCTGATTTTAATTTATTAAAACCTCATATCTATAACAATAAACTATTTCCAAAAACAATTACTTACTTAAGTTCTACAAACAAAAATTCTCTAGCTTTGTTAGATAAATATTTCCCTCTTCCAATATTACCAAAAACCAATTTAGCAAAGCAAAAACACTCTTTAACTCTTTTTGCTAAAGCACATAAAAAAGAATTACAAACCATATCTACAACCAACAACTACAATTCTCAAAAATTCCACAAACAATCAGCATTGTTAAAAAACATCCCTCTTTGCTTGCAAACAACAAACAACACTTTTTGTACATTAGATAATAAAACATCACTCATTAAAAATATAATAAAAACCAAAGAGCAAAATAAAGCTAACGCCCCATATAACAAATTAATTTTGCTCACAAATTTTGAAAAAACTACCCTTGAAACCTTTTCACCACAAAATGGATTACTATTTAAATTTCATAATAGAGAAACAATTCTCTTACCAAATGAAACAAACGAAAATCATTTCAACATAATAAAACAAAAATCAGGAATAAATCCAGATTATGAAACCAAAGATATGGAATTTTATCAATTTAAAACAGTGGAGATAAACTTAAATGACAACATATAATGGATATGAGCTAAATTATAGCATTGAAGAATTAAAAAATATGACCTCAAACGAAATGACAGATGTTGTTTTAATATCAAATGAACACCCATCTTATAACACGTTATCTGATGGCGATAAAAAAGCCTTAGAACATTTAGTAAAAGCAGCTCAAATCTTAAACAATGTTAGCTTAGAGCAAGACAACAAACACAATCTTGAACTTAAAAAAGCCCTAGAAAAAGAAGCTCAAAACAACAACGAACAAGCTATTTTGTCATTAAAACTATTTAATTCTATCAATGGTGTATCAGGCCTAAATGGTATAGATGAAAAACCTATAACCATATTTAAAGACCTAACAACACCAATTGGTAAAAACTTCTATCCAGATGATTTGAGTATAGAAGAATTTCATAGCATTTTGCTAACAATGTTTGAAAACAACGAAATTGATGAAATCAAAAAAATCTTATCTTCTCGCACAATGGTTAGAAGAGATAATTCCAAACTAAAAGCCATCGACTACACTATATACTTCAAAAAAGAATTTGAAGAAATGGCAAATGAGCTAGAAGTTGCCGCTTTTTATACCACAGATGCACTATTTAAAGAATACCTATCATGGCAAGCTCAAGCACTTCTTCAAAACAACGAAGATATGGATATGCTAGCAGATAAACATTGGGCAAAGATGCAAGAAACTCCTCTTGAATTTACTATAAGCCGAGAAAACTATGATGATGAAATGTCATCAACTGTTTTAGAAAACGAAAAATTAAGTAAATTAATTGCTAAACACAACATAGAACTTGTTTCAAAAGATATGCTAGGTGCAAGAGTTGGTATCTTAAACAAAGAAGGAACATCACTACTTCTAAACTTCAAAGATACAATGGCAGAACTAAGCGCTCAAATGCCACTTTCTAACCAATACACTCAAACAATCTCTAAAAATTCAGAAGTAAAGCAAACAATGGTAGATGTTGACTTAGTAGCCCTAACAGGAGATTATGCTCAAGCAAGAGGTGGAATGACTGTTGCCCAAAACTTACCAAACAATGATAAACTAGCCATAAAAACTGGAGGTGGAAGAAGAAATGTATATCACCGCCAAGTAAGACAAAGTCATGACCCCATTAGAACACAAAAAATGTTAGATGCATTTTTGCATCCAGATTTTCATAAATATTACAATCCTGAAGCAGATCACATATTTGTAATCGGTCACGAAAACGGACACTCATTAGGCCCAACATCTGAATATCAAAATTCACCAGGGCTTTATAAATCAATCATAGAAGAAAACAAAGCAGATACAATCTCCATTTCTTTTATGCCAGAATATGTTAAACGCAACATTATATCAGAAGAAAAACTAAAAGAAATTTACACAACTTGGATAACAAGACGTCTTCTTCTATGTGCAAAACCTGTTTTTCCAACAGAAACTTACAAAATAGTAGACTTAATAGAATTTAACACCCTACTAGAAGCAAATGCTATCTACTTTGATGAAAATAAGCTTCTTCACATAAATTTTGAAAAAGTTTCACCAGCAATGTACTCATTATTAACCAAAGTTATAGAGGT
Organism: Alphaproteobacteria bacterium; assembly: GCA_045634545.1. Lineage (GTDB taxonomy): Bacteria > Pseudomonadota > Alphaproteobacteria > RF32 > CAG-239 > CAG-267. The sequence goes on along the minus strand of JAZRAL010000065.1, from coordinate 15,673 downwards.
ACAACTCAAAAAATCTCCAGATTTTGCAAAACAACACATCATAAACCACACAACATGGAACGACCTTCATGAATACATTGCAGCAACTCAAATGAAACTAGGAGTAAAAAAATACAAAAATATTGTAAGCTACTTCTAAAAACAAGTTGCCATTAAAAAGTATTTCTGTTATCAAAAATATGAACTATTTTTAAGGAGAATTTATAATGTTTGGACGTTTTTTCCATGGACAATGTTCATTGTCTGAAGCTTTTTGGAAATATTCATTTCTTGGATTATTCTGCATTACAGGTATTACACGTATCCTAATGATTGGCTTAAAGCAAACTGTTGGCTATGATGTAAACTATCTTAGAGCTGTATGGGACAACATTTCAATATTATCAATGAATTCCAATGCATTTGCATGGATGTGTTTTTATACTGCTTCATTCTTAGCTGTTATTGTATATTCAGTTATTTGCATAGTTGGTATGTACAACACATATAAAGAGTACGAAAAAAGCAAAGCCCTTGCAATTATTGCAATGCTTTTTGTTTGGGGTATGATTTTTACTTCAATAAAACTATCTATGTACTAAAAACAAAAACTTTTTTATGCCAAATCCCTATGTTTTCATAGGGATTTTTTGTATTGACAAAACAATAGACAAATGCTATACTCATATCACTTATCTAAGGCATATGTCTATTATTTTGTTATTTGTTAAAGTCTATAAGCGGGGTTCTAACCTGTTTTCGATTTAAATAATGATAAAAGAAAGAGCAATTCCAAAGATTGGTGTTGTTTTGATGTTTCCTCAAAGCAACTTCTCGTTTATCTATTATCCCGATTGGAAACTAGGGATGCCAAAATTAAACGATTATGGCAAAAGAAACAACCGCGAAGACTTTCGCAAAAGTAAAGAATGCAATCAGAATTGTATTCTCAGAGTTAGTTCTTGTGATAGCTCTTGGACTGTCACTAGTATGGATGACCTTTTTGTTCATCTTTGATGGAGAAAATCTTACAGGACTTCTCTACGAAGACACAAAGAAGAAGGCAGTTTGGGCTCGATGGTACTACATGGCCCTCAAAATCTCACGCCCCTTCTGGTATCTTTTGGGTATGAGCCCCATTGCTCCAAAGTTGACCAAGTGGTATTTTATAAACCACCGCTCTAAGGAGTTAAAAGAGTTCTCGATAGAGAACCAGATGTTGTACTATGATCTTGCGGACGACCCATCCAAAGAAGGGTTACTCAAAAGAAATGAGCTCTCAAAGGGTGCTATCGCCTCTATTTGGAAGTCGGCATCTAGCAAAGAGAAGCTCTTCATGTTCAAGGTTTTGCCTGTTCAACCAAAGTTTGCAAAAGACCTCTTAAGCGACGATTTGCTTGATGCTCTCTATAAGCACTGCAAAGAGACAGAAAAGATATCATTAGGGCTAAGAGACATCCTACAGACACTCTGTCATAGCTTATCAGCAGATGATAAGAGAGAACGCACAAATCTGGACTGGTTGATAGGTGAAATCCCATACAACTCATGGGGAATTTCCTATCTTGACGAGTACACTAAAGCGTTCATCTGGACTCTTCCTTGGCACGGAAAGCTTGTGAGAATCCTGCAGACGGGTATCACTAAGGATCAATTCTCTAGCCTTCTGGAATCTGAACAGTATGACATCCTAAGGGAGTATATTCAGAGAAAGACCCTGAGCGCAAACCTTGTAAAGGACTTGATATCCTTTGCAAGTGAAAGCAAGGACAAGAATGCTGCACTACTCTTGAGAGACATTATCATCAAAGACAACCTCTCAACAGAGTTGATGATGCATGTCTACAAGCAGAGCAACACAGAGTTGACAAGTCTCGTAGAGGAGGCTATAGATATTTACACAGATGTAAATACCCTATGCACCTACAGCTACCAGAATTTGTCCCCTGCTCAGTCGGCAAGTCGCAACCATGCTCGCTGGAAGTTGTTCTTTGAGCACAAGAAGAATATCAGCACTCTTGCTCAGCAAAAACTAAGCTTTGAGCAGTACCAGATGTTCAGAGAGACCGGTCACAGACTGGATAAGAGCATTGTTGAGGATATGCTCATTTCTCTTAAGGAGAGAGAGTACTTTAAGGCTATCCTTAAAGACGAGTGGGACAACCTCACTCCGAGACTCATCAATCTCTTTAAGACAACTCCATGGAAACACCAGATATACATGGAGATGGCATCAAAGAACTAAGCTCTAACTCTACTTATAAACGCTCCCTTTTGGGGGCGTTTATTTGTTTTTAAACAAAATAGACTTTAAACTATCTTATTAAAACTAAATAATATTTACCCTAAAAAAACAAAGGTGTTGACACAACCGACAAAAAATGATATCCTAAGTTTTATATAACCATTAAATTTATTGTTTAGTGGAGGGGACTATGAATAAGATATTATTTTTTATACTTTTAGTAGGTATAAATAGCCAAGCATTTGCAACCGACGTTGCAACAATGGAAGAATTCACAAATGCTCTAAATAATGGTGAAAACATTGTTTTAACAGACGATTTAACAGCACCTTCAAACTATTCCACCACCTATCCAAAAAAATCAGATTACAGCATCGATGGAAACAATCACACTATTTATGGTGGCGACCAAACCACACAGTTTATTCGCAATATGGGTGGTTCAATTAATGAAATTAAAAACATTACATTTGATGGTTTTGTAAATCAAGTAATTCCTAAAGATGAAGACGGAAACGTCTTAGACCCCGATGACAACATGGGAGCAGTAATTACCAACCAAGGACGTATCGAAAAAATTGATGGTACTTTTAAAAACAATCAAGCATACCATGGAGCAGCAATATTTAATGGTTCAAACAAATATATAGGTTCTATTAATGGAACATTCACAGGCAATAAATCGGAAACATATTCAGATAAAGTTTATACAGAAGCAAGTGGTGCCGCAATTCATAATCAAGGACATATTGGAAATATTACCGGTACATTCGAAAACAATACAGCTCAAATGGCTGGTACAATTTGGAACTATGGCACCATAGATAACATCACAGCAACATTTAAAAACAATCATCGCTCTACCATTGGCGGAAACTATGGTACAGTTACCATAACAAACTCTCTTTTCTACCAAAACGATACAACCGGCAGATTATATTACTGGACAGATGAAGATGGTAACCTAAAAAGTACGAACCATGGACAATCCGGAGCCGGACTTGTTTGGTGGGGAGGGCAAACCTTTAATGTATACAATACAACTTTTGAAGAAAATCGTGCAGATTGGAAAGGTGGTGCAATTGGCGGTTGGAATGGTGGCGCATTAAAACTTGTAGACTCATTTTTAACCAATAATAGCTCTGGCGAAGAAGGTGGCGGAATATACCAAACCGGAAATGGTACAGGAGAAATCACAAACACCGTATTTACACAAAACAAAGGACGCACTGGTGGTGCAATCTATAGCACAGCCAAATATACAATTAAAGACTCTACATTCCAAAAAAACCAAGATACTGTAAACTGGTCTAGTGGCGGTGGCGCAATAGCAAATGGCGGCACAATGACAATTGACAATTCCCTAATTTCAGAAAATAAATCATATAGTGCTGGAGGTGGTATCTCAAACTTTGGAGGAACACTTGTATATAACAACAACAAAATCACCTCTAATAATGCTCAATCATATGGTGGAGGCGTCTACACTTCTAGTGGTAAAGTAACCATAAACAACTCAACTATGGAGAAAAACACAAGTGCAAATGGTGGCGCTGGTGCTAGCCGTAGTGGTGAAATAGAAGTAAATAACTCAATCATCACAAATAACCAATCTACAAACAAAGGTGGTGCTTTTTATGTTGGAGAAATCATTAAAGATGAAGTTTCAACAACTGGAACTCTCACAATAAACGATTCAACAATCACAAACAACACCTCAAGCACATCAGGTGGCGCAGTTCATGTTGCAAAAGGAAATTTAACCATTGCAAACTCAACCATTTCAGGAAACGAAAGTGCTTCTGGTGGAGCAATACATAGCTCCGCAGATATCACCCTAAAAGCTGATAATGGCACCTTGAAAATAGCAGATAATAACACCCAAACAAATAACACTGGTATCTTTATGGAAAACCAAAACACTACCATAAATCTAGATACTAAAAACAATGGATTAATTGAAATTAAAGATATTGTAGATGGTAATAATTATAATCTTAATATCACTGGCGATACTTTAGACTATTCCCTATTAACAAAAGAAAATATTGACCAGATTGCTCATGTAGATTTCCAAAATTCTGTAAATAATCTAAACAAATTATCCCTAAATGACGGTGGTGTTTTATCTTTAGAATTAACAGAAACAATGAACACAACAAACCTAGTAGGTAATAATGGCGCTATTTTATTAAAAGCAGAAATGGATAACTCAACCAATACTCTAACCAATGGCTTAATAAATGTATCTAATGACGTAAGTGGCCACTCTAATGTAATCTTAGACTTCTTAAAAGATGATACATCATCTGCTCCAATAGATGTGTTTAGCCCATTTGTAAATGCCCCAAATGATGATACATCAACTTCTGCAACATTTAATGTTGCCGCTGTAATAGGAAGCCCTTATGCTTGGGTATCAAAATACAACATAAAAGGTGATGAACAAGGAAGTGTGTGGTATTTAGCTATTCAAACACAAGATACTGAAGACAATCCAACAATCCCAGATACTCCACTTGAACCTGAAGACCCAGATACTCCGGTTGAACCTGAAGACCCAGATACTCCTGTTACTCCAAATAAACCTAACGATTCAAATCTTCTTCCTCTTGATCCAAACTTCCCATCTATTCATCCATCTGCAAGACCAATCTTTAGAGCAGAAGTTCCAACATATATTGGTGTAACACGTACAGCTATCGAGCAAAATAGAAGTATTGCAAATAGCGTTAAAGAGGGATTAAGTTTCAAAAAGAACGGTAACTGCCAAAAAGGACTTTGCAGAACAAAACATATTATGCCTCAAAAAACAGCATGGATAGATATTTCTTATGAAAAATCAAAAATAGAAGCACCTTCACAAATAGATGCAAAAATAAAAGGCACAACATTAGGTCTTGATATCTATCATGATTATAAACAAAGATTAGGTTTCTTCGGAGCATACCGCAATGGTGAATACGACTTCTCTGGTAAAGGTGATTTATTAGCCAAAGTCGGCTCAGATATCAAAACAGATAGTATATTAGGTGGTGGCTATTACCGCTTTGACAATAATAATTGGGTTGTTTTGGCAACAATCTTTGGTGGTAAACAAAACCTAGATATAACAACAGATGACGCTCTAATTGATACATCAACAGATGCAAAACAATATGGAGCAAGTTTTGAGCTCGCTAAAAGATTAGCTATTTCTCGCCATATTGATATAGAGCCAAGCTTAGGCCTATATTACACATACCTAGATTTTGATAAAATAAGTGATAAACTTGGAAAAGAAATATACTTTGACACAACACAATATCTCGAAGCAGAACTAGGCTTAAAGATTGAATATCTATGTTGCAGAAATGGTTGCACAAACCGTTACTATGTTAAACCAAGTGTGATAAAAACATTTGCCCATGGTGCAAAAACAAAGATAACCGGTCTAAACACTATAAAAAGCTACGAAGACGAAGTGCTTGGTAGGATAGAACTTGGTACAACATTTGGCATAACAAATAACTTATCAGGATATGCTTCTGGTGGTTACACATTTGGTAGTGATTATAAATCATACGACCTAAATGCTGGACTAAACTACAAGTTCTAACAAAAAAGCCCCACAAAATAGTGGGGCTTAATTTTTAATATTAATAAATATTATTCACCAAAAACAATATTCATTGTATCTTTAGCAATCATGTATTCTTCATCTGTAGGAATAACAAAAACTCTAACCTTTGAATCTTGTGTAGAAATTTCTGTAATATCACCACGTTTAGAGTTAGCTTCTTCATCTAAAGTAATGCCTAAATAACCTAAACGTTCAACAATCAATTTTCTAACTAAAGAACCATTTTCACCGATACCAGCAGTAAATACAATAGAATCAACACCTCCCAATACTGCAATATAAGAACCGATAAAGCGAATAATACTATGAACATAAGCATTCAAAGCATCTGTTGCGCCTTCTTCAACTTCATACAAAGTCTCAATATCACGGTTATCAGAATAACCACAAAGGCCGAACATACCACTCTTCTTGTTCAAAATTTCATTAACTTCATCAGGTGTTTTATTTTGAGACTTGCAAATATAAAGTGGAATATATGGGTCAATATCACCACAACGTGTTCCCATAACAAGACCTGCAAGAGGAGTAAATCCCATAGATGTATCCAAGCATTTACCATCATCAACAGCAGAAATAGACGCACCATTACCTAAGTGACAAGTAATGATTTTACCTTTTTTACCAATAAGTTCTGCCGCTTTTTGAGAAACATATGCATGAGATGTTCCATGAAAACCATAACGTCTAATTTTATGCTTTGTATATTGTTCTAATGGAAGAGCATACAAAAATGCTTCTTTAGGCATTGTTTGATGAAAAGCGGTATCAAATACAACTGTTTGAGGCACATTTGGCAAAAGATTTTGAACAGCTTTAATACCCAAAACATGCGCATGGTTATGAAGTGGCGCAAGTTCTGCCAAATCTTCAATTTGGTCAATAACTTCATTTGTAACCAAAACAGAATTTTTAAATATATCACCACCTTGAACCACACGGTGACCAACAGCATCAATTTCTTCCATGCTATTAAGAGCACCATTCAACAATTCTTTTGTAACTTCTTCAATAGCTTCATTATGAGTAGGAAGAGCTACTTCTCTTGTTCTTTTTTCACCGCCAGTGATTTTTATTTCAACAAAAGAACCATTAATACCTATACGATCTGCCTTACCTTTTGCAACAACATCGTAATTATCTCCATCAACATTAAACAATTGATATTTAAGAGATGAAGAACCAGAGTTTAATACTAAAATCTTTTTCATTTTTTCATGTCCTTAAAAAATATTACTTTGTTGCTTGAATAGCTGTAATAGCAATCATACCAACAATATCTTCAACTAAAGCACCACGAGACAAATCATTAACAGGAGCATTCATACCTTGCATAATTGGTCCATATGCTTCGCAACCACAAAGACGTTGCAACAATTTATAACTAATATTACCAACTTCCAAACATGGGAAAATCAAAACATTTGCTTTACCTGCAACTTTAGATTCTGGAGCTTTTTTACGAGCAACAACTTCATCTAATGCAGCATCTGCTTGTAATTCACCATCAAGTTCAATTGGTAAATGTTTAAATTCATCAGACTTAAGCATTTCTTTAGCAATATTAGTTGCATTTCTAACCTTATCAACCATGCCACCACTACCAGAACCATATGTAGAATAAGAAAGCATAGCAACTTTTGGCTCTAACCCAAATTTAATAGCTGTTTCTGCTGTTGCAACCGCCATATCTGCCAATTCTTGTTCACTTGGATTAATAATGATAGCGCAATCCGCCAATAAATATGGAGTATCATTAGCAACTAAAATTAAAGAAGAAGAAACGCTTCTATCTTTGTGAGCAGATTTAATAATTTGTAGAGCTGGTCTAACCGTATCAGCAGTTGAGTGATTAGCACCAGAAACCAAACCATCAGCATAACCAGCTTTAACCATCAATGTACCAAAATAGTTATAGTTAAGAGCAAATTTTCTTGCATCTTCTAAACTTAAACCTTTTGCTTTACGTAATTCATATAAAAGATTTGTTAATTCTTCCAACTTTGGAGATTCTTCTGGTTTTACAATTTCGATTCCATCTAAACTCCAATTATTTTTTTCAAAATAAGCTTTAATCTCTTTTGTTTCACCAAGAATGATAAGCTTTGCTGCCTTTCTCTCAGCAATGTAATGAGCAGCTTTTAATATTCTCTCATCTTCACCTTCTGGCAAAACAATTGTTTTAATATCTTTAGATGCACGATCTAAAAGATTATTTAAAAATTTAGTCATATTCATAATACATTTCCTTTATATGCATAAATAAAAATTTATCTACATATAATATCATAACCATTTAAAAGGCAAGAATTTTATTTGATTTTTTTACTTTTACGGTGTAATAAGATAACGTTTCTAAATTATGTTTGGAGGTTTTAAAAAGTGAATAAATTTATTTTCTACACTCTAGTTGGTTTCTTTATATCATTTAATGTTATTGCTTCACCATTATATACTACCCAAATAAGTGTAGATGTTACTGCCCAAAATGTAGCTCTTGCAAAACAACAAGCCCTAGAACAAGCTCAAAGAAAAGGTCTAAACAACGTTATTTTAGCTATAAGTACTCAAAAAACCGTAGATGAAATATCAAAACTAAACAGCAAACAGATAGAACATTTCATTTCTGGCATTCAAGTTTTAATGGAAAAATCCTCTGATGTGCGCTATATTGCAGACCTAGAAATAGAAATAAATAAAGATGTTTTGAATGCCTATATTAAAGAAAACGACCTACCAATAATCATTACCGAAGCTCAAAATGCTCTATTAATCCCAGTATTAGAACTAGAAAACAAAACTCATGACATCTGGGGAAATGATAACTTTTGGAGAGAAGCTTTTATTAATAAAACAAACTTACACAATGGAGTCTTAAATTTTCACAATATAGAAAAAAATCTCGGTAATATCTCAATGATAGATGCAAACACTATCTTTGATATGCCATCTGAACAATTTGCAGAATTATCAAATTTCAATAATGTGGAGCAAATCATTGTCTTAAAATATTCAATCAATGATAAAAAAATCTATACCAAATCTTTCCCATCAAACAAAATTATCGAAACAAGCATAGAAGGTGAAGATGCTCCTTCATTATTAATAGATAAAATCCTACCACAATTAAAAGGCAATAAAAAACAAACTGAAGAAACATTGCCATCAACTACAACACAAAAACAATTTGATGTGCTATACTCTTATCCAAACCTCGGAAAGTGGATGACCCTAAAAAAATTACTAGAATCAAACCCAATGATTGATAACATAAAAATAATCTCCATGGCTAATAAAAAAGTACACTTTAATTTTACATATTATGGAGTAATAGAAAAACTTCAATCAACCCTAACACTTAATGGATACAACCTTAAAGATAATGGAGAATACTATGTCATCAACTAAAACAAAGTTTTATATTTCACCATATATGTGGTTTATCATCTTTTTTGTATTCTTTTATTTATTGTATGTATTGCGCTCAGTGTTAATGCCATTTGTAGCCGGCATACTAGTTGCATATCTTTTAGACCCTATGGTTGATAGGCTAGAAAAATTAAAATTATCAAGAACCACCGCAACTTTAATAGTTTGCTTTCTTGCTGTTTTAATCATTGTTCCTGCCCTTGTTTTATTAGGTGGAATGATAGAAAACCAAGTATCACTTCTAATTCAAGCAACCCCAAAATACCTAAGTTTAATTATGGAAAAAGTTCGCCCAACAATCGAAAACTTAAATGAACGTTTTCCTGATATAAAATCTGCCAATCTTGAAGAATTAATCAAAAACAACATTGGCAACTCTATGAGATTTATTGGCAAAGTTCTAAAAACCTTGCTTTCAAATGGTTTTGCATTAATTAACTTATTATCACTACTACTCATTATGCCAATTGTTACATTCTATATGTTACGAGATTGGGATAGTTTTGTTAAAAAGTTTGAAAGCTTGCTTCCTAAAAAATCTAAAAAAACTATCACCTCAACACTTAAAGATATAGATAAGATTATCGCTGGTTTCATTCGTGGACAATTAAGTGTTTGCTTAATTTTAGGCTTATTTTACTCCATTGGTCTAAAATTAGTTGGCTTAGAATTAGGATTATTAGTTGGTTTTATTGCCGGCATAATTTCATTTATTCCATATGTTGGTTCAATAACCGGATTCGTTGTAGGGTGCATATTAGCCTTTGCTCAATATGGCGATATTTCGCATGTTTTATATGTTGCAGGTGTATTTATGCTAGGACAATTTATAGAAGGCAACTTCTTAACACCAAAGCTAGTAGGCGAGTCGGTAGGACTTCACCCTGTATGGGTAATGTTTGCCTTATTAGCAGGTGGTGTATTGCTTGGTTTCTTAGGCTTAATGCTTGCTGTACCTCTCGCTGCAATAATCGGTGTATTAGTACGTTTAGCAATAAAACGCTATAAACTAAGCTCACTATACTTAGATTAAAAACTACATTCTTCAAAAATAAAAATGCGACAATTAAAGAACAATATTCTTTAGTCGCTCTGCAAGAGATTTTTAAATAATGCGCGACCCTAAAATAGGCTATTAATCTCTTCTACGAAAACCAAACCAATTCATATTGCTAGCTCCTCTATTGCTAGCTCTTGGTTGTTCAAAAGTTTCATTTTGTCTTTGTTCATTTCGTAAATCTACTCTACCATCAAATCGAGAAGTTGTTTCCCTCCTGTTTCTAGAATCTTCTTCACCCTGTGAGATAGGCAATCCAATATCAAACTTCATATTTCTAGCTCTTATCATTTCACCTTTCATACTTTGACGATTATCTTCTTTTACCGTAAAAAAGAAATCACTTTCTCCACTTTTTTCTTTGAATTTTTTGTATTTTGCTAAAATTTCTTCATTACTCATATTTTTATACTCATTTTCTAATAAATTTTTAGCATACTCTCCTGTTTTTATTACAGTAATAGGAGAAAAATAAACCCAGCGAAGATTATTAGCATTAATTCTTTCTTCGTTTCCTGCAGAATAGGTAGCCACACCCTCTTTATCAACATTAAATCTTATACAATGAATGCCATCGACAATGCACATATCACCATCATTAACCAAGGGTTTTCCGTTTTCATCTTTTTTTACAAACCACTTACCATCAACTTCAACAAATGGAGAGTTTTCTCTATCATAACTATCAGCAAATCCTGCTTTGCTAAAAAAGTTAGATGCATAATCACAAGTCCACCCCATACCATCTCTAACTTGCTTAAGAGTACTTTCTCCACATTGGTTTGATGCTAACCTCATAGCATTTGTTTGAATAGCAATACAATAATTATTTTCACCATCGCCAAGCCCTGTTAATTTGTTAGCATATTGATAATCCGAGCAAGTAAAGCCTAATTCGTTGTATTTTTGTTGCAAAATCTTCCCATGTTCTTCTTCCATTTGGGCTATACCATATTTTTCTTTAAGTTCAGCAATTTTTTCTAAAGAAGCGATACCTCCATTATTTTTCGAAGCTTCTTCAAGGGCTTCATCATATCCAGAATTTTCCATTTTTTCCACAAGTTCATCTAACAACTCTAATTTAAGTTTTTTGTATGGCTCATATTTCTTTTTATACTCAGCAATTTTTTCAATAGTTTCATGTAAAGATTGTTTTTGCGCTTCAATATATTGTTCTGTTTGAGCTTGTGACATTTCTTCAATCATCCCATTTTTTATAACAGGACTAATCATACTTTCATCCATTTCCTTGAGATAAATTCTTCTACTAACGTCATCAGGCTCTCTTTTTTCATGAGCCTTCTTAACCGGGGCTTCCTCACTACTAAAATAGCTAGAAACTTTATTTTTAAATACCTTCCAATACTCACTTATTGTATCAAAAATTCCTTTTTCATCAATTCCCGGCATAACAATTCTCCTCAATCCCATATATACTAAAATTATACATAAAAATTTAACATCTGTCAACAAAAGTAATTGACTTTAAAAAATAAATAAAATATCATCATCTTGTTCGGGTGCTCGAGGGCTATGGGCACGAATGTTTAAGACTTGGCCAGTCATCTACAATAAGGGATATACCCTATTTTTGATGATAAGGCCTTTCGAAAGAGAGGTTTTTTTATGTTTAAATACAAACACGGATTCTGCATAATACGTTGTCAACCATTCCATATTGGTCACAACAGATTAATACAAAAAATGATGAACGAATGCAAGCAAGGAACTGTTCTAATTGGTTCAGCACAAGAAAGTGGCACAGAAAAAAATCCTCTTCCATACTTCACCCGCAAAAAAATGGTACAAAATGTTTGGCGCAATTCAGAGCATTACAATCGCTTGCGCATCATTGGCATAAAAGATGTATTTAACACACATTGGCCAACACATGTACTAGATACAATATATAAAGATTCTCCATCATCAAACAAAACAGATGTCATATACGTCGGCAACCAAATGGAATATGAGTTATTTAAAGACACTGTTCCAAATATGGAAATTTGTTCAAGAACAACTCAAGATTTTCCATTTTTATCCGGAAATATGGTGCGAGATATGATTATCTTAAAAGATGAAAGATGGAAAACCTTAGTTCATCCTGAAAACATAGAACTTATTGAAAAAAGTTTTTATGGAGATGAATTTAACTAAAGGGTAAAACCTTTTATGGTTTGGGTCTTGTAGGGGCAGTCGAGACAAACCATACAATTTAACCTACTGCCAAGGAGAACATATATGACTGAATTAAACAGTTCAAACCGCTTTGTAACGACATCTGTATATGGCGTTAGAATGCCTATTATCACAGAAGGTGCAGATATTAAAACTATCATCACCGACACACTTACATCTGCAGATAATACAACATATCAACCAATAACTCTAAATGATGGCGATATAATCGGCATTACAGAATCTTTTTTTGCACGTTCACAAGGAAATTTTGTTAAGCTAACAGATATATCTGATGAAGTGTCAAAACATTTCCCAACAGGTGACGTTGCTATAGCATTCCCTATTCTATCACGTAATCGCTTTGCAAAAATACTAGAAGGTATCTCAAAAGGTATTAAAGGCAAAGCTTATGTATTTTTATCTTACCCAGCAGACGAAGTTGGAAATGCTATCATGGATGAAGAAACATTGTTTGATTCAGACATTAATCCTTATTCAGATATAATGACAAAAGATTTCTTCTATAACAAATTCGGAGAATACAAACACCCAATTACCGGCTGTAATTACATAAAAATGTACGAAGATATTTCTCCAAATATTGAAGTAATTTTATTAAACAACCCAAAAGACATCTTAAAATATACAAATCAAGTAATTGTTGCTAGCATTCACTTGCGCCACCGCCATAAAAAGATATTAGAAAAACAAGGCGCTAAGGTTATCGGGCTTGATGATATATGCAACACTCCATCAACTTCTAGAGGTTGGAGCGAATATGGTCTTTTAGGATCTAACTATTCAAACCAAGATAAATTAAAATTATTCCCAAGAAACGCCATGGAATTTTGTAACGAGCTACAAACTCTCCTAAAACAAAAAACCGGACATCATATAGAAGTTATGATATATGGTGATGGCGGATTCAAATGTCCAAAAACTAAAATATGGGAATTTGCAGACCCTGTTGTTTCCCCTGGATTTACTAGCGGACTGCAAGGTATGCCTAATGAAATCAAAATAAAAGCTGTTGCAGATAACAATACAAGCGCACCTAAAGATGCCATAAAAAAAGCAATCGAAGAAAAAAACAAAGGTAACAACTCTTATGCACTAGGCACAACTCCTCGCCAAATAACAGACCTATTAGGTTCATTATGCGACCTAACAACTGGCTCTGGCGAAAAAGGAACACCTGTTGTTTTAATCAAAGGTTATTTTGACAACTATCTTACTGAAAACCCAATAAAATAGGAGATTTTCAATGAGTTTAGAATTAAAAAAGCGTTATGACCACATAGTCTACACGCTAAAGCATAAAGTTGCCTTTTTACAAACAGAAAAACAAATTAGAGGAAAAAACACTCTAAGAGGTTACTTGCATGATTTAGATAAACCATTTCTTTATCTAATACCTTGGCTAGATATGAAAAAAATACAGCACATCCATCGCTCAAACAATAAACATCATGTCAAAAACAATCTCATCAAAACCAAAGATGATTTAATTGACACGATTATTGATTGGGAATGCGCTCGTATCACCAAACCAGATAATCCTCTAAATGCTTATCAAACATTAATGAAGTTTTATCCAAAATATCAAGAAACCTTTTTACCCCTAATAAAAGAGTTACTTCCGCATCAAGTGCCTCAAAATAAACCTACAAAAATATTAAAAGACAAACAAGAATTATACTTTGCAGACCATGCAAATATATATTCTAAATCGCATTTTAATTCCCTACAAAGGTCCGATAAACAGAGGTAAAAAGTCATGATAGTTTTAGAAATTTCAGCAACAGTCCTCGGATTGTTGCAAGCCCTCTTTGTGCTCTTAAACAAAAGGCTAAACTGGGTATTTTACATTTTACAAATGATATGTATGATTATTTTTTCATTAAAAAACAAATTCTATGGTGATGTTTCAAATAATTGTATTTATTTAATATTTGGAATAATTGGCTTCATTACTTGGAAAAGCTCAAAGCCTCTTTCAATAACCAGTTGCACCTTAAAAGAAAAACTAATCTACATTTTGCTAATCACTCTTTCGACCATAATTTTGCATATGATATTAAAACAAACTCAAGACCCTAAACCACTAATAGATGCTTTTACAACAACATCATCATTTGTTGCCACTTACTATATGGTAAAAAGAAAGCTAGACACATGGATAATATGGTTTGTAAACGATATTGCATATAGCATTCAATATATCATGCTAGACAACCCTGCATACTATCTCATGGCATTAAATATAATTTGGACGTTTATGGCAATAGCATCATATCAAAATTGGTCTAAAATTATAAGAAAGGAAAAGCCATGAAAAAAATATACTTTGCAGGCAAATTTAACAAAATAAAACAACCTAATATTTCACTAGAAAATTCTCTACAAAACGATTTTCGCTCAAAACTTTTAGGTTCATCAAAATTATTAACTCATCATCAAGACAAACTTATCATAAACAATAGTTTTCAATATGCAGGGCCTTTTTACTGCGAAAAAGCATCAAATGGCAATTTTACCTCAACAGATTGTAAAGAGATATTAAATGCCGAATACAATCTTATCAAAAATTCAGACACTTTAATTGCTGTTTTCTCTGAAACATTTTCACCAGGAACAATTGTCGAGCTTGGATGGGCGCTAAACCAAAACAAACAAATTATTATTCTATATCAAGAAGAAGCATCTTGTTATGATATAAAATCAGAATATTGGTTTGCCATAGCCGATGCCATAAAAAGAAGCAACAACTTAACAATCTTAAAATACAACGATTATTCAGAAATTGTACCTTTAATCAATCAAACCATTAAGGAGGAATTTTAACATGAAATACAAAGAATTTGAACTAATTTTATCATCATTTAAGTGTAACAAAAACTGCCCATACTGCACAGCCAAAATAACTAAATGGCCTTTAGTTGATGACAAAGTTGATGAACTAGAAAATAAATTCAAATACTTGCAATCAAAAGACATAAGCTTTAGATACTTTATCTTTTGTGGTAACGGCTAACCATCACTACACAGTTTTAAATCAATCAATAAAGTTGTAACCGCTACTCGTAATGTAAATATTTTTGATGAAATACGTTTTCAATCTTCAGGAAACATCTTCTTTGAAGAGGATAAATTAAACCTA
>JAZRAL010000064.1:0-32196 GCA_045634545.1 Alphaproteobacteria bacterium | reverse complement strand
TTGTGGACTAATACTTGTAATATGATGAAAATATAAAACTTTGTGATTAGAATTAATCAAATCTTTAATTATAAAAATAAGAGATTATATTATCCTTATACATTTAATAAGAAAGGGGAAAATAATGTTAGCAATTAATGATAGTCAATTCGATACTGAAGTTTTAAATTCAAAAGGTTTGGTTTTAGTTGATTTTTGGGCTGAATGGTGTGGTCCTTGTCGTCAATTGACACCTATTTTAGAAGAAGTAAACAAAGAAATGGGTGATCAAGTAAAAATTTGCAAAATGAACGTTGATGAAGCTCCTAATGTTGCTGCTTCATACGAAATAAGAAGCATTCCAACAATGTTTTTATTTAAAGATGGTGAAAAAATAGATACTAAAGTTGGTTTTAATTCTCAATCTTCTATTGAAGAATGGTTAAAATCTTATTTGTAATATTACATTTATCAGTTTAATAACCTACTATTAAGTAGGTTATTTTTTTATATATAAAAAAATAAAAGAGGGTAAAATCCTCTTTTATTTTGCTCTAAACACATATTTTCTTATGTGAGAATTATAAGGGAATAGAGATGAGAACCCTCAAGCCTCCCAATTTACTATCCATTAATTCAATTTTACCACCATGAGATGTAATAATATCTCTTGCAATAGATAAGCCTAGACCTACACCACCTGTTTCTTTATTTCTAGATTCATCTATACGATAAAAAGCTTTGAACACCTCTTCTCTTTTTTCTTCAGGAATTCCTGGGCCGTCATCGTCTACACTAATTTCTAGCTTATTGTTATTGCTTTCCAATGCAACTGCTATAGTCTTTCCATAATTAAATGCATTAGATATAATGTTTGTAACAGCTCTTTTTAGCGCTTGTTCACGCCCTTGAATTGCACTAACTTGATCATTTGTAGAATAACGAATCATAGCTTTGCTGTTACGGAATTTATTTATAATACTTAAGATTAATTCATTCATATCAACAAAAGTATTTTTCTCACCACCTTCTCCTGATACAAATGCCAAATATCCATCAAGCATTTTTTCCATTTCGCCAATATCTTCGATAAATTCTTTATTATCCTCTGTATCAGGAAGCATTGCTAGTTGTAATTTCATTCTTGTTAATGGTGTTCTTAAATCATGGGAAACACCTGCTAACATTTGTGTTCTTTCAGATATTTGTTTTTGGATACGCTCTTTCATTTTAATAAAAGCAATACCAGCCTTTCTTACTTCAGATGAACCACAAGGTTTGAATGGTGTATTAATACCCTTACCAAAATCTTCTGCTACTTGTGCAAGTGTTGCGATAGAGCGAACTTGTATTCTTAAGAATAATGTTGCGACAATAAATAACAACATAGATATACCAATCATCCATGCAACAAAACCAAATATTGATGTACTAAATATATTTTTTGTTGATGCTGTAAAGCGATATAATCCTTGCGCTGTTTCCACTAATACAACAACATCATCTCGTCCATTAGCCAAATAAACACTAGTCATCGCATTTGGAAATTTTTCATGTAATGAATACTCTAAAAATCCTGTTACAATTTTATAATCTTTACCATAGTGAGTGTTTGTTTTAACAGACAATTTGTTTTCTTCTGTTACTTTTTCCATCTTTATTTTATAATTATTTTTATATAATTCTTCAATTTCAGACAATAACGCTGGATTTGTTTCAACTATTTCAATAGCTGATGCAATATTGTTTGATAGATTATCAGATAATCTTTTTCCAACCTTTTCCCAGTTACCATTTAAAAACGCAACCACCACCGCAACTTGTAATGAAATTAGTGGAATAAAAATAAGTAACATTGTTCTAAAAAACAATGTACTTGGAAGCATTTTAATTTTCATATATTGAATTACTTTTTCTACTTTTGATGGAAATGTTATATGCATTATTATCTCCTTTTATTCAGAAATTAACATATACCCTTTACCTCGTACTGTTTGCAAATATCGAGGATTTTTGGTATCAGTTTCAATTTTTTTTCTAAGTCTTGTTATTTGTACATCTACTGTTCGAAGATTTTCAGTTACTCCAAGAACTTCTGCTAACTCATCTCTTGTATGAACTTCGCCAACTCTTTTGCCTAAAAAGTTTAGAAGCATCCTCTCTACTGGTGTTATATGAATAACTTTCCCATCTTTTGTAGAAAGTTCTCCTTTATTTAAATCATAATAAATGTTATTAAAAATTAATCTTGCTAACTGCTCTTTTGTATTTAATGATCTTTTTAAGATATTATTTATTCTTAATACTAATTCTTTAGGCTCAAATGGTTTTGGAACATAATCATCTGCACCAGTTTCTAAACCAATTATTCGATCTTTTGCATCCCCCATTGCTGTTAGTAAAATAACAGGTATTTGATTATCTTCGCGTCTTATTTTCTCAAGAAACTCTACCCCTGTCATATTGGGCATCATAACGTCAACAATCATTATATCAACTTTATATATCTCTAAAAAAGACATTGCATCTTTTGCATCTTTTGCTGCAGAAACTAAGAACCCTTGTTCTCTTAAATAACGTTGCAAGAGACTACGCAAACGTGTATCATCATCAACGACTAAGATATGTTTTTGTGTCTCTTGCATTCGTCTTCTCTATTATTATTTTTTATTTTTAGCTGGCGTTTTTTTAACTGTACGCTTAGCTGTTACTTTTTTCTCATTTTCTTTAGGAGCTTCAGATGTTTTTTTCTTATTTTCTGCATTTATATACTCCATACTTTTTTGAAAATATTGATATCCTGTAACAAATGTTAAGATACCTGCAATCCAAAGTAAGAATTCACCTAGAGCGCCCCAGAACAACCAGCCATCAAAAAATATCATTGATAACGCGGCCATTTGGAAACCAGTTTTCCATTTTGCTAAGCGAGTAACTGGAAGTCCAACATTTACTTCTCGCAAAAATTCTCTAAGCCCAGAAACAAGCAATTCACGACACAAAATAACAAAAACAGGAATTATACTAATTGGGTGCAACACACCTGTTTTAGCTGTAAAAACAACAAGGGCTGAGGCAACTAACAATTTATCAGCAATAGGATCAAGCAAGCGACCAAAAGCAGAAACAATACCTCTTGCTCTAGCAATTTTACCATCGTAATAATCTGTTATTGATGCAAAAACAAATAACACGCCAGCAAAATAATTATAAAAACGACAATCAACATATACCGCTAAAAATATTAGTGGAATAACAACAATTCTAGAAATTGTAAGTATGTTAGGCAAATTATACACGACTATATCCTTTCAAATAATATCAGTTCTTTTTTGATGATAAATCTTTTTTTTTATTTGTGAAAGTATTTATATATGTTTTCAGCTGTTTTTTTGTTTATTCCATCTACTTTTGCAATATCTTTTATTGATGCCTCCTTTATTGCATCAACAGAGCCGAAATAATTTAACAAATCTCTTTTTTTCTTAGGACCAACACCTTCTATATCATCAAGTTTCGAATACATCATAGATTTCGAACGTTTTTTGCGATGAGTTCCAATTGCAAAACGATGCGCTTCATCTCTTATTGTTTGCAAATAAAAAGCAATTGCAGACCTATATGGCAAAGAAAAACTTTCCCTTCCCTGTTGATGATAAAATTCTTTACCTGCATTTCTGTCAACACCTTTTGAAATAGCTATAATATTTATTCCATCTAAATTATAATCTTTTAGTATCTCATGAACAGCATGAAGTTGCCCTAAACCTCCATCTAATAAAATTACATCAGGCTTATTTTCTGCACTCATTTTATCAAAACGGCGCTTTAATACCTCCTTCATCATTGCAAAATCATCATTTGTTATATCCTTATTTTTGATATTAAAAATTCTATATGATTTTTTATCAAATCCTTCCGGTGTTGCAACAATCATTGCACCAATAGCATATGACCCCTGATTATGAGAATTATCATAAACCTCAATTCTTTGTGGCATTTTACTTAAATTAAAATAGCGCATCATTTCTTTTAGATTTTCTTTTATACTACTGGTTTCAGCCATTTTTCTTTCTAATGCCATTTGAGCATTTTTTCTTACATTTTCAATTATTTTATATTTATCGCCTTTTGAGAAAGTTGATATTTTAGTGTTAATAGCTTTTTCCATAAACTCTTTATTTTCAATTTTATCTGATAAGTATATCTCTTTAGGAGCTTCTTTATTAGAATAAAAAGAACTCAAAAACGCTTCTATAATCTCAGAAGAATCGACATCGTCATTTACGCTAAAGAAATTGGAAGAGTTCCCACAATTTTGCCCACCTCTTATAAAAAACACCTCAATACAATATTTATTATTATTTTTTACCATTGCGATTATATCGACAGAGACCATCCCAACATATTCAAGATTTCTATTTGCCTGAATACCAGTTAGGGCTTTTATTTTCTCCCTTAATAGTATTGCTGTTTCAAAATCTTCGCTTAAACTCGCCTCAAGCATTTTTTTAGATATATTTTCTTGAATTTGAGTATTTTTACCTTCCAAATAAGATACAACATCTTGAACGATATTTTGATATTCTTCCTTGGTTATTTTACCAACACAAGGAGCCGTACATCTTTTTATTTGATAAAGCAAACATGGTCTTTTACGGTTATTAAAAACATTATCTCGACAGCTTCTCAACATAAATATTTTTTGAATAACTTCCATTACTTCACCAATAGCTGTCACACTGGCATATGGTCCAAAATATTTACATTTATCATCCTTTTTACCCCTAAACTTACGAAGAGCAGGATAATCTTCTGTAACATTTAATGATAAATAAGGATACGATTTATCATCTTTAAGCAATATATTGTATTTGGGATGAAGTTTTTTGATTAATTCATTTTCCAGGATTAAAGCTCTATTTTCATTTTCTACAACAATAAATTCCATTTTATAAATTTCTGCGACCATTTTTTGCAATCGCATAGTTAGCTTATTAATATGAGTATATGAAATTATTCTTTTTTTGATGTTTTTTGCTTTTCCAACATATAGAACTTCACCTTTTTGATTTATCATACGATAAACCCCTGGCAAATTAGGGGCTAATTTAACATTTTCTTTTAATACATCAAGACCTCTTGTTATATTAAACATTTTTAATCCTCATATTTCCATCTACTTCCGTCAAACTTACAATTACTTTTTTGATATTCTTTTTTTAATATATACATATCACCTAAAGATGTTGGATTATAATACCTGCTTAGTATTTTTCTATCAACCCAATGTACTGCCTTTTTTATACCTCTTTCTTCAAGATGCGTATCCCAATATACACCTCCTGACACAATTTTAGGCTTATATTTTATTATTAACTCATTTAAATTATCTTTTGGAGATATATTTAATTTTTCTCCTAATACATCTATCTGCCCTAGTAGAATAGAATAAAAACCAGGGTCTTTTGATTTTAGATTGTATACCGCATAGTATCCATTAATAACATAATCGCAAAAATTAGTATTTTCAAAAACAAATTCATAATTTGCTTTATAACTTTGCTTATTTTTTTCAACTAGATATGCTTTTTTATAAATATAGCCCAAAGAAAACAAAGCATAAGCAATAAAAACAAATACAATCCATTCTTTTATCTTACAATATTTACTTATACAAATTACAAATATCATTATTGATAACATGAGCAACAAAACATTATAATGCAAAAATGCTGAAAAATAAAAAAGACGCAAACACAATTCTTCAAAAAATAAAACACTTAAAAACCTTTCTTTAATATTTCCCTTTTTTAATAAAAAAACTGCAAATACCATAGATATAGGAACAAAGACATAAAACTCATAATATTCTAGAGGCGGAAAAACTATACGATTTTGCTCAAAAATAAGTGGAATATATACATTAAAAAAGTAATTAGATTTTATATATATACCTAAAGCATTATTTACATATAAGTAACAAAGAAAAAAAACAAAACACAATATTGGTAAAATAATTGCATATAAAAAATCATCAATTTTTATTTTATCTTTAATTAGCATAAAAATCACAAAACTACCAATTATTATCAAATTAAATATAACTTTTTGAGAACTTAAAAAGCTTAAAAACAAACAAAAAAAGCTTATAACAATACTTGATAATTTATTTTCGTCTATATAACTTAATAAATAATCTATACCAATGAATAAAAAAAGATACATTAACGTATCTGGCCTAAAATCCGTTGAGTAAAGCAATGAATAAGACGATAACGCCATACATGCAAATACTAATAGACCTACCTTATTTACGCCACATTTTCGTAATATCCTTACAATAAAAAGCACAATAAAAAACACCATAAAAACACTTATAATGTTAAATATCATAAATATTTGCTTACTATTTATGAATAAGGCAATTAATGGCGAGAAAATATACCAAAGAAGTGGATTATGATGCTGAAAAAAATCTTTATAGGGAATATATCCTAGCCAAACCATCCACCCCCCATGAAGGTGCTCTACATTATCCCCATTAGAGCGTATAGTCATACCATACACATAAACGGCAAAAATCGCACATATAATTAAAAGAATTTGAAGAATTACATTGCTTATTTTAGTTTGCATACAACCAATCCTTTTTTTGTTTATCATAACTACAATTCTTTTTGTGATATTCATATTTTAATAAATAAAAATTTGAAAAAGGTGTTGGCAAGTAATACTCATTTAGAATCTTATCATCTACTTTTTGTATAGGAATAGTGTATCCCCTATTTTTAGAGTAATTATCATAATATGTTCCTCCATAGATTAGCTTGGGTTTATATTTAAGAACAACTTCTGAGACATTTGGCTTGGAATAAATACCCATTTTCTCACCAGCAACATCTATATGTCCCAATAGTGCCCAATAATAATGAGGATCTTTGCTTACTATTGATTGATTACCCAAAAAACCACTCAATACATAATCACAAGGTGTTACATTATTTGCAATATATCTAGCAAAACTTCTATCATAATTTCTTACTTTTAAGTATTTCTCCTTTGAATCTATCGCATAAAATGATGCCAACATCAAAAATAATATCGCAAACTCTTTTCTAAAACTTATTATTTTTTCTATGATGACACTATTTAAACAAATTATATACACCATCAAGGGCAACATATAGTATGGTGAAATTGAAAAATAAAAATACCTTTGCCATATTTCAAATACAAATAAGATAGATATAATCTTAAAGTATATTTTAGATTTTATAAAAAAGCATAAAACACTTATTATTGCAAGCGCTAGCGAAAATCTTAACACATCTCTATCTGCAACATTTATTTTATAGTTACCATAGTATTCTTGCATTTCTATATTAAATAGATAGTTCGTCTCCCAGTATAGTCCTAAAGCTCCTTTACTATACAAATATACTAAGAAAAAGCTTAACCCTATTATAGGTAACAATAGAGAATATAAGATATCTCCTATAGGTGTCTTCTTCTTATAAAAAACAAAAAGGCTTAGCAATCCTAACACAAATAAAACCACTAAAATTTTTTGCGTAAACATAAATGATATAAAAAAACTAAAAAAAGATATTGATAAGGCACTAAATCTTTGCTTTTCCCAATATAAAAACAAATAATATACACCTATAACATAAAAAAGAGCCATAAATGTATCAGGGTTATAGTTAAAGCAATATATGTAAAAATATGGAGGGCATAAAGTTAAGATACTCAAAATTGCTGACAGCTTACTTGCAAAAAAATTAACGCATATTTTATATACAACAAACAACATTAAAATACCGGCAATCATTCCTATAGAATGAGCTAAATCCAACAGCAATAATTGATTTGTCGTCCATCCGATTAATGGCGCAAAAACATACCACAACAAAGGGTTATGGTGCTGAAAAAAATCTTTATATGGTATTTTCCCTTGATTTATCAGCCAAGTAGAATGGATATGTTCTACATTATCACCATTACCTGTTTCTGTGTACAAAACTGTCCAAACCATAAAGCCTATCATATAGCACAACAACAGACCGCTGATAGCAAAAATAACACTTTTGATTAGTGTATTTTCTTTTAACTTTCCATCCATTTCTATCATCTCTTAAAAAATAATTTTTATTTATATTAAAAAATTATAGTTAAAAAGTCTATAATATCTACAATATTTTATCTGATGAATTGCAGTATTTAGCGATTTTACAATTATGGCATTCTGGCTTTTTAGCTTTACAAATATACCTTCCAAACAAAACAAGCCAATGATTTGCCTTTATAATATATCTATCAGGTAATACTTTTAACAAATCTAACTCTATAGCTGTAGGTGTTTTGGCTTTACTAAAGTTTAAGCGATGAGATATACGCATAACATGAGTATCAACAGCAAGTGCTGGTTTTTTGTACCATACATTTAAGACAACGTTGGCTGTTTTTCTTCCCACCCCTGCCAAACTTTCTAATTGCTCCCTATTGTCAGGCACTTGCCCCAAATACCTTGTTACAAGTTCTTTACTCATTAAAATGATATTTTTAGCTTTGTTATTAAACAGACCTATTGATTTTATATATTTTTTTAACCCATCTTCACCAAGTTCTAGCATTTTTTGAGGAGAATCTACTTTTTCAAACAACTCTTTGGTTGCTTTATTTACCCCTTTATCAGTTGCTTGAGCTGATAAAACAACAGCAACAAGTAAAGTATATGCATTACAAAAATTTAATTCACATTTAGGATTTGGATTTTCTTTTTCAAAAATCTCCATAATCTCTAATATTTCTTTTTTTGAACGCATTATATCTCCTTTTTTATGCTTTTACTCCACCAGCACCAGCTGCTTTAGGTGCATTTGTATCGAGAGGCCAACGTGGCCTTGGTTTAAAATCAAGAGAAGACGTATAGTTTTTACGAAAACGCTCCAACCCTGCCCATGATATCATAACCCCATTATCTGTACAAAAACGAATTGGAGGAGCTGCAAAAATAAGATTATTTTCATCTGCTAATTTCTGTAATTGACCTCGCAAATATACATTAGACGCAACGCCACCAGAAACAACTAAATGCTTTCCATTTGGGTATTGCTTTTTAAAATACTCTATTGCCTTTTTTAATTTACGGCACAAACAATCTGTTGCTGTATATTGAAAACAAGCACAAATATCTGCCATATCTTGAGCAGGAATATTAGCATGGGCCAAATCACCATCTGGAGAATATGTTTCTATAATTTTGCGAACTGCTGTTTTTAGACCAGAAAAAGACAGATTACAATCATTACTTCCAATTAATGGACGAGGCAATGTAAATCTTGTTTTATCTCCTGATAAGGCTATCTTTTCTATAGCTGGCCCTCCTGGATAACCAAGCCCCAACATCTTTGCAACTTTATCAAAAGCCTCTCCCACTGCATCATCTATTGTTGTCCCTAAACGCTCATATTTATCAACATCTTTAACGACCAAAATTTGGCAATGTCCTCCAGAAACAAGTAACAACAAGTAGGGAAATTCAACATTATTACTAATTCTTGCAGCTAAGGCGTGCCCTTCCAAGTGGTTTACCGCAACAAAAGGTTTGTTTAAAGCAATTGCCATAGCTTTTGCCGCCATAACACCAACAATAACTCCACCTATCAAACCTGGGCCAGAAGCAGCTGCCACTGCATCAATATCTTTGGGTGAAATATTAGCTTTTTTAAAGCATTGTTCTATAATGCTATCAATATGCTCTAAATGTGAACGAGCAGCTATTTCAGGCACCACTCCTCCAAAAGCTTTATGTTCTTCTTGTGATAACAGAGCTTCACCTAAGATTTCTTTTTTATCATTTACTATTGCTGCAGCTGTTTCATCACAACTACTTTCTATTCCTAAAACAATCATCATTTTTTCCAATATATATTGAAGTTTATTTTTTTATTTTATAGACTATATTTTATAGAATGCAAATAACTATTGTGAGGAGATATATAAAATGTCTGAAAAAACAGCAAAAATTATTAAAAATGAACCTAAAAAAAGAAATTACAAATGGCTTTTATATGTACTAATTGCAATTATTTTAGAGCTTGGTGCTGTTGGAGGCGCTGTTTTTATTTGCGAATCGAAAACAAAAAAGCAAACTAATCTTTTAGATAAAACTGTTGAACAACTTGTTTTACAAAACAACCGCATTACAACTTTAGAAAAAATACCTTTAGCTATCAACCAACTATCTTCAAACATATCAGAAAACAATGGCAATATTGGACTATTACAAGAAAACTTGAACACACTCAAAGAAGAAGTTGGAAATAAAAAACTAGAAATTTTATCTGAAAAAATGAATAAATTAGCACAAAGAATCGAAGGTGTAGAAGAAACAAAAAACAGAGAATCTTTGATACTAAGTATTGCATTACTCATAAAAGAAAATGTTCTTTATGGCAGAGACGCCTCTTATGAAATAGATATATTATCTTCAATGGCTCAAGAGCAAGATGTTCTTAAAGATAGCGTAAACACTATTTTAAACTTAAAAGATAAAGTCATCTTAACAGATAATGCTTTGAAAGAACAATTTAATCAAATTATCCAGGACTTTGACTTTGAGAAAAAGCAAAAAGGTCCTAAAGACATAAGAGAAAATCAAACAACTATGTCAAAAAGCATCCAAATGATAAAAGATACTGTTGCAGGAATTAACTTTGATAAAGTTGTTGTTGTAAAAAAAGACAACAAAACAGCTAAACAAAAAGAGATACTTTTAACCCTTAAAAATTTTGTAGCATCACATAATTTTAATAAAGCCATTAAGTTTGTTAATGATAATAAAGAGTTTTCAAATGCAGAAAATCCTTTCTTCAATACTTGGCTAGAAAATGCAAAAAATAAAGTAGATTTTGATAGTGCAATATCAAAAATAATCTCAACAGAATTAAACGTTTTAAGAGAAAACATTAAAGATAAAAAAATCATTATATCTTCTAATAAAAACGATGAAACCTTAACTAAGGAATAACTTAAATGATAGTTCGCCTATTTAAGCAATTTATTATTCTTTTTTTAGTGTATTTTTATTTTGATTTTTCAAATAAAGATACTTTTTTTACAATAACATATAACAATCATACAAATCACATCTTACTAAAAGATGCTTTAATTATGTTATTTTTAGTTTATGCTTGCTTTGAGCTTGTTGTTTTAGGGTTTAAGGCTGTTGTAAATTTAATAAAAAAAGATGTATTAATTTCAAACCATGATTTTCTTAAAGACAAAGAATCTATTGATATTTTACAAACATCTGATAAAAATAAAATTGTTTTAAGTCGAAACCAATTTGATGAGGCTGCAATTCTCATTGTAAAAGCAATGAGCGATATCACATCTGGATTAATGAATAACGCTAGACGCAATTTAGTTAGTTTAAGAAAACTAATTGGTGATGATGCTATTATTGATATACTTATGCTAAAAATTTATAAAGGAGAGAAAAACTTTGATAAAATGGAACAGCTCTCACAAAAGTTGATGCAAAATGAAGATATTCAATTAGTTGGCATGAAAGCTGCTCTTGAAGCACAAATAGAGAAAAAAGAATTTAACGAAGCTTTAAAAACTGTAAATCAAGCATTTGAAGTTCGTCAAGATTTATACTGGGTTGTTGGAAGTGCCTTTTTACTTAGAGCAAAAAATAACGATTGGCTTGGTGCATTAGAGGTATTAGAAACATCTACAGAAAAAGGTATAACACCTCCTATTAAAGCATCTAGACTTAAAGCTGTAGCATTATATGAATTATCAAAAGAAGCAAAAAGGGAAAATGATACGACTAAGTTCTTTAAGTTTATAACGCAAGCGATTGAAGAAAACCCAAAGCTTGTACCTGCGGCTCTTGATTTAGCTGATTACTATATTAAAAACGACAACCAAAAACGAAAAGCTGAGCGTGTATTATGTAAAATTTGGTCGCTAAATCCCACATATGAAATTGCTCAAAAATATTTAAATTTATTTGAAAAAGATACAAAGCAAGAACGCATTCAAAGGATGGAAAAACTCGCCTTATCAAACAGCATTAGACCTTCCTTAAATAACTTGCTTTTAGCTGAGTTATATATTAAAGCAAAAAAACAAGCAAAAGCAAAAGCTGAATGTAGAATCTTTTTACTCAAAAATCCCGCCACAGAAAAGATAGCATCTCTACTTAGTACATTTGATAAGAAGAGTAGCAAAGACACAAAAGATATAATAAAAAATTGCCCAAAAGATTTTCAATGGGTTTGTGCAAATTGTGGAACAGTTCACAACTCTTGGGAGCCAATTTGTAAACAGTGTAATGAGATAGGTAGAATCTACTGGCATTTATATTTAGACAATAATATGGCTTTAGAAGAAGATAACTATTAAGGAGATTACTATGGACAATCAAGAACTAAAAAAAGTATGGAAAGAAAAATATTTAACCACCCAAAAATGCTTAGAAAAATTAAAACAAATATCTAAAACAGCTACTGCTTTTAACACAAACATTGATGCTATTTACAAAATAAAAGGTACTCAATTAGAAACACTTTTAAATGAATTTAATATTAATTACAATGAAATAGAAAATATTACCATTTCAGGATTTAATGAGCCAAAAGACATTATCTTGGGTATAACAAAATGCTTTATCCGTGGCATTGCTGAAGAATGGGTTACAGAAGATATAAATATATATAACTGGCTCCAAAATAACATTGGATATCAACGCTTACAAATGGGTGGCCAAGGTGGAATTATTGGAAACACCTTAGCTCTTCTTGGCATAAAAGAAGTTATTGTTCACACAAATTCACACCCAAAATTGCAAGCAGAACAATTTCTAGATTTAGATAATTTAGTTGCTTTTGATGACAAAGGCAAATTAAAACAAGCATCTTTGGTTGAGCGTAAAGATGATGCCCCACTTATTCATTGGATTATTGAATTTGATAAAGGCGATACATTTACTCTTGATAGTAAAACATTTACCTGTCCAAAATCAAACCGCTTTATAGCGACCTATGATCCATGCAATATGAACTTAGTTATGAATAAAGATTTTGTTTCATATTTAAACACCACCAGTGTTGACTATTTACTTTTATCAGGCTTTAATCCTCTGCTAGAAAAAAACAATGGCCTAAAACTAATAGATAATGCGGTTAATGTTATATCAGGTTGGAAATCATCTAACAAAGATATGATTATTCATCTAGAAGTTGCATCAACTCAAGACAAAGTTATCAGAAAAGCAATTATAGATAAAATAGCACCTCTTTCAAATTCTATTGGTTTAAATGAACGAGAAACAATAGATTTGCTCGAAGTTATGGGGCAAAATGATCTTGCTAAAAAAATAGAAACTAAAACAACAAGCGCCAACTTATTTGATGCTATATTATACTTAAAAAAGACATTAAAAGTAGAGCGTATTCAACTTCATATGTTTGGACTTTATCTTACAATTCAAGATAAAACATTTAAGCATTCTCCAGAAAACAACATAAACGGCATGATTACAGCTTCTGTTGTATCTTCCAGCAAAGCTTATAATGGCGAAATAACAAAGTATGAACATTTAACCCTTGCATCAGATATGCTTGTTTCTGATACTGGATTAGATGAATTATCTAATCTTGCAAACAAGCTCAACAAGCCTGAATTACTAAATACAGGTCTTTGTTTCTTTGATGATTTTGCTATAACCGCAATTCCAACTATCCTTGTTGACAAACCCAAGACGCTTGTTGGCATGGGAGACACAATATCATCCATATCTCTTCTTGCAGGAGCTTAGTTACATTACTAGACTAATAACTATTGCAAAAATAAAAACTATAACGATGATTATTTCTTTAACATTCATATTTCCTCCTTTTGTTTAGGATTAATATATAATCATCAAATAAAAAAATAACACCTGCTAATTAGCAGGTGTTATTTTTTTTAGTTAAGAGTGTTGTAGAACTCAAGAAGCTTATCTGCAACTTCTTCATCCAACAGCTGATTTTCGACACCATAGTCAAGCAATGTTTTTACAGTAACAAGACTGTGTTTTTCGATATTGTTTTCTTTAAACATCTTGTTTACTGAAGGTATGTCCCAATCAAACACACTATAAACACTCAAGACTTCAGCTTTTTTACCATTCTTTCCTTCTCTTAGTGCATTTACAACACTAAGCGCAGACTTTCCTGTTGTAACAACATCATCAAGAACAACAACTTTTGCTCCATCAAATGGAAGCTCTCCGGCTATTTGGTTATACAAACCATGATCCTTTGGGGAGGTTAAAGCATAAAGCAATGGCACTGCTTTGCTATTTGCTATCGGCGAAGCCCAAACAGTTCCACCATTTGCAATTCCAATAACTGCATCAGATGCGGGGTGATGCTGGTTTATCCAAAACAGCATTGAACCACAAATTCTTGAACGTGCATCAAAATCACTTATCAGCACACTTGCATCAATGTAGAGTGGTGACATAACACCTGAACTAAGTAAAAAGGGCTTTTCAAAATTTATTTTCAAAGCACCATTTTTGTAAAGGTACTTCATAACCCTTGCCTTGGATTCCTTTTCCATGTCAAACATAATTTCTAAATAATTTTTTAATTAATAATAAGTGAATTGCCTAGATGTTATTAAACAGCTTTTATTTTGTCAATAATTTTATTTTTATAGATATTTTATGATTTTTAATATGCTTAAAATAAAAAAACCGCCAGAGCACATTCTGGCGGTGCAAATATAAGCCACTTTAAGATATGTTTTTAAGGGAGATGAGTTGTGATGAGTGGCTTATTAAAAGTAAATAAGCCACATTTGAGATATTAGGGAGGGAGATTGAATTATGAGAAGTGGCTTATTAAAGGGAAAATAAACCGATTAAGATATATTAGGGAGGGAGATATGATAAATGAGAAAATCGGTTTATTTATTGGGGGTGAGGCACCTCTTGACTTCCACATTCGTGGAGGACAATCTTTATTATTCTTCTTTTTTGTTTAGGATATAATGCGAAACATCAAAAGATACCCCAATGGTCTATATAAGTAATATCTTTGCAAAATCTTTATTTTTTTGTGATTTGTTACAACCACCTTATATAGACAAAATACACAAAAAATAATATTTGTCAACAATATTTTTTTTATTTTTTTGATTTTTTCTTTCAAATATTACTATCCAATTGTTTTTGCATATATATTTTTTGACAAACTCATTTACTACTAACATCTATTTTCATAATATATGTTAATTTCAAATATTAATTAAAAGTTTTTTTAAATATATCTTTTTTATTCTGTCTTTTCGAAAAGGCTTTGCCTTATCCGGAATCCATAAATGCTGGATATTTCTTCAAAATCCCAGCACAATATTATTCGTCACAAAAAAGACTTGGGAGCAGAACTCCCAAGTCTTAAACAATCATCTTTAGACTATGATTAGATATATTTCAAAGCCATAGCGTTGTCTGAATTGCTTGCACATGATGTTTGAGCGTTAACAATGCTCATTGGTGTACCACGAGTTGCATCACCTGGAATAGCTACAGAGTTACCTGTAGGAAGTGTGTCTGCACTTAAGGCATTTGCAGCTGTTGTAGCACCATTAGCTGAAGCTATAACAATCATACCAGCAAAACCAGAACCTACGTCACCACCCCAGTCTGTTGTTGCAGCAGCAACACATGCAGATTTTGGAAGACCATCAAAACCAATGATGTAAGCAGCATCTGTCTGTGAGTTGTGTGTACCAGTTGTAATGAAAACATCACCTTGGAAGGCGTTTGTAATAGTAGTATCTGTAGCATTTGTATACATATCACCAGAAACAGCACCAGCTGCTTTAGCTAACACGTTATTCAAACCATTGTAGTTTCTTTGAGAAGAATACAATGTTCTGATGTTTGTAGAAATCATATTGATTTGGTCAATAACTTTGTTTGTTTTGAATTTGTTCATAGCTTTTGAGTAACCAGCAATACCACCCACTGATAACACACCAACGATGGCCAAAACGCCGAGCATCTCAATCATAGAACGACCTTGTTCATTAACTCTCATTTTATATCTCCTAAAAAATATAGTACCTTAAACATTTTTACTCTACATTAAATCTACTTTTTTTACAATTATGTAAATAGTAATAAGATTTAACTAAAGTTATATAACAAGACAACTGTACTCCATTTTTTTCAACAGAAACCTTGCCTTTGCCGTCCTTTTTATCATAAAAAAATTAAATTTTAGTTAATATATATATTCCTTATATATTATGCAGAACAAAACTCTTGACTAACTTTTATAAAAACAATATATCCTTATTAACAAAAGGAAAAACAATGGCTAAAAACACAAAAAAATCAGACTTTATATCAACAGGACAAGTTGCTGTTAATAGACGAGCAACCTTTGATTATGCTATTGAAGAAACTTTTACTGCAGGTATAGAACTTAAAGGCACAGAAGTAAAATCTCTTCGCCTAGGCAAAGCCAATCTTACAGACACCTATGGTTCTTTTGAAAATGGTGAACTATTTATTGAAAACTTAAAAATTGAAGAATACTCAAATCGCGGATATGAAAATCATGATGCAAATCGCAAGAAAAAACTTTTACTTACCCGTCACGAAATAAACAAGATTATCGGTGCCATCTCTAAAAAGGGTTATTCACTTATTGCTAAAAGATTATTTTTTGACAATCACGGTAGAGCAAAGCTAGAGCTTGGCTTAGGTAAGGGCAAAAAGCTTTATGACAAACGAGAATCTATAAAAGAACGAGACATAAATCGCAAACTAAAAGAATATTAATTCACCCTATAAAAAAGCCCTTTGAAAAAAACAAAGGGCTTTTTACTTGGATTATCGGACCATCACAACTTTTATAGCGCATATTTTTATAAATACAAGCAAAAAGTTGTATTTTACCTAAAACTAAGCTACAGCTTCTAAATCTAGTACAATTTCACCAACCAAAAGTTCTTTAGCCTCATTAAATTCTAAAGCATCAGGATTTAAGTTACCAACATTAATGATATCTTCCAAACCTTCTTTTAGAACCTCTTGAAGTTCAACAGGCGCAGATATTACAACTTTAGAAACAGCCGTTCTCTGAGAAGTATTAGCAGTTGTTTTAGCCTTTCTAATCTCAGATATGATTACTGATGCATTGTCATATAGTGCACTATCTTTAGCAACCAAACCTTCAAACTCACCTGCTTTTGGCCAAGCTGTACCATGAATAGAACCTTCTTTATTTCCCCAAGGTCTGCATTGATATACTTCTTCTGTAATAAATGGGCAGAATGGAGCAAATGCTTTTAAGAAAGTATCTATTGTCTTCATAAGACTTGCCACAGCAGATGTATCTGTTTCTGAATATGCACGTTTTTTAACGATTTCTAAGTAATAATCACAGAAATCCCAAAAACGCTTTTCTATTCCCTCTAATGCTGAAGCATAATCGTATGTCTCAAAGTTTGATGAAGCTTGTTTCATCATAGAATCCATTTTATAAAGCCAAGATTTATCCATTGGATTTGTAATATGAGATTCATATTCACCAGCACCTTTTAATGGACTATTTTCAACCATTGAAAAAACAAATTTACTTGCGTTAAATATTTTATTTACAAGCTTTTTACCTTGAACCATAACTTGTTCATCTAGAGCGGTATCAATACCCAACCTTGCACGAGAGGCCCAATAACGAATTGGATCTGCACCATAATTATCAATTAAATGTTGTGGTGTCACAACGTTTCCTTTAGATTTTGACATTTTTTTACGGTCTGGGTCTAAAATAAAACCACTAATCAAAATTTCTTTCCAAGGAATTGTGTTACTATGCATTACTGCTTTTGCAATAGTATAAAAAGCCCATGTTCTAATGATATCGTGTGCTTGAGGACGAATATCAAATGGAATTTTTAAAGCATCATTTTTAACTACATCTAATGCAATTTGAGGAGTTAATGCTGATGTTGCCCAAGTATCCATGACATCCTTATCCCCGATAAATCCATTAGGTTTATTACGCATATCTTCAGTGTAACCGAAAGGTGCATCGACCATTGGATCTACTGGCAATTGTGTTCTACTAGCAATAATTGGCTCGTCATAAATTGGATTACCTTGCGCATCTAACTTATACCAAACTGGAAAAGGAACACCAAAGAAACGTTGACGAGAAATACACCAATCTTGATTTAAGCCTTTTACCCATTCTTCGTATCGGTGTTGCATATAGCTTGGCTTCCATTTAATTTTACGACCTGCTTCTATCATTGCATCTTTTTTATCAAGAAGCTTAATAAACCACTGTCTTGATGTTACAAATTCTATTGGTTGGTTACCCTTTTCATAGAATTTAACCATATGAGTTAATGGACGAGGTTCGTTTGCTAAAATACCATTGTCACGAAGCATATTAACAAGAATTTCACGTGCTTTTGTTACCTTTAAGCCTTTTAACTGACCATATACTTCATTTGCTTTTTCTGGATTGTTTGATACAAATGCTCCTTTACCAAACTCTACATCCATTAAGCAACCATTCAAGCCAATAATTTGTTTTAATGGAAGACCAGATTGTTTCCACCAAGCAACGTCGGCAGCATCACCAAAAGTACATACCATCATAATACCAGTACCTTTGTCTTTTTCTGCGTGTTCTGATGGAACAATTTCAACAGGTGTTTCAAACAATGGAACGATAGCTTTTTTACCAAAGTATTTTTGATAACGCTCATCATCTGGGTGTGCAACAATTGCAATACATGCAGGTAAGAACTCAGGACGAGTTGTTGCAATTGTTACATAATCATCAGTTCCTTCTACTTGGAACTTAATATCATGAAAGAATCCTGCTACTTCTTTATCTTCTATTTCAGCTTGAGCAACAGCTGATTGGAATGTTACATCCCACATTGTAGGAGATTCAACAGATGATACAAAGCCTTTTTCATACAAATCAATAAATGATTCTTGAGATACACGAATTGTTTTAGGGCTAATTGTTGAATATTTAATGTTCCAATCATATGAATGACCAACGTTTTTGAATACACTTTCAAAAACACCTTCATCTGATGCAATTAGAGTTTCACATGCTTCAATAAAATTTTTTCTAGAGACTTCTTTTCTTGGAGATTTGTCATTTTCTATATGTTCAGGTTTAAAATTTGGATCATAAGGAACACTTGGATTACAAGCAATATTATAATAGTTTTGAACACGACGTTCTGTTGGTAAACCATTATCATCCCAACCAATTGGGTATAAAACTGTTTTTCCTAACATGCGCTGGAATCTAGCAACAACATCTGTTTGTGTGTAGCTAAAAATATGTCCTATATGTAAAGAACCTGAAGCTGTTGGAGGAGGTGTATCGACGATAAATGTTTCTTCTCTTGATCTTGTATTATCATAACGATAAACATTACTATTTTCCCAATAAGCCTTACAATTATTTTCAATCTCAGGTAAATTTATTCTATTATCTAAAGTCTTTGTTTCTTTATATGACATATACGTTCTCCAAATTAAAAAAATTCCTAACGTTTATATCTTGAAAAGCTATATCTGTCAAGGGGTTGTTTTGTATATTTTGCAACAACGTTTTTTAATAAAATTCCTTGATAAAATTGCTTGAAAAGAAAAAATCCACCGCTACTATTATGTAATCAATTATTTTATATACGAAGGAGCAAAATATGGAAAACACGAAGTTGACTGAAAATGTATTTTATATAGGTGTTGATGATAAAGATATTGATTTATTTGAAGGACAATATGTTGTCCCTGATGGTATTTCTTATAATTCATATGTAATTATGGATGAAAAAACTGCAGTAATGGATACTGTTGACTTAAGAAAATGTAATGAATGGTTAGAAAACTTAGAAAAAACATTAAATGGCAAAGAACCTGATTATTTAGTTGTATTACACATGGAACCAGACCACGCCGGAAGTATGGAAAGATTTTTAAATAAATACACAAACGCAAAAGTTGTAGCTAATGATAAAACTTTTGTAATGATGGGACAATTCTTTGAAAAATTAAATTTAGAAAATAGAAAAGTTGTAGTTAAAGATGGCGATACTTTAAATTTAGGTAGTAGCGAATTAACCTTTGTCATGGCCCCAATGGTTCACTGGCCAGAAGTTATGGTTGCTTATGAAAGTAAAGAAAAGATACTTTTCTCAGCTGACGGCTTTGGTAAATTTGGCGCACTTGATGTTGATGATGAGTGGGACTGCGAGGCAAGACGTTATTACATCAATATTGTTGGAAAATATGGCGCACAAGTTCAAGCTTTACTTAAAAAAGCTTCCACATTAGACATCCAGAAAATATTCCCTCTTCACGGACCTATGCTTACCGAAAACCTTGGTTATTATATTAATAAATATGATATTTGGAGTAGCTACAGACCAGAAGACGAAGGCATCTTTATTGCATATACATCTATTTATGGTAATACAAAAAATGCTGCCTATAAACTAAAAGAAGTATTAGAAAGCAAAAGCAATGTAAAAGTTAGCATAGCAGATCTTGCTCGTGATGATATACACGAATCTGTTGAAGATGCTTTCCGCTATGATAGACTTGTTTTGGCATGCCCAACGTATGATGGCGGACTTTTCCCATTTATGGAAAAATTCATAAATCACCTAAAAGCCAAAAATTATCAAAATCGCACTGTCGCATTCATTGAAAACGGCTCTTGGGCTCCAATTGCTGCTAAAAAGATGAAAGATGAAATGGCAAATTTGAAAAACATTAATTTTATTGAACACAAAATTACAATAAAATCCGCAGTTAAAGAGAGTGATTTAGAACAATTTGAAAAACTTGCAGATGAACTTCTAAAATAATTTTCAGGCCACAAAATGTGGCCTTTTTGTTATACTTGACTTTTTCTTATTTTACTAATAGCATCTAAAACTAATATTGTATAATTATGTTTAATAAATAAATCAAAATTACTATGCGGACAAAAGAAGAGATTTTTGATGTAATCAAAAATGGCTTAAAAGAGCATCTTGGCACACAACATGCATGCCTATGTGACAACATCAAAAACGAAACCAACTTGGAGTATGACTTGGGCTTAGACAGTATTGATCGCTTCAGTTTGCTAACGTCAATTGAGACTCTTCTCGATTTCAGATTGACAGCAACAGAAGACGCAAAGTTCAATGAAATGGATCCCCCTACTGTTGGAAACATTGTAGACTTTGTTTATGATGTATTAAAAAACAAAAAGAACTAGTCTTTACATTCCATTAAAACCCTAAATCAACATTTAGGGTTTTATTTTTTATCTTGACGCAATCTATTTTTTACCTTAAACCCCAAAAAGAACGTGATTATTAATCTATATTATTACCCTAAAATTATATTTATGAAATCTTTGTTTAATTTATTATTTAGAAAAAACCCATCTTGTACGGGTTTGCTTTGTTTGTTAATTACAACATATTTTATAACACCTAAAGATATTCGAGGTCCAATACTTGAAATGTCAGGCATTCTCTTGCCGGTTTGCTCTCTCTACGTATTTATCTTGGGGCTTTATATGTTATTTTTCTTACCTAAAATAGAAGAACAGAATCGAGAAAAAATAACTTGGCTTTTGGTTATTATAATTGTTGTTGTTTTAACTGCCGTTGTTAAATTTTCATACTAAAAAAAGCACCGTAACAGGTGCTTTTTTGTTCATTGATTAAATCCCTCTTACATCAAACGTTGTTCGTTTGAATTCTCGCTCCTTTGCCTGCCTTTCATTTTCTTTCACCGCCTCAATAGCAACTTTCTTTGCCATTTTTATCTCATTAAAAATGGATGCATCAATTCCAAAATCTGCATAGTTTTTAATATCTTCTAAGTCAAATTCTGTTAGAATAAAACTATCGAAAACAATATTATCCTCGGAAAGTTTATCAAATGGAATTTTGAAATCAATATCTAACTTACACAATTTTGAATAAGTCTCAATTGAATGCACAAAATAAAAACCTTCCCATAAACTATCATAAAACATCAGAAAATGCATAACAAGACCATTTTTTATGCGCACACTCACATAAATATGCTCTCTATCTCTCTCAAATGCTATAACCTGATACGGCTTTCCCTTAAAGCGCAAATATGGTGTTGGACGGCAAAAATACATACACCTAAATTCACCCTCAGATTTTTTAGGGATAAAAAATTTTCTTTCCAGAAAAACCTCAACAACTGCAAGCATCGCTACGCAGAATGAGAAATAAAAAATAATTCTCTCCATAATTTTTTTAATAGTTAAGTTTAGTATCTACTTTTTATCATGTTTTAAACAAAATACCAAGCTTTTTGTCAAACTTTTTTTTTATAATTTATTTTAATAAGAAAATTGCGTAAGCTTAAAGCACTAAAAACTCTAAAGAACAACTCCTTTTGTTATTGATATCTTACCCAGATTTTCATACAGCACCACAATTTAGGATGTTACTTCGTAAATCCGCTTCTAAATGTTTCAATACCATAAAAAAAAGCCTCCATAAAGGAGGCATTTTTAATGGTGCGCGATATTATACAATTATCGGACTAATTTTTATGATAAATACAAACAGTTTGAATATGAGCTAAAGTTGCTCTAGGTGTGCTATCCAATAAATTACCACTCAATAACAGGATAATTTTGCCAATTTTTTATATTGTAATGCCACCATTCGTGCGATACGGATTCAAATCCTACTTTTTCCATTATTTTTTTTAACTCTTGACGATTTGTAATTGCTTCTTTGGATGCTTCTGAGTAATCGTGTCTTGCTTTTTGTAAATGATGTTGAAATGCTTCAAAATACCCATCTCTAACTTGTTCCTGAAAACGCTTTTCATACGCATCAATTTCTGTTGGATATATTAAGTTATTACCACTTATATCTGTTAAACATACATCAACTGCTGTCCCATGACAATGATTTGATAATTCTGGAGTTTCTGCAAAAAATTTAGCTTTTGAACGAGGAATTATTTCCAGTAATTTTTGATGAGCTAGAGGTGGGCGGTAGGCATCGCAAATTCGCATTTTTAGATTGTTTTCTCGCAAGAAAGGTAATATTTGCAATAATGCTTCTTTAACATCTTTATGCATATATGCTTTATTACCATAACCTATTTCTTTATAAATAGCACATCCAATCATGTTATCGGTTCGAGCATACATCATGTCGATTATAAAATGTACATCAAGTAGTTCAACTAAAACATCTTCCATTTTTTACTCGTAATTAAAACTTTATCTAGAATTTTTTCTTATATCTTTATCTATTACTTACCATTTTTAATACATTTTGTCAAATATAATATATTCTGACAAAATGGTTGTGTTAACTAAAGTTCTCTATACTAACGTTTTACTCATTAGCCAGACACACGTTACCATCCGTAACTCTGATAGCCTATAAAATTTTACCTATTTTAAAATCCTATAAATCGGACTTTGTGGATGTATTGATTTTCATAATAAAAAAACACTCCATTAAGGAGCGTTTTTAACAAATGGTGCGCGACTAAAGCGATTATCGGACTCAAATCGCTCAAGAATTGAAAGAGAAATTACAAAAATTTGAGTTGTAATTATTCAAAAGTTTTGCTATTCTTAAGAAGACTTATGGTATTTTTGACAAAGAGGTATCTTGATGCATGAACGTATAACTGGCAAGCGTATAAAATTAAAACGTCCCGTTTATGATGTGAAAACTGCAGAAAAAATATATTCTGTTATTGATAGGTGTAGAGATGTTTTCTTACCTTGGCTTGGGTGGGTAAAAGACACTAATTCTCCGAAAGATACCCTGAATTTCTTGGAAGTAGTCAATAAGGACTGGAATAGCAATACACAATTTGTGTATGAAATATCCGTAGATAAGAATTTTGTTGGCTTAATTAGCGTGGTAAATGTAGCTTGGCCGCATAAACGAGCCGAAATATCATATTGGTTAGATACAGACTACACTGGATGCGGTTATATGGCTGAGGCGATTGCACTTATTGAAAAAGAATTGTTTGATAATGGCTTTAATAGAATTGTTATACATACAGATGCCTTAAATCAGCGTTCGGCCAATGTGGCTCTTAAGGCGGGATATCAATTTGAAGGCATTTTAAGACAGAACATTTATTCTGTCGCATGTGAACGTTATCGTGATCAAAATGTGTTTTCAAAATTAAAATCAGATTTAAAATAGTCCGATAATATTTGCGGGAGTGCTGTTTTCGGAAACCGAATTATCGGACTTTATGGAAATTACCCCTGATAAAACAAAAAGCACCCGACGGTGCTTTTTCAAAAATGGTGCCGCTAGTAAGAATCGGACTTACGACCCCGTCATTACCAATGACGTGCTCTACCACTGAGCTATAGCGGCTTATGCGCATAAAAAAGAGCAATCAATGACATGCTGCAACTCTTAGCACAACCGTTTCACCGACTGCATGATTTAAGATAACTAGTTTTTTCTATAAAATCAATACAAATCTTTTAAAATCTTTATTTTTTTAAAATTATTAGAAAAGTCTTAGTTTAAGTGAATAATTTATTTGAAAAAAATAAAAGTTAATGATAAGTTAAGTTCTGTAAAAAATCTTTTTTAGGGTTGTTGAATTATGGCATATGCAAACAAAAAAAATACAAATACTAATATTGAAG
This sequence comes from Alphaproteobacteria bacterium, assembly GCA_045634545.1. Lineage (GTDB taxonomy): Bacteria > Pseudomonadota > Alphaproteobacteria > RF32 > CAG-239 > CAG-267. Next base: position 7,468 of record JAZRAL010000064.1, on the reverse strand, counting down.
ACGAATCTACATTAAAACGCTTTTTATGGCTTCAAAAAAACTTCTTATATTGCTTTGTCCTAACCGCTGTTATTTGGGTTGTTGGACTTTGTTATTATATAGAAAATTTCATTGGTTGGTCTAGTGTTTTATCTTTACCTCCTCGTGATTTTGGAGAGTTTTTGTTTTATAGCATAACCCCTCTTTTGCTTGTTTGGTTTATACTTGCCTATATTGATAGAAGCGCTAGTGTTAATGCTAGTTCTAAATTACTTCAAATGTATATGAATAGCTTAATGTATCCAGATGATGATGCTACAAAAAATGCAAAAGCCTTTTCTAACATCTTAAACGAACAAATTAAGCAACTCCAAAAAGGAGGAAAAGATGTTGGCGAACAAACAATAACCATCGAAAAAGAACTTGGTAAACGTGTTGTAGAATTGGCAAATATTTTGCAAATTTTAGATACGTACTCTGCTAAAACCATTAATGAACTAAATGATGGTGTAAAATCTTTAGCTGATAAATGCAGTTATATAACAGACAAAACAACAAACACTATCGTAAAAATGAAACAGTGTTCAGAAGATATTTCTCAAAACTCTGATAATTTCGTTAGCAAATTAAATCCTATGCTTGATGAAATTACAGCAATTTCTTCTAATATAAAAAACAACATCTCAGACAATAAACTTAGCCTTAACGAGATGAAAGGACAGCTTGAAGCTTGCGCAGAAATTAGCAAACAACATATTGATGAACTCTTAGCTAAAAGTTCTGAAAACACCCAGCGCATTAGCAAATCTTTTTATAAAACAGCAGAAGAATGCGATGCTCTATATAAACGTTTAGATATGGGCATTTCTGGCGTTGAAGGAAAAGTAGAAGAGCAAAAGAGATTAATAGAGGCGCAAACACAAGTTCTAGATCATAACTCCGAACTTTTAAGCAACAAACTATCTAGATACGGACAAACAGTTACTGCAGAAATAGATAAACTAGTTAAAAACTCTGTTGAACTAGAAACTTTAACTAAAAAACAAATTCAAACCTTAAAAGCTGTTAACTCAGAAACTGGTAAAGCAATACAAGGAATCGGTTATACTTTTGATGAAAAAAGAGCTGAGATTGAAAGAAAATCAGAATATGCTATAAATAGTATGCAAAATGTTATTTTAGCCATAAACAAAGAAACAGAAAAATTAATGAGCTTTACAAATCTTACTCAAGCTAAAAATCAAGATTTACAAAACATCGCAGAAACTATCGTTGATAAGGTTGGTGATATCAGCGGTAAACTTGCTCTAAAAACAGATGCCTTAAAAGATAAAGCTGTAGAAGTAATAGAAAAATTCACACAAGCTAGTGAAATTATTAATCAAAATACAGATAAAATTAGTAACTCCACAAATCAGCTTATGACAAATAGTAAGCAAAGTCTCTCTTTATGGGAAGAACAAAAAGATTATATTGATAATGCTCTTCATAATATAGATGTTATTAGCGAAAAACTTCATAATCTTCAAAGTGGTGTTAAAGACACATCAAAAGAACTTGATGGTATTTTATCTGGTTATGATAAGCAAATTGATAAATACAAGGAATTAGAAGTTAGAACCAAAAAGTTTGAACCTACCAAACCACAAATTGATAAAAGTAACCTTATAAAATTATCATCTGGCATAAATAAAACTTTAATTGCACAAAACATTAAAGTTGAGCAATTCTTTAGTGGTATTGATATGCTTGACTTATGGGAAGATTATCTTAATGGAAAAAACAGTGTTTTTGTTGACGTATTAAATAAAACGCTCTCTAAAAAACTTCTAATGATTATAAGAAAAGATTTTGATGACAATGCAGAATTCCATAATCTTGTTATAAAATATTTATTTGCAATGGAGACTCTAATAAAAGAAGCTAATAACCCTTCATCAATGTCTAGAGATGAAATTCTTAATATGTGTGTTAAAAATTCTTTAGATAAGATTTACTTCACACTTATAAAAGCTCTAAATAGTGCGGAATAAAAAAATGGCTAAACTTCTTAATTTTCCTACTAATGTTTTTTTAGCGCCAATGGCGGGGATTACAGATTATCCATTACGGAAGCTTGTTGCAAGCAAAGGTGTTGTTAATCTTTATTCTGAAATGGTTGCAATCAATGCTATCAATCGCAAAAACCCTAAAACTTATAGAATTGCAGATGTTAGCAAAGAACCTTATCCTGTTGTTGTACAACTAGTCGGTAACGACCCTGAACTTTTTTCAGAAGCTGCAAAACTAGTTGCAGATTTGGGTGCACATTCTCTTGATATTAATATGGGTTGTCCGGTTAAAAAAATTGTTGGAAACAATTCTGGGTCGGCCTTGATGAAAGACCTAAAACTTGCTTCTCAAATTATCCAAGCAACTATTAAAGCAACAAATTTAAGTGTTTCTGTTAAATTTAGAAAAGGCTGGGATAACAACTCTGTTAATGCTGTTGAATTTGCTAAAATGTGTGAAGAAAGTGGTGCATCATATGTTACTGTTCACGGAAGAACACGTGCTCAAGGATATAGTGGTGTTGCGGATTGGAATATCATAAAGCAAGTAAAAGAAAGTGTTAATATTCCGGTTATTGGTAATGGTGATATCACAACAGTATATGATGCAAAAAAAATGATTGAAGAGACTAATGTTGATGGAGTTATGGTTGGAAGAGGTGCTCTAGGCAATCCGTGGTTTTTAGGTCAAATTCATAATTATATTAATTTAAACATTGAACCTTCAACAATATCCCCTATTGAGCTAAAGAATGCGCTATTACAACAATTATCCGATATGGTTGATTTTTACGGCAAAGCGATGGCTGTTGCTATTTCTCGCAAATATGTTTGTTGGTACTCAAAAAACTTACGTGATGCTAAAAAATTTCGTGAAATTTATACAAAAATTTACGATTATGATGTAGCAATAAAAGCCATAGAAGATTATTTTTCTAAACAAGAGGAGTTTTATTCTTTATGAAGATAATAATTGGTGGTGCAGGAAATGTAGGACGCAGTATTGTTGATTATCTATCTCAAGCAGATAACGATATAGTTGTGGTTGATACAGATAGAGATAGATTAGATAATATAGCAAAAGAATTTGATATTCAAACAATGCTTGGCTCTATTTCTCATCCTGGTGTTCAGGAAAAAATTGGCGCAAAAAATGCCGACATCTTGATTGCTGTAACAGATGATGACGAAGTAAATCTAGTTGCATGTCAAGTTGCTTATTCCTTATTTCAAATTCCTAAAAAAATTGCCAGAGTAGAATCCGAATATTTCTTAAATCCATTATGGAATACTCTTTATAGCGATAGAAACCTTCCTGTTGATTTAGTTATATCGCCAGATATAGAAATAGCAAAAAATATTCTTAATTTACTAGAATTCCCTGGTACAACAGCCGTTTTTCCTCTTGTTGACAGTAAATTATATTTAATTGGTTTTAAGTGCGATAAGTCATGCCCTTTAATCAATACAGAAATCAATGAAATTAAGCAATACTATAATAGCCCCGTCATTCATATAATTAGAGATGATAAAAGTTTTTTTGCAAAACCAAATGAAACCATTCATGCAAATGATGAAATTTTCGTTTTAGTAGAAAAAGATAATGTTTTTGACACATTACATGACTTTGGTGTATCTATTAAACCTTTTGAGAATTTGGTTATTTTTGGGGGAAATGCTATTTCATATTGCATAGCATCTTCTATAGAAAAAGACGACACTATCACAAATTGCAAAATCGTTGAAGATGATAAAGAAATTGCTCAAGATTTAGCAGAAAATTTAAATGAAGTCCAAATTATTAAAGGTGAAATGATGAGTGACGTCATTTTAGACGAAGTTCAAATAAAAGATGCTGATATATCTGTTGCAATTACAGAAAATGATAAGGACAATTTGTTAGCGTCAATGGTAGCAAGAAAAAGTGGAGTTCCTTATACAGTATCCTTGGTTAATTCTAGAGCATATGACAATCTTATAGATAATAGCAGTGAAAATGTTATTATAGAACGATCACTAATTACAACCTCTGCAATGCTTCAGGATTTAAGAAAAGCAAAGATAAATGACGCTTACTGCCTAAGACGTGGAATGGGCGAAGTTTGGGAAGTCAGAATTGATGCAGATAGCCTTAATACAGGCAAAACCATTCGAGGACTTAATTTACCAGATAAATGCAAGGTTAGTGCAATATATAGAAATAATGAAATTATATATAATACTTATGATACAATTATAGAAGAAGGTGATGTTTTAATTCTATTTGTTTCTCCTCAAGCCATGAGAAAAGCTGAAGAAATTTTCAAAATATAAAAAATATTGATTTTTTTATTTATTTTTATATAATCGGTGCAATTGTTTATATTTATGTGCCATTAAATTATTATAAAATGAAACGTTTTTATTTATTGCTTGTAGTAGCTTTGTTGCTATTTTCTAGTTGCGACTGGAGAAGAGATCCTCAAATTGTAGGCTATACTCCTATTGAGTTGAACGAAAAAAATGAATTTGTTTGTTTTATAGAAGATGTTGCTATACCTGTTGATAGCATTCTCCTTGCGAATGAAACAGAAAAAATTTACGATAGACCTTATATAGGCCAGTATGTCACATGCTTTACAATCGGTAATCATACAGGCTTTTATGAAGGCATAGCTAATGCTGATGAGATAAAAAAAGTTTATTTCATTGGAGATACTGTAAGCTCTAGCATTAATTTCTTTATAGTGTTTATGGTTGTCATTCTATTATATGGATACGCAACCACCTGCAAAGAAAAAGATGAAGACATTGAAGAAGCACAAAAAGTCAAACAAAGCAACTAATTCTTTGACCTCTTATTTTTAAGAGGTCTTTTTTTTATTTGTATCAAAAATATTGAATATTATTATATCTTATCTTCCACTTACTAGCACCCTACTTCCACACAAAAAAAGACTACCTAATGGAAAGCCTTTTTAATTGGTGGGCGCTAACGGGATTGACTTCGTCGCACTGGCGCACATCGGCTTTGCCGAACGGCGTTCTCCCGTACGCCTTGTGCTGGTAGTCGAACTCCCTTCTCGGGTGCTCAAATCCCTACTTCCACACAAAAAAAGACTACCTTGCGGTAGCCTTTTTAATTGGTGGGCGTTGAGGGATTCGAACTCCCGACCCTCTCGGTGTAAACGAGATGCTCTAACCAGCTGAGCTAAACGCCCATCTCATTCAACAAAAACGTTTATATATTATATTTTTTTATATTGCAAGAAAAAAATTACATTTTTTTCACTTTTTTTATTTATTGTTTTATTTCAATCTATTACATCACAAAAAAATAGGCGAGTCCCCGGAGGAGAACTCGCTTATTTGTTCGATAACATCAACAAGAATTAGTTTACTGCATCTTGAAGAGTTTTACCAGCCTTAAATTTAGGTTGTTTACGAGCTTTGATTTTGATTGTTTCGCCAGTACGTGGGTTGCGACCTGTTGTTGCAGCACGTTTTGTAACAGCGAATGTACCAAAACCAACTAAACGAACTTCGTTACCGCCTTTAAGAGCTGTTGTAATAGAAGAAATGAATGCGTCTAAAGCCTTACCTGCATCTGCTTTTGTAAGACCAGCTTCACTAGCAATGCTAGAAATGAGTTCATTTTTGTTCACTGGAGGACTCCTCAAAAAAAATTAATACCATGCGAACTTTGTTCACACTTAAATTTGAGGAGATTTTTTTGATTATTTCAAACAAAAAACAAGGTTATAAACAGGAAAACACCTAAAAAACACTGGAAATCCGCCATTTTTTAGTATTTTCATTATTTATATAAAAAAATATATAAAAAAAACGCTCAAAAGAGCGCTTTTTTAACATGCTACATTTTTAGCCAGACCACCTAAAGATGTCTCTTTATAATCACTATTTAAGTGTAATCCTGTCTCATACATGGTTTTTATTATGCTATCTAAACTAACCTTATATTCACCAGTTCCTCTAAAAGCAAGTCTACTTGCATTAACAGCTTTTATAGCAGCCATAGCATTTCTTTCAATACATGGAATTTGAACAAGTCCTTTTATTGGGTCGCAAGTTAGACCTAAATTATGTTCCATTCCAATTTCAGCTGCATTTTCTATTTGATTTATAGTTCCGCCCATAACTGCTGTTAACGCTCCTGCTGCCATTGAACAAGCCACACCAACCTCACCTTGACAACCTACTTCTGCACCAGATATTGAAGCGTTTGTGCGGTATAAACAACAAATAGCTGCAGCTGTTGTAATAAATACTATATCCGCATCCAAATCATAAAAAGCTTTCTTATGGGCAAATCTTTGATAATATCTTATTACTGCAGGAATTATCCCGGCAGATCCCATTGTTGGCGCAGTAATAATTTTACCACCCGCTGCATTTTCTTCAGCCACGGCGAAAGCCCATAAATTTACCCAATCAAGTATATATAACGCATCATCAACGTTATTTTCAAAACGTTGTTGCAAACTTTTATACATACTAAAGGATTTACGTTTTAATTTAATACTTCCAGGAAGAACTCCTTCTGTGCTTATCCCTTTATCAATATTGTCTTGCATTATTTTTACAATTTTTTTGATATAATCTATTGTCTCTTCTTTTGACTGCAAAGCATATTCATTTGCTAAAACGACATCACTTATTGTCATATTATTTGCTTTGCAAATTTCATGCAATTCTTTAAAGCTAGAAAAATGATAAGGAACATCAAGAGGTGCTCGTTCTATCTTCTGACCTATCTCATCTTGTCTAGCTATTGTTCCACCTCCAACAGAAAAATATGTTTCTTCAAGTATTATGTTATTATCTTTATCTCTAGCTACAATTTTCATTCCATTTGGATGTTCTTTTAAAAATATACTCTTCTCTAATATAAAATTTTTATCCATATCAAATGGAATTTTTTTAATACCGCCAAGTAATAACTCACGGCTAGATTTTAGCTTTTCTATATAATTTTGAGTTAAATCTAATTTATCAGCTTCAAATCCTAACAATCCATATACAACAGCGTTCAATGTTCCGTGCCCTATTCCTGTCAAGGCAAGCGACCCATACAAATAAACATCGACTTTTTCTGTTTTTTCAATATTATTTTTTAGTGATTTTACAAATCTATTTGCAGCTTTCATTGGTCCAACTGTATGTGAACTTGATGGACCTATTCCTATGGCGAAAATTTCTGATAAACTATAATACATGTGGCAATCCTATCGTTAATAACTTGATAGAATTCTTATACCTTAAGATGCTTAAAAGTAAATAAATATTTTATGGGAAATTTTAAATATTTTTATTATACAAAAACAAATCATCCCTTTTATCTCTTAATAAAAAATACGGATGTATATTATATTTCTTTAGATAAAGACATATATTATCTAATAATTCTTGGGGATTTTTTAATTCTACTAATTCTTTAA
>JAZRAL010000063.1:0-1814 GCA_045634545.1 Alphaproteobacteria bacterium | reverse complement strand
ATATGGCTTTTTTTCTACTACTATTTGGTTCACTTACAAAGGGCAAGAAGATCATATTAACAACCAGAGCGGACTTGAACCGATTAGTTTTACAGGCGAAGCAATCCTAACGACAGTTGTTTTTAGCATTTTTAGTGTAGTTATATTATTTTTAAATATTTTTTTGAAAAGAAAAAGAAATTCGTAAAACCTTCAATACTCGAACTATTGTAATCATCATACTCCAAAAATCACTCTACAATGCGTGATATTTAGAAAAACAACTAAAAACCAGGGTTGTTCTATTAAGAATAACTCTGATTTTTAGTATTAACTTATAATGGCAACAAACTTTCAGAAAACAGCCTTAATAAAGTACTAATCGCCGTTTTTAACCATATTCTTAACACCAACATACGTTGCATAAAAATAGCTACCATATATTATTGCAAGGAATAAAGCACTGACTATTATACTTTGGTATTGAAAATCAAAATATTGGTCAACTGCTCTTATACATACGATTGAATGAAGAATTGCTAGACCTAAAGGGACCATAAAATAGATTAAGGTTTGGCTCAATATGGCTTTGTTTATTAATTTTTCAGTGACACCAATTTTCTTTAGAGACTTATATCGTTCCAAGCTATCGCTTGCTTCAGATAACTGTTGCAATGCCAAGACTGCCGCGCTCGTGATGATAAATATAAGACCTAAAAATAGACCGAGAAATACAATTAATGCTGTTGCACCATTGTTTCTATCTTGTACTTGGTCCCATGTACGCCCAGTCGGTGAAGCCGAAGTGACATCTGTATATTGATTTTCTTTAAATTCATTAAATAGGTTTACAAACTTCTCTTCAGATTCGTCGTGATATTTATCTTCATATAATACATTAAAGCCTGTAACCTCTAGTTGTAAACTTCCATCGAAGTAATATGGAATAATAAGGTAGATTGGTTGATTGGGAACAGCAATACTTATAGTTTCCTCTATAGGAGATTTATTTTTGATGGTATAGGTGTTGCCATCTATATGGATGATGTCTTCCCTTCCCATATCGTTAGAAAAAACACTATTTTCCCCATTGGAGTTATATACAACTAAAACCTCATTTTCCTTTAAATCAATAGCCTCCTGTCCCTTAAGTTTTATCATTGCATTATAATCCGATATTTTTATGGCAGATATCGGATAGTCATAAAAGGCACCTCCCTTTAATTCGATTCGCTCCTGCTCGCTAAAATACTTTGATAACAAGTTCTCAGGCGTAACATTTAGCTTATATTCATTATAAAAGGCATGCTTTTCATAAGGTTCAAATGTAAAGTTTATTTTATTTAAAAATTCTTCGATATTATTATCCTTAGGGTCTTCCCTTTCATTATCAACAAAGAGCACTGCTGAAGCATCTAAAGTCTTATTACCATTATCAATACTTCCTTTTAAATCAAACGCCGTAAATAACAGTGAAATCGTTAAAAAAAGCATTAGACATATGACAGTCATAGACAAGAAATTCGTATTGATTTTGTTATTGATTTGTCTTAACACAAATATATTTATATCTTTTAAATAGATTTTTTTGTTCTTTTGCACAATCTGGATAAAGAAACTAGAGAGACTGAAAAAGAAAAACAGTGTGCCAATTACACCTAGGATGACGGTAATTATCAACTCATTCACTTCACCATTTATGCCGCTCTTTAGAATCCTACTATAAGCAGTTACTAATAACCCCACCGATAATAAAAAGATAAGAATTGATACAAAAGAATTCTTTAACTTAACTTCTTCATTTCTCTTTGCTGCATTTAGCATATCAATCAATT
>JAZRAL010000062.1:0-35446 GCA_045634545.1 Alphaproteobacteria bacterium | reverse complement strand
TTGGTATTTTATCAAAATCATTTTTTTCATCAGGCGCAAAAGCTGCAACTACAACCGGTTCCAAAATTTGTCTTGTTGTATCTGTTGCTCTAACAAAAGGCAATCTCCATTCAACCCCAATCTGAGGGAATACTCTTGCTAATGTACCGTCATATTCATCTTCTTGATTATATTTATAACCATCAACATAATATAAGTCAGATTTCAAACTGGCTACAAACTTATATTGTTCACCATAATTACTCATATAAGGAAGTTCGAAAGAATTTATCATCGAAACTCTTTGACCTTCTTCATCATTGTCTCGATAAACAGAAGCAGAACTAATATTAGTCTTAAAATATGCACCATATTTATTAGGATCACTAATTGTCTCATATTCCATAAAAGGTGCAACAGTTGGCATACTCTTCATACGATTACGATATTCTGCATCATTTCTTTCTTTTAAGCTATAACTCGTAAGTTTATAATAATAACCTTCTATTGTTGCATAATCTCTTCCTTTAAAACGCTCAAAAGAAAGTTTTGAAGTAAGCCAAGCATCATCATCATGAGCTAAATTCAAATCTTTAAGATAAAACACATCTGATACATAATTAAGATCGAGATTTGCTACCCAATAATCATTAATCTCATATCTTGCATCCAAGAATAAATTACCACGCTTTTCAGGTCTATTAAACTTTGCATATCTATCATCGCCTTTTACTTTGCCGTCATCATCAAGATATGTACCCTCAGCATTAATATGTCCGTTATAAAAATACTGTCTATATTGCCCGCCTAAAACAATTCCCTTATCTGTTGTAATATATGGAGATAAAAGAATGTCTGTTTGCTCAGATACATCCAAAAAATAAATTGGCTGTAAATATTGTCCCAAATATGAAGAACTTCCCATAGATGCCATGAGCAAACCAGAACGTCTCTTAACTTCAGGAGCAGGATGACTTAAAAAAGGCAAATAAAATACTGGCACATCTTTAATTCTTAAAACTGCATCATTATAGTTTATATTTTGACCTTTTGCATCATGATTTATTTTTCTTGCATCAATTTGCCAAAGTGGTGATTTACCTTTACACATATCACAAGCAGTATAAGATGCATTTCTCATTTGTTTATTATCTGAAGTTTTTTTAATAAAGCTATCTGCCCAAATTCTCGATTCGTCACGCATAATAACTTTTACTTTATCAACTTCAGCTCTTTGTAATTTTTCAGATAATGTTATTCTATCAGTATATAAAACACTGCCATCCTCTTCCCTTAACTTAACATTACCTTCTGCAACAATAATATCTTTCTTCTGATTATACCAAAGCTTATCAGAGGTAAGTTCCAAATTATTACGAGTAACAACTACATTACCACTTGCAACAATAACACCCTCTTCACTATCTGCCTCTAGCTCATCAGAACTAAAAAATATTTCTTGTTCTTCTTTTTTATCGTTTTTTTCTACACTTGGCATAATATCTGTAAGATTACCAGGTCTAAAATCAGCCCTTGGAGTAGTTGTTGTACTTTTTTTAACAATAGCTCCCGCATAAGGCTCATTTGCAGCCATCACCCCAAAACTTGCTATCAAAAATAAAAAAGCAACCACCCAAAATTTACGCATTTTTTAAGTCCTCCATTGTGCGCTTTTTCTTAAAACTAGGAGTTTTTATTAATAACCAACTAATAACCAAAAGAGGCATAATACAATTCAAATACATCAAACAAACTACCCATTCATGTTTTCTTGCCATATTAGCAAAACTCATATCAAGAGCTTGAATAATAATCATTGCTAAAATAGAAATTGTAATCACTTTTCCTTGTCCACGACGATTAAAATTAGCAATCAACAGACCTACACACGCAAGCATGGCAAAAATTAAATTAAAAAATGGAGCAAGGATTCGCCTATGAGCTTCAGCCCTAAAAACTCGTCTATCTTTAAGCGAAACTTCAGGATTCTTTGACGCCACAAATAACTCCTTAATTCCCTTTTCTCTAACACTTTCCTTCTTCTTACGAGAAACACTAACATCACCAAAATCAACAACATAGTCATCAAAGCGCATAGAAGAAAATTGAAGAGATTTTTTATTCATCATCTGTCTTGTACCATTTTTAAGTAATATCTTAGGTCCAATATCGGTATATTCAACCATTCCTCTTTCAGCAACTGTCACAACTTTTTCATTTGGATTTTTGGCATCACTAACAAGTATTCCTTTAACACTTCCATCATCTTCAAATTTATCAATAAAAATTGTCATATTATTCTTAAATGAAGTAAAAGCCCCTTCCCGTAGCATCATTTTAGTAAAACTATTTTTCACTTCATATTCCAAATCTCTAAACCTACTTTCAGCCATTGGAATACCATAATTTAATACAAACACATTAAACAAGGCCAATACCACACCAACCATAATTGCAGCTCTTGCTATAACAACAGAGCTAATACCAACAGCCTTCATAACAACTAATTCACTATCTGTAAGCAAGCGATTATATACAAACATAACCGCAACAAAAAGCGCTATCGGAGATAGTATAGAAAAAACTCTAGGCATCAACAAAGACGTCATCTCAACAAATAAATAAACAGGCAACCCTTTATCGGTCACCATTTCAACAAATTTTAGTGATTGAGTTAGCCACAACATTGACATCAAGGAAAGCGCAACTAATAAAAAGCCAACACCAATCTGTTTTGCTATATAAATATCTAATTTTTTCATAAAACTAAAACTATCTCATTAATTCTTAAATTTCAAACGTTATTTTTAAGAATTAACCTTAAAAATTCGTTTAAAAATCTTTTAAATATAAATATTTATCAAAAATATTTCATTCTTTACCATAAAAATACTTTTTCATTAGTAGAGTTTTAAAAATTTAACATTATATTTAACAACACCAATATTGCTAATTTAGGATTTTTTATGATTAAACGTTTCTTTTTTTTAATTATGTTTTTTTGCATTTTTTCATTAAATGCATTTGCAAATAAATATAATTATTCAACACCTTTTGTTAATGTAAAGATCATCCCTGAATTAACAACTATCTCTCCAAAAACAAAATCCTTAAATCTATTACTAAAAATAACCATAAAGCCCAAATGGCATTTGTATTGGGAAAACCCTGGAGATGTAGGAAATCCTACCATTTTAAATCTAAAAGACACACCTTACACTAATCTTTCATCACCTCTGTTTTCTGCCCCAAAAAAAGTTATTTATGAGGATATTATAACCTCATACATCTATGAAAATACCTTTTATATCCAGCAACCAATCCTCTTAAATAACTTAAAAAACATAAAACAATTACCACTTGATATTGATTTATCATATGATGTTTGTTTCAACGAGTGTTATAATGAAACCATAAAATCAAACACAACAATTCCTATAAGCTCCAACGAACAAACAAACACCTTATATATCAATACATATTCTCAAGCCGAAGCCCTATTTCCAGAAAAAATTGATTATTCATCATCAATAGACCAAAACAACCTTTTAATAAATTTATTATCACCAGTCTTAAAAGATTGTCCAAATGGCGAATTTGTAAGCATTCATCCTAAAAAAAATATCATATCATCACTTCCTAAAACCAGAATCCTTTCAGATACTTTGCTAAATGTTGAATTTGAAAATACCACCGAACTACCAAGCTCTAATGAAGGAATTATTTTGTGTAATAACAAAACCTTTCTGCTAAGCTCTAAAACAAACTCCCAACAAAAATCACAAACACCTCAAAATCAAAACTTATTATATCACATAATAATTGCCTTTTTAGCAGGTTTAATATTAAACCTAATGCCATGTGTTTTACCAATTATCTCCTTAAAAGCCTTGCAACTTGTAAAAAACACCAAACAAAAATCAATAAAATCTGCTCTAGCATATATGCTTGGAGTTATAAGTTCTTTCATATTACTTGCAACAATCTTATATTATTTCAAAAAAATGAGTTTATCACTCGGCTGGGGTTTTCAACTTCAATCTATTGAATTTAATTTGTTTTTATTAATACTATTCTTTCTTATTTTCTTAAATTTAATAGGCAAATTAGAAATTCCAGATAAATTTTCAAAATATTTAACCCTAATTCCATCTAGCCAAAATTTCATAACCGGATTTTTTGCAGTAATTGTTGCAACTCCTTGCACTGGACCTTTCATGGGAACCGCAATTGGCTATGCCATGCTAAGCTCAACAACAGCATATTTTTCAATATTCATATCCTTGGCCATTGGCTATGCTCTTCCATATACTTTAATAGAGTTAAAACCTCAATTAATTATAAAATATCTCCCCAAATCTGGACCTTGGATGACAACCTTAAAACATTGGCTTGCAATTCCAATTGCCCTAACCTGCATATGGATTTTTTGGGTGATTCTTAATCAATTAAATTTTAGTTCTCAAAAAGAAGAAATAAACTGGCAACCATACTCTCAAAAAAATATAGAAAAAGCTCTAAACAATAAACAAAATGTATTTATCAATTTTACTGCCAAATGGTGCTTAGTATGTATGCTAAATGATAAAACAACCCTATCAACCAAATCCTTCAAAGATTTAGCAAAACAAAAAAATATTGCACTCATAAAAGCCGACTGGACAACAAAAGATGACACAATAACAAAAGCTTTAGAAGAATACAACCGAAACAGCATTCCGCTTTATGTATACATAAAAAATGACACCAAAGAAAAAACTATATTACCACAAATTTTAACAACAAAAAAATTAGAAATTTTTTTTAAACAAAATGGTTGACAAAAAATATTTCATATAATATATAGCACGTAGAAAGCAATTATTAGACCAACACAATTATTAACAATCTATGCCATATTAACCGCATAGCACAAAACTAACTATTATTAACCGCTCCCCGTCGTACGAATTTTTTTTCAATCCATCGCCATAGGATCAGATTATAACCACATAAATCGACGGGGAGTTTTTTTATTTAAAAACGGCGCTAGACATCTCTATCGCCGTTTTATTTATAGAAAATTTTTGATAATAAAATGCGGATGTCCCCTAGACGAGCACGAATGTAGATTGACCTACATGACGCGAGCGTATGGGGCTTCCATCCGCAAATTTAATATTAAAATTTCACCTATTATTTAGAATTTTTCTTGGAGCTCAAAGAAATACGCCTTAGGATGTTCACATACTGGACACAATTCAGGAGCTTTCAAAGATTCCAAACGATGACCACAGTTAGCACATTCCCAAATAACTTTTGTAGGGCGCTCAAAAACTTTACCTTCTTCTAAAGCACTTAATAAAGCATTATAACGTTCTTCATGACCTTTTTCTATTTTAGCAACTAAACGGAACAATGTTGCAATTTTCTTAAAACCTTCTTCATCAGCTTCTTTAGCCATTGTGTCATACATATCTGTCCATTCATAGCGTTCGCCTGCTGCTGCATCTTTTAAGTTTTCAATAGTTGAAGGCATACCATCATGTAACAATTTAAACCAAATTTTAGCATGTTCTTATTCATTATTTGCAGTTTCTTCAAACTTTGCAGCAATAATATTATAACCCTCTTTCTTTGCTTTAGAAGCATAGTAAGTATATTTATTACGAGCCATAGATTCACCGGCAAATGCAGCCTGCAAATTAGCTTCTGTTTTAGAACCTTTTAATTCCATTTTATTTACTCCTGTAGTTTCAAGTTATTATCTGCATAGTCGACTTGCTTTTCCGCCAATGCATTTATTTCAGCAACAGTTTTCTTAAAACGTTGCAATTCTTTTCCTTGAAGATTAATACCTGTTGCAGCCTTAACCTTCAAAGGATCAATTTTCTTACCATTTTTAATAATTTCAAAATGAAGATGAGGACCTGTTGAACGACCAGTTGAACCAACATAACCAATAACCTGCCCTTGTTTTACTCTAACCCCTGGTTTAATACCTCTAGCATAACTATTCAAATGAGCATATCCAGTAGAAAATTCACTATTATGACGAACAACTATATATTTTCCATAGCCACCTGCCCACTCTGCTCGTCTAATAACACCATCACCACTAGCATAAACCCTTGAACCCTTAGGTGCGGCATAATCTACACCACTATGCAAAATTCTCTTTTTCAAAATAGGATGTCTTCTCCAGCCATAACGAGATGAAATACGAGCTGATCTAAATTCCATAGGTTTTCTATCAAGCGTTCTTTTCAACACTAAACCATTAGAATTATAATAATCAACAGTACCATCTTCTGCTTTATGACGATACAACTGAATTTTACTATTTTTACCCAAATCTAATTCTGCATATAAAATATCGCCATTTTTAACTATTTTACCATCAGGAGCAACTTTTCTTTCGAACAACACCTTAAATTTATTACCTGATTTAATTTCACTTCTAAAATCAACTGTATAAGCAAAAATATTAATAAAATTACCAATCACACTCTGTGGAACTCCAGCATTGCCCATAGCTACTGATAAATTTGAAGTAATAACACCTTCACTTAATTTATTTTCAGACTTAAGTTCTAATTCTATTAATTCTGCAACAAATTTTTCATCTTCATCACGAGAAATAACATACTTTTGCCCATATTTAGGCTCAAGAACAATTTTATCAACACTAAGCAACTCACCAAAAGGAACATCAACACTTTTGGTAATTTCAATTTTTTGCCCTACTTGTAAATTTTTTACATTAAATCCTTCTTTTTTAAGACTTTCTACAATTTCAAGTCCATCAGCATATTCCATTCCTATATTTTGTAATATACCAATAAAATTATCACCTTTTTTAACTTCTACAACTTCAACCTTTATTTCTGGCTCATCTTCTTGAACTTCTATTTCCCATTCAGGCGCAAGATTATTTGTTAAAACATTTTCTTCTTCATAAACTTCAGTAACATTAGCCGTTGCAACATCTTCAACTTTTTCAACTACACCATACTCAGCAATTATCTCATTTGATTGAACCACATCATCTGTTGAGCTAAACTTTTTAGAAACAACTAGCATCAAAGCAAAACTAACGATTACGCTATATAAAAATAGCATAACATTAGTCCCTTTCCAAAAACTATTTCTTTTTTCAGATGTCAAAAACTCTAAAGAAGACATAACTCCACCTCAATATTAACTCTCAAAAACGATAAAAGATATGAAAAAAACTTAAAGTAATTTTTATTTTTTATACACACCCATTAAAGATTATCGCCATTAAACAAACATTAAGCTTTGCCCATTAAACTAACAAATCATAGCACAACTTTCTTTAAAAAGGCTTTAAAAAAATGGAAAACATTACCAAAAACAATATAAACTATACGTTTAAAATGCTATACATAATAGCTATTTTTATGGTTGTAGATGGCCATATTGGTGAATATGATTACTTAAACCTAAATGGATTGTTGCGCTATCAAAACTATCACTTAGCTCTTTTTATGTTTGCATCTGGATATTTTTTAAATTTAACTAAAGAGCCTCTGGAATATATAAAATCAAAACTTTACCACCTAATTTTACCACTTTACGTTTGGAATTTAATTTATGGAATAATCGCTAGTATTCTAAATAAATATTACAACTTTTCTATAGGTTCTCCTATAAATTTATACAATTTACTAATTGCTCCCTTAACCGATGGCCACCAGTTCATCTACAATATGGCTTCTTGGTTTTTGATTCCACTATTTATTTTGCAAATTTCCAGCTTTTTCATATTAAAACCATTCGAAAAAACAAAATACTTAAAACAAATATCTTTAATATTTTTCATTATAAGCATACTATTCTATTGCTTAATACCCCCTTTAGCCCCACAAAACAATGCTCAAAGAAACTTTAGCCTTCTATTTTTTAGAACGATTTATTTCTTACCATTTTTTAGCTTTGGTTTATTTTATAAAAAAATACTAGAAAAACATGACACTCTTAATTCTGCCTTATATTTTTTTATTATATTACTATTATACACTATAACCTGCGTACTATATCCTAACCATACACACACTCCTTCTTGGTTAAATGATTTTTATGCCCCTCCACTTGCAAGTATGAGTATAACAATTCTTGCAATTTTGTTCTGGCTAAGAGTGGCTAAAATATTAGCCCCACTTGTAAAGAAAAGTAAAACCCTAACAACCATATCCAACAACACTTTTGCCATAATGATGCATCATTTTATTGGTTTTATGATTATAAAAGCTACAATTTCTCCATTTTTCAACGATTTTAATCTTCAACAATTCCATAGCAATATATGGTATAACTACTTTCCATACAGCGAATCTCTAACTGCTTGGATATACATCTTTATAACTATAGTTATATCACTTTCGATAAGCTTTACAACAAAACAATTTTATGATATAATCAAACGAAATATTAAGCATTTATTACGATAATATCTGTAAATGTTTATAGATAGGTGAGGGTATTAAAATGAAGTGTTGCGAAAAAGGGCGCTCCATGATTGAAATGCTAGGTGTTCTAGCAATTGTTGGAGTACTTTCCGTTGGAGGTATAGCTGGCTATTCAAAAGCCATGAAAAAAGTAAGAAGTGAACGAACTTCTAGTCAGCTTAACGAATTAATCATGAATATACGTAATCTCTATGCCCATCAAACAGAAGGTTATAAAGATATTTCCGCTCAATTATTAATTAATATTCATCAAGTACCCGCGGACATGTATGATCCTCAAAATACCTCCCTAGGATTAAGAAATGCTTATGGTGGCAAAGTTATATTATTTGAAAGTAAAGATATTTCAGGTGGATCACACGCTTTTGAAATATACGTTACGGGACTTGACAAAGAAACTTGCGTAATACTAGCTACACTCGAATGGGGATATGACCCGTCATCTGGATTTGAAGCTATGTATGTTGGAACAACAGAACCAACCACACCTATACTCATAGACGTACACACTCCATCAGATTCTATTCCAGGAAACGGCATCTTCACACCAGGAATACATGCTGATGCAATACCTCTTACAATCCCAAGAGCAATGTCCGTTTGCTCGTGCTCTGGACATGAATGCGTAATAGGATTAAAATATTTATAATAAACTTTACCCTTGGTCTGAATAAACACTTCACATACCTTCCTCCCGATTATTCAGACCCAAATCCGCCAAAACTCCAACCTTTGGCGGATTTGCCTTTTAAAATATGGGGATAGAAAAAAATATCTATGGTAGCAACATAAAAAATATCGTACCCTGCAATAAATAAAACAACATAAGGAAATAAAAATGTCTATTAGGGTTCTACCATCAAACCTTGTTAACCAAATTGCAGCCGGCGAAGTAATTGAGCGCCCAGCTTCTGTTATCAAAGAACTTGTAGAAAACGCTCTAGATGCCGGAGCTTCAAGAATTGATATAACCCTAAAACAAGGAGGCAAAACCCTTATTGTAGTCGAAGATAACGGCTCTGGAATGACTAAAGAAGATCTTATCCTATCTGTTGAACGTCATGCTACATCAAAATTACCATCAGATGACCTCTTTAATATTAATTTTTTAGGCTTTCGCGGTGAAGCGCTCGCCTCAATTGCCTCTGTCGCTAAATTAAAAATATCTACAAAAAAACAAAACGATGAACAAGGTTGGGAAATTGAAGTAAAAGGCGGCACAAGAGAAACTTTGCGCCCCATATCTAAACCACAAGGCACTAGAATTGAAGTTAGAGACTTATTTTATGCAACACCTGCAAGACTTAAATTTATGAAATCTGATGTCCAAGAAACAGGTGCTTGCGCAGACATAATTAGCCGTATTGCTCTTGCAAACCCAAATGTATCTTTTTATCTCTATGCAGACGATAAGAAAAAAATATCACTATCAGCCTCAACTGGAGATTTATTTAACTCAAGGCTGCAACGTTCATCAGAAGTAATGGGGAAAGATTTCTCTGAAAACTCTCTTGAAATAAACGCCTCAAGAGAAAATATTTCCTTAACAGGACTTGTAAGTCTTCCAACATACAATAAAGCAAATTCCTTATCACAATATTTGTTCGTAAATAACCGCCCTGTTCGTGATAAATTACTTCTTGGAGCATTAAAGGGAGCCTATGCAGGTGTTCTTGAAAACTCGCGCTATCCTGCTTGTGTTCTCTTTTTAGAAGTAAACCCTATGTATGTTGATGTAAACGTACATCCAACCAAAGCAGAAGTTCGTTTTTTTGACCAACAAGGTGTTCGTTCACTAATTGTTGGCGCTGTTAGAAAAGCTCTCTTAGAAGGCGACAAACAAAGCTCAACATCATCTGTCAAAGGATTTTTAGATACCATTTCCACTAACATTGGCATCTTTCATGAAGAAAATATATCCCCCACTTCTAGAGATTTTTTGATTGAACCAACCGAGCAAAATTCTCGCTATCTTGGTGATTATGTAAACCCTACTCCAAGCGCTCCATCTTTTGCAAAATCACGCTCCTTTACATACCAATCAGGTATGCCTCGCCCTTCTAGTCATAGCGCTATTTTACCAGAATTAGAACGAAAATTCTCTGTAAAAAACGAAACTATTGAAGAAATTGATGATACAAACATTGGTCCACTAGGAGTTGCAAAAGCCCAATTCCATAACACCTATATTCTTTCTCAAGCAGAAGATGCATTAATTTTAATAGACCAACATGCAGCCCATGAACGTATCGTTCTTGAGCGCTTCAAAAAAGCAATGTTTGAAGAACAAAAACTTCCATCGCAAATTCTTTTATTGCCAGAAATAATTGACCTTTCTATAACACAAAAAGCTGCAATACTTAGTGAACTTGAAAGTCTTTCTAAACTTGGGCTTGTTATTGAGGAATTTGGCTCATCTATTAGTGTCAAAGAAGTTCCTGCACTAATTAAAGATGCTAATATCAAAAAGATGATTGTAGACCTTGCTGATGAACTAACTGAACTAGGCGCAACATCTGTTTTAGAAGACAAAATAAACCATATAGCATCAACTATTGCATGTCACGGCTCTGTAAGAGCTGGTCGCCCTCTTAATTATCAAGAAATGAACCACCTATTAAGAGAAATGGAAAGAACCCCTCACTCAGCACAATGTAACCACGGTCGTCCAACTTATGTAAAATTAACCCTAGAAGACTTAGAGCGCCTATTCCATAGATAATGCTCAATATCCAAAATTGCACCTAATTTAATAAATAATTTCAAACAAAATAAAAGCGCCACATTTAAGTAGCGCTTTTATCACAATATTTTAGAAACTCTTAAAAATGTTCATCACATTTTTTGATTAAATCTTCAATATTTTCTGGTGGCCAACCTGGAGTATCCATACCCAAGTGAATACCCATTTTTGAAAGAACTTCTTTGATTTCGTTCAAAGATTTTCTACCAAAGTTAGGTGTTCTAAGCATTTCTGCTTCAGTTTTTTGAACCAAATCACCAATATAAACGATATTGTCATTCTTCAAGCAGTTTGCAGAACGAACTGAAAGTTCAAGTTCGTCAACTTTACGAAGAAGATTTCTATCAAATGGTAATTCTTCTTTAATAGAAACAGATTCGCTTTCTGGTTCATCAAAGTTAATAAATGGTTTTAATTGGTCTTGTAAAATTCTTGCAGATAATGCTACTGCATCTTCTGGGCTAACAACACCATTTGTTTCAACAACCATTGTCAACTTATCATAATCAGTATTTTGACCAACACGAGTTTTATCAACTTTATAAGATACTTTTCTAACTGGAGAATAAATCGCATCAACTGCAATCATACCGATTGGAGCATCTGTTGGTTTATTCATAACAGCAGGAACATATCCTTTACCAGTACTAACAATCATTTCCATAGAAATGCTAGCACCTGCATCTAATGTACAAATAACATGATCAGGATTCATGATTTCTACATCATGACCTGTTTCAATCATTCCGGCTGTAACTACCATTGGGCCTTCAACTTTCAAACGCATAGTCTTTTGGCCTTCTGAATGAACTGCAACAGCCATACCTTTAATATTTAGGATAACATCAGTTACGTCCTCACGAACACCTTCAATAACTGAAAATTCGTGTAATACACCGTCAATCTTAACAGCAGTAACCGCACCGCCTTGCAAAGAAGATAATAAAACTCTTCTTAACGCATTACCCAGAGTTAAACCAAAACCTCTTTCTAAAGGCTCTACAACTATCTTAGCAACATTCCTGCCTTCGCCTGGAACAACCCCTAGATTAGTTGGTTTTATAAGTTCTTGCCAATTCTTCTGAATCACTGGAATACCCTCTTTACTAGTTTATATGCATCAACAAAACAGACAGAGGAAAGGAGTCTTTCCTCTATCTTAAAAGTCCTAAAATTAAACTCTGCGGCGTTTTCTTAAACGGCAGCCGTTATGCGGAATAGGAGTTACATCGCGGATGGAAGTAATAGTAAAGCCGATAACTTGCAAAGCTCTAATTGCGGATTCGCGACCAGAACCAGGACCTTTAACTTCAACTTCCAAAGTTTTCATACCATTTTCTTGAGCCTTTTTACCTGCTTCTTCAGCAGCAATTTGAGCAGCGTAAGGAGTAGACTTTCTGCTACCTTTAAAACCTTGAGCACCAGCTGTAGACCAAGAAACTGTATTGCCTTGAGCATCTGTAATTGTAACTCTTGTATTGTTAAATGTAGAATTGATATGAGCCACACCAGATGTGATGTTTTTCTTCTCTTTTCTTTTAATTACTGTTTTTGCCATCACTACCTCACTTATTTCTTCTTGTTAGCTACGGTCTTGCGTTTACCCTTACGAGTTCTCGCATTTTGTTTAGTACTTTGACCGCGAACAGGCAAACCTTTACGATGACGAAGGCCTCTATAGCAACCTAAGTCCATTAAACGTTTAATGTTCACGCCAACTTCACGACGAAGTTCACCTTCAACGAGGTAGTCTCTATCAATAACTTCACGAACTTTAGCGATATCTTCCTCTGACAATGCATGTACACGAGCAAGACCGTCAACGCCCGCTTTTGCACAGATTTCCTGTGCTGTTTCCCTACCGATACCATAGATAGATGTCAAAGCGATCTCTAATTTCTTGGCAGTAGGAATATTTACACCAGCTATACGAGCCAAATTAACTCTCCATTATTTTAATATATTAAACCATTCAAAAAGTTGATCACCACTTTTCAAAATTAAGCGGATTATAGGACATAATTTATTAGAGTCAACTATTCTTTTAAAAAAAAATACATTTTTTTATTATTTTTAATAAATTACCCCACAAAGACCAACTATTTTTTTCTTAAAATATGCCCCAATTCTATAAAGTCTTGGGGCATTATTCTTAATAGTATCTCTCGATTCTATTTTCTCTTTTTATTCACAAGTTGAGCTTTTTTAATTAATCCCTCATATTGACAAGCCCATAAATGAGATTGAACTTGAGTAATAAAGTCCATTGTTACTTGAACAACGATAAGAAGTGTTGTACCACCAAGCACAAAAGGAACTGATAATTTAGCAATTAAAACTTCAGGTAAAATACACAAAACTGCTAAATAGAAAGAACCAAGCACTGTTAAACGTGTAACAACATAATCTAAATATTCTGCAGTATTTTTACCAGGTCTAATACCTGCTACAAAACCGCCATGCTTTTTAAGATTTTCAGCTGTTTCTTCAGGATTAACAACAACTGCAGTATAGAAGAATGCAAAAAACACAATTAAAGATGCATACAATACTAAATATACAGGCTGTCCATGTCCTAAATAACGACTAAGTGTTTGCACCCATTCAGGACCATTTTCTGACCAAATATTTGCAACTGTAACAGGAAGCAACAATAAAGCACTTGCAAAGATTGGAGGAATAACGCCTGTTGGATTAACCTTCAATGGTAAATGAGAATTACTAGCAGAGCTCATCTTTAAACCAACTTGACGCTTTGGATATTGAACCAAAATCTTTCTTTGAGCCATTTCTACTCTTAAAATAATAGCAACTAAAGCAATACTCATAACAAACAAGAATAAAATTGTTATAGGAGACATGCTACCAACACGACCTAATTCCAATGTTTGAGCAATTGCAGGAAAGATATTTGCAATAATACCAACAGTAATGATTAAAGAAGAACCATTACCCACACCTCTTGATGTAATTTGCTCACCAAGCCATACAATAAACATTGTACCACCAACAAGAGAAATAATTGTAGAAACAACAAATGTAAATGGAGCTATTACTACAGCACTTGAGCCATCACCACTTGATATACTCATTAATCCCATTGCGATACCATAACCTTGCACAACAGTAATAAGCACTGTAAGTAGTTTGGTATAGTGTGTCATCTTTCTATGTCCAGCTTCACCTTCTTTCTTAAGTTGAGCAAGTGATGGGATAATAGATTGTCCCAATTGCAAAATAATTGAAGCTGAAATGTATGGCATAATGTTTAATGCAAAAATAGTCATACGTTCTAGCGCACCACCAGAAAACATATTAAACATACCCAAAATACCACCAGAGTGTCTTTGGAATATTTCAGAAAGCACTCTAGAATCAATACCTGGAAGAGGAATAAATGTTCCCATACGAAAAACAATTAAAGCCAATACTGTAAACCACAAACGTTTCTTTAATTCTGTTGCTTTACTAAAAACAGAAGTATCCATATTTGCGGCCATTTTCTCTGCTAATGATACCATTTTTATTTCCTTAAAATTATTACATACCAATCATGGGATAATAAAAAAACAATCCCAAGTTTCGACCACTTTAATACATAAAATTTAATTTTACCTTTAAAAAGTGCTACTTTTCCACTATCTTTTAAAAAAACAAAAGGCTTAAAAAATTAGGATAAATTTTATTTAAATTTATTTTGCACAAATTCTAACACTACACTCTCTTCTTTTTTTAACAATTCAGAAGTCTTATGCGATATTTTAATCTTATCTATCATTTCATTTTCTTTTGCTATAACATCCATCATTTTTTTGATAACTTTTTTATTTTTTTCAATTATTTTATCTTTTTTATTAGCCCAAATTTTAGTTGTAGCATCATCAAACAAAGTAATCGTACTAATTCTTAAAGATAAAACATATCCTAAATCCTTACCATAGTGCCTGAAAAATATAAAATATGCTCTCTTACTAACATTGTTTGCTAAATAATATTTTACAAATTTTCTTAAATACCGCCTAGCTCTCCACATCCCAAAACCATGGAATAATATATTAAAAAAACCAACAGGCTTTACATTTAATACCTCCAAATCTTTTTCATCAAATCTTGCCGTTTCTGAATATCCTACTAATAATTTTTTCACATCTTCAAATTGACATTTTTTAAATTTTTTAGCTAATTTTTTAACATCTTTACCAAATTTAATAATATCATCCTCAATCTCTTTTGCATAGTTTATAACAGTCTCACACTTGATAATTTCCTCTTGAGTCCCATCAATACGAGCCAAACTCCTCTCAGATGCCTTTTCAATGAACTCTTGTACTATCTTCTCATTTTTTAATAAAAGAAAATTATTAACATCTCCTCCTGCTTTTACAAATTCAATAAATTCCTCATACCAACTTTTATACTTTACCTCACCTAGACTTAATGCTAAACACTTATTTTTTCTAGCCCATTCATCAAAAAGATTTTTTTCTTTTTTTATTTTTTTATTTTTTACAATTACTTCTTTTTTCTTTTTTTTAAGCCCAAACATTATTAATCTCCGAGATAATACACTACCCTTTTGTATAAACAAAAAAAATTAATATCTTGTAAATAAAAACTTTCAATTATTGACTATAACTCAAACAAAAATACAATAAAAACATAACTTAATGGAGAAAAAACATGAAAATTTTAGCAAGGTTATTTAGTATTTGGATACCAATTCCTAAATACAGAAAAAAACTAAGAAACATACTAGAATATGTTTTTCTATGTAGTCCGTTTTGTAACATTCACATAATAAATACCCACTTACGAGCAAAAAAATGCGGTAAACACCTACGCATATCAGGAAAAGCTAAAATTAACGAACAAGCTTATATTGGAGATTATAATGGCTTTAACGACCTTGTCGTCATAGGAAAAGGGAAATTTATAACAGGAAAACATGTTATTTTTGGACAAGACGTACTCGTTTTAACTCAAAACCATAACTACGAAAGCGACTTAATTCCATATGGTAGAGATGTAATAAAAAAAGATGTTATCATTGAAGATTTTGCATGGATAGGCTCAAGAGCCATGATATTACCAGGAACTCATATTGGCGAAGGCGCAATCATCCAAGGTGGGGCTGTTGTTCATGGTGACATTCCCCCCTTTTCTATAGCAGGTGGAAACCCTGCTAAAGTATTTAAGTATAGAAACAAAGAGCATTTTGAAAAACTAAAAAATGAAAAAAGATTTTTCATTTCTAAAAACTAAAATAAAAGCTCTCTAAAAAGAGAGCTTTTTTATACACTCATAAAACAAAATTACTTTCTTTTATAATCAAACCACACTGGGCGACGCCCTTCTCTAATTGCCTTTGCTTGGTATTTTGTTTTCACCCAATCAATAGGTTCTTTTCTCCAATCATCCCCACACTTTGCAGTCCAAACAAAGTCTTTTGCCTCATACATTGTTCTTAAAACATGACGCTTGTAAACAGGGTGATCTGTTGCAACCCTAAACAAACCATCTCTCTTTAAAACTCTCGCAATCTCTTTTAGATTATCTGGATTTATAAAGCGACGACTAGCGTGTTTTTTCTTAGGCCAAGGATCTGGAAAAAGCAAATACACTTTATCAAAGAAGTTATCAGGAATTTTTTGAAACAACTTTCTAACATCATCATCATAAACCCTGATATTATTAACCTCATATTCATTAGCATTTATACTATCTGGCAAATTATCGCCTTCTTTAATACCACTAATTAATGACAAAAGATTTGCAACACCATTTTGAAAAACTTCAACCCCAACATACCCAACATCAGGATTGTTTTTAGCTTGTCCAAAGATATGCTGTCCATCTCCAAAACCAATCTCTAAACAGATTTCTTTTTTTTCTGTTCTAAACATATTTTTATTAAAATCTATTGCTTCTTTAGCTCTAATTTGAGGCAACATATTT
Source organism: Alphaproteobacteria bacterium (assembly GCA_045634545.1). GTDB lineage: Bacteria > Pseudomonadota > Alphaproteobacteria > RF32 > CAG-239 > CAG-267. Next base: position 18,298 of record JAZRAL010000062.1, on the reverse strand, counting down.
TCTAATAAAAAGCTTTTAGCTTTGCGAACAACTCTACCTTTTCTTCTACCAAAAAACTTTGGCTCATTATTATCTCTAGCATTCTTCATCATCATCAAATTCATCTCTTGTTGCTTTAAGACCAGTTAACAACCAAATTAAACCTTTTCTAGATTTAGGAGGTAGCGAATAAAATGCTTTTAATAACAAAGTAGCTTCAGCCCCACGCAATGGATCAAAAACAATTCTATTTTCTTCTTCATTAAAAAATCCAATATTGCATATTTTCTTGCTATCACCATCTGCATATTCACTAATTGCAGTAGAAAATGCATCATACTCAATTTCTTCAAAAAAGTACCCTACATCCACTCCTAAAATTTTTGCAATAGAATATAAACGACCTGCGCCAATTCTGTTAATTCCTTTTTCGTACTTTTGTACTTGCTGGAAAGTAACCCCCAAACGTTCCGCCATATGCTTTTGACTCATCTGAAGCAAACGTCTTCTTGCAGACATCCTACTACCAACATACGCATCAATTGGTCCAACATTACCTTCCAAACTTTCATCAACAATATCTTCAGAAAGTTTTTTACGACCTCTTCCCATTTTGTTTCTCCTGAAAAAAATTAAATAACCTTGTGCAAATTATACTTACACATTATCCATTTAAAGTCAACAACTATTTGGCGAAAAATACAACTATTATTATATATAATTTTTACACTAATTGCTTTTACATTTATTCAAAACAAAAAATATTCCTATTTCCAAAGCAACCAATATCAACAAAATCCAATTACCCAAAGTCCCATAAAGAGTTTTAACACTTAAAACTTTAGGCAATTTAACATCACTAATACCTTTTACACCAAGTCCAATCAATCCGACAATATCACCATTTGGTTTAATAATTGCACTAATACCCGTATTAGCACTTCTTATCACACTAATACCCTCTTCTACAGCTCTAAGCTCCGATGCAACCAAATGTTGATAAGGACCACTACTTATGCCATACCATCCATCATTTGCTAAAACAACAAGTATCTCAGGTTTTTGTTTTTTATTTAACACTTCTCTTGGAAATATGCTTTCATAACATATTGCGCCACCCATCAATGGCAACCCATCTACTTTTATGTTTTTATATTTTTCACCACGTCCCAAATTGCCAACCACATTAGCAACTGGCCTCATAAAATCAGGCAAATATTTTCTAAACGGCAAAAATTCACCAAATGGCACTAAATGAGATTTATCATAATAATCTTTTATCTCGCCATTATTGTTTATCACAAACAAAGAATTATATGGCACAAACTCTCCATATTCATGAGCATATCTTATAAGCCCCGTGATTAAAAAACCATTTTTATCAATTGCTTCTTTTATCTCTTCTAAGCGAGGTTTATCCATATCCAAAATATAAGGGCTTGCAGTTTCTCCCCACACAACAATATCAACATCATCAAGAGGTTCAGATTTACTCATTTCTATATATGTTCGGTAATTTTGATATTTTTTCAAATTATCCCATTTATAAGACTGCTCTATTGCTGGTTGCACCAAACGAACTTTAATATCACCATCATCAAATTTTTTATAACTAAAACTGAAGCCTAACAAACAAGCCAAAGAAACTAAAACAAAAGTCAAACCACCTTTATAGAAAACTCTTCGCTTAAGCCCCAAAACTAAAATACCAACACCCACCAAAAACAAGAGCAATAAAAATGATAAGCCATACGTTCCAATATATTTTGCACCTTGGATAAGTCTAACATTAAAACTCAATGCACTACCGAATAAATTCCAAGGAAATCCTGTAAATATAAAACTTCTAATCCACTCAAAAAAAACTATTCCATTACATAAAATAAGCGCTCTTAAATAAATATTTTTACCCCATCTCATAAGATAAACTGGTATTGCAATAAATAAACCAAAAAACAACCCCATAGCTAAAATAACAACTGGAATAAAGCCAATAAATGCATCTCCATCAATCAATAATGCATTACATATCCAAGAAAACCCTATAACAAAAAAAGAAAACGAAAATAAATAAGCTTTTTTGAAAACTTTTCTATCTACTTTTTCAAAGCTTAGCATATATGAAAAAAATAAAATAAGAGCAATATATCCTAAAACAGCATTCTTAAAGGGAGGAAAAATCAAAGCCCCCATAGCGCCCATAAATAAAAGCACCCAAAATAAAAGAACCTTATTCCCCCACTTTTTAAGAACTTCTATCATTATTCCTCTATTGTATATGGATTTTCAATAGAAAATAAGTCTAATATATCTACTTCCAACCCTTCCATTTCTTCTGCTTCATCATCTTCTTGATGATCAAAACCTAACAAATGCAAAAATCCATGAACAAGTAAATGACAATAGTGAGCATAAACACTAATACCTTTTTCTTGAGCTTCTCTAAACAAAGTTTCAAAAGAAAGAATTATATCACCAAGACTATGCTCTATATCTTCTTCTAACTCATCCCAAAACTCATCATCATCAATATTTGCAAATGACAATACATTTGTAGGTTTATCCATATTTCTAAATTCTTTATTTAGCTTATGAACTTCTTCATCATTACTTAAACAAACATTCACACTCAAATTCTTTCCCAAAGAAAGTAACTCGTGTTCACATTCTTTTTTAACAAATTCAAACGCCAAGTCTTTGAGCTCAAAAGCTACCTTTTGAGCATCAAAGTCCACATTTTCTAACCATTTATCATCATCAATAATGATATCTAATTGTATCTTATTTTTCATCTTGAGCCTTTTTAGATTTTTCTTCATATGCTTTAACTATTTTTGCAACCAAGCCATGGCGCACAACATCATTTGCTGAGAAAGTAACCGAACCAATATTGCCAATTCCTTTCAAAGTATCAAGAGCATCTCGAAGCCCCGAAATTGTACCTCTTGGCAAGTCAACTTGGCTTAAGTCGCCATTAATAACCATACGAGAGTTTTCACCCATTCTGGTTAAAAACATCTTCATTTGCATTGGTGTTGTATTTTGAGCTTCATCCAAAATCACAAAAGAGTTAGAAAGTGTTCTACCACGCATAAATGCCAAAGGTGCAATTTCTATCTCGCCAAGCGCAAGTTTTTTATCAACTTGTTCAGCAGGAAGCATTTCATAAAGAGCATCATAAAGAGGTCTTAAATATGGATCTACTTTTTCTTTCAAATCACCTGGCAAGAAGCCTAAATTTTCACCAGCCTCAACAGCAGGTCTTGATAAAATAATTTTATCAACTGCCCCTTCAAGCATCATAGAAACAGCCAAAGCCACTGCCAAATAAGTTTTACCAGTACCAGCAGGGCCTAAGCCAAATACTAATTCATTTTTCATCATTTCAGTGATGTATTTAGCTTGAGTTTGTGATCTTGGATATACATAACGTTTCTTTGTTTTCAAAACAATTTCGCTTAAATTTTGTTTTTCTTCTGCGCTACCATTACCATCACAAATTCTAACAGCAGCCTTAACTTCTTGTTCGCCAATTAAATGACCCTTTGCAGCTTTTTCATACAAAATATCAAGCGCTGTTTTAGCATTCTCAACATCAGTTGCAGAACCTTTTATTGTAATTTGATTACCAAAACTCAACACTTCAACATTGAGCATTCTCTCAATCAAGCGAATATTAACGTCATTAACACCAACAATAACTTTCACCAATTGATTATTAAATAATTCAAAATTAAGTTCAGCCATATCAAATTACCTCCCCTTCTAAAGAGTTTGTTGACGCTCCAGTAACTTTTACTGAAACAATTTTATTAATTAAACTTTTATCTGCTTTCGCATATAAATTTTGCATATAAGGTGTACGTCCAGTTAATTGTCCGTTATGTCTTCCTTTTCCTTCAAACAAAACAGGCATAACCTTACCTATACTTTGCTCATTAAATTTCAATTGATAATCAAACAACAAATCTTGTAACACTTGCAAACGTTCTTTTTTAATTTTTTCATCAATTTGATTATCCATAATAGAAGCAGGAGTTCCAGGTCTTCTACTATATTTGAAAGAAAAGGCTTGGATATACTTAACTCTATTTACAACATCTAAAGTATCTTGAAAATCTTTATCCGATTCGCCAGGAAAACCTACAATAAAGTCCGAAGACATTCCAATATCTGGATTTGCTTCTTTAAGCTTATCTACAACCCTTAAATACTCATCTTTTGTATGTCTTCTATTCATTTTCTTTAACACACTATCAGAACCTGATTGTATTGGCAAATGTAAATAAGGCATCAATTTTTTCAAATTTCTATGACAATCGATTAAATCATCATCAACATCTGCAGGATAAGATGTTGTATAACGGATTCTCTCCAATCCATCAATTTCTGCAATCTTATTTAAAAGATATGCCAAATTACGCTCCTTACCATTTTTATCTTCGCCATGATAAGAGTTAACATTTTGCCCTAATAAATTAAGCTCTAAACTTCCTGTTTCAACCAAACGTCTTGCCTCAAACAAAACCTCTTCAACTGGTCTTGAAACTTCAACACCTCTAGTATAAGGCACAACACAATATGTACAAAAGTTATTGCACCCTTCTTGAATTGCAAGATAAGAACATCCACCCTCAGACTTATTTTCAGGCAAATAATCAAATTTAGAAACAGCACTAAATTCTGTATCCAAAAGCTTTAATTCTCTTTTATCAAAAATACTTTGAACAACTTCTTTTAACCTAAAATATCTCAAAGGTCCTAAAGCAAAATCAACATAAGGAGCTCTTTTCATTATTTCTTTGTCTTCAGCTTGCACAACACAACCTGTTACACCAATAATCGTATCTTTGCCTTCTAACTCTCTTTCTTGTTTTATAAGATATGCTCTACCTAAGTCCGAAAAAACTTTTTCTGCAGCTTTTTCCCTAATATGGCATGTATTAAATACCACAACATCAGCATCTTTTTGATCAGTTGTTTCCTTTAATCCCATTTCTTCTAACAATTTTGCCATACGATGACTATCATAAACATTCATCTGACAACCAAAAGTTTTTATAAAATATTTTTTTTCCATACCTAAAACTTCATCTCAATACATATTCATTTAATTAGCATCTATTATATATTAAACTTTATTTTTTTCAAACAAAATCTTCATCTTGGTACACTTTATTCCATGTTTTAATAATATCTGCAAAAAATACCAAAAAAAATTGATTTTAACCATAAATTAAGTCTAAAATAAGATAATGTATCAGAAACGATACTTTTAAGATTATTTCTAAGGAGAACATTAATGGCAATTTTATTTGAAAGTATATTATGGATGTTAGGCCTTGCCGTAGAATTATATTTAATTCTTGCTGTTGTAAACATCGCTTTATACTGGTGTATGCATTTTAAAGTAATTGGACAAGGTGGCGACGCTTTCAAAAAATTCTTAAACTTTTTGCATAAAGTAACTGAACCAGTATATGAAAAACTTCGTGAACACATCAAACCTATTTCTGGTTTTGATATTTCTCCATATGTGCTAATTATCTCACTTGCTTTTGTTTTACACTTAATCGAAAAAGCTTGTCACGTTTTAGCACCTGTTGCAAACTAAATGTTTTACGAAAAAAAAGATAATAGATACATTTTAAGAATTCGGGTAACACCGAATTCTTCTGTATCTGGATTTAGCGATATTTATAAAGATATAAACAATCAAGAATACTTAAAAGTAAACTTAAACTCAGTTCCCGAAAAAGGTAAAGCAAACCAAGAACTAATCAAACTTTTAAGTAAATTTCTTAAAATAAAAAAATCAAGCTTTTCTGTAATCTCAGGTCTAACAGATCGCAACAAAAAAATCCTACTAGATGAACCAATCTCTCAAGACATTGATGAACAACTAAATAAACTGGAGGCACTATGACAACAGCAACTATCTTAAACGGTAAAGAATTAGCTTCTAGCATCAAAAACAACCTAAAAGAAAAAATTTCAAACCTAACAGAAAAACCAACCTTAGCTGTTATAATTGTTGGAAACAACCCAGCAAGTGAAACCTATGTGCGTTCCAAAGAAAAAGCCTGCCTTGAAACAGGGATTACCTCTAAAACCTATAAACTTGATGAAAATATTCAAGAAACAGAGCTTTTAGAACTCATAGACCTTCTAAACAAAGACAATGATGTTAATGGAATTTTAGTGCAACTTCCACTTCCCAAACACATCAATACAGACAATATTCTTCACTCAATAAATCCATTAAAAGACGTTGATGGCTTCCATCCTCTTAATAGTGGTTTGTTATTAAAAAAGAACCCCAAAGCATTTATCCCTTGCACACCAAAAGGAATCATAAAACTTTTGCATACCGTAAAAAATGATTTAACCGGCCTAAATGCTGTTGTTGTTGGTCGTTCACAAATTGTTGGCTTGCCAATTGCGCACTTGCTTATAAATGAAAACTGCACAGTAACTGTTACACACTCAAAAACCAAAAACCTAAAAGAAGTTTGTAAATCTGCAGACATTTTAATTGCAGCCCTCGGCAAAGCAGAATTTATAACCAAAGATTATATTAAAGAAAACTCTATCATCATTGATGTTGGTATCAATAGAACAAACGAAGGCTTAAAAGGTGATGTAAAATTTTCTGATGCTATTGAGTTATGCTCTTATATCACTCCTGTTCCAGGAGGGGTTGGTCCTATGACTATAGCCATGCTATTAGAAAATACCTATGAAGCTTTTTTAAGCCAAACTAAACCTTAAAAAACGCCCCCTCCTCTATTATATAAAAACCATAATAAAAAATCAAAGGAGGGAATATGCAAAATTTAGGCAATATCTTTTTATACAACAATAACGAGATAAACAAAGAACTATATCATACAGAGTTAGAAAAAAGAGGCTATTTTGTATTTGATACAGATAACCTACACAAATTTACACTATACAACAAAGAAATAACTCCTGATGTATTATTGTTTGATTTTGATAGACATACAAGAACCTCTTTTATAACTTCACTTGAACACCGGTTTGAGCGCTCAAAAATACCGCTAGTTGTTGTTTCAGAAGCGCCTAAAGCTCTTATCTATCATCCATCAATAAGTCATTATTTAACTCACGACGAAGCAAAATCAGACCTACTAAACATAATCGAAACATATAGCACAGGAAACAAGCAACATCATATTTTATACATAAATCTAAAACCATTTGAACCCTCAAACTTTACCAAATCAGCTAAAAACAAAGGCTATAAAATTTTTGAGGTCCACAACATAAATTCAGCATCTATTTATCTAAAGAAAAATAACTCCAATATAATCTGCATAAACTTTCTTCCCGCTCTTTCAAAATCAAAAAAACTTTTTTCACACCCCAAAACTTTTTATGTGGAAAACAAACAAAATGTAGAGGAAATTGAGCAATTCTTAAACTAGATTACAAGCCATAATATAATTATAAAGGATAAAATATTATGGCACTAAAAGACTTAACTCGTAAAATTTACGATAAAACACTTGACTTAGCTTCAAGACCAAATGCTCTTATTTGGTTATTTGCTATATCTTTTATTGAAAGCTCATTTTTCCCAATACCACCAGACATTATGATAATACCAATGGTTTTAGCTTGTCAAAAAGATGCTTATAAAATAGCAGGAACTGCAACCATAGCAAGTGTTTTAGGAGGCTTTTTCGGATATGCCATTGGTGTATTTGGATACGAAGTAATTGCCAAACCTTTACTTAACTTTTATGGCTATATGGAAAACTTCCACAAATTCGAAGATGCTTATCATCAATATGGTGCTTGGATAGTATTTATCGCTGGCTTAACACCTATTCCATATAAATTAATAACTATCGCCTCTGGTATTGTAAGATTAGATTTATTAATTTTTGGAATAGCATCAATTCTTGCAAGAGGTTTGCGTTTTTATCTTATCGCATGGCTCTTAAAACGCTATGGCGAACCGATGAAAACTTTTATAGAAAAAAACTTAAATCTTTTATCTATTATTTTTGTGATACTTTTGATTGGCGGATTTGCCTGCATAAAACTTCTATAAAAGAAAACAATAAAAAACTCCTCTTAAAGAGGAGTTTTTAATTATCACAATCAAAATTCATCTAATTAAAAAATAACAACGAAAGCAACATAATAACTAACAAATGAAGTGGATAATATACATAAAAAATCCACCAACGAATTATTATCCTTTTGGGTTTTATATCATCATTATTCATAAACAATATCAATGTCATTAAAAATGAAATAACAAAATCAAAATCACCAATATTTATCAATATCGAAAAAATCAAACAAAAAACAAACCAAACTGGTTTATTACTTTTAAAATATAAATAAAGAAAAATCATAAATAAAAAACCAAAAATACTATAATCACAAACAACCGATAACAACCCAAAACAAAGAAAGCTCAAAACATAAAAAACAAGCTTAATATACAAATCTCCTTTTTCTTCATTTATCCATTTTACTACAAATAAAAACAATACGACATTCAAAAAACTAATCAATATATTAAATGGAATAAATTTTACCTCTTTTACTATACCAACAAAAGCATACATCATAAAACAAGATAAAAAACCAAAAATACTAAGTCTTATAATATATTTTCTATATATTTGCCTTTCTGCCAAATGTTTTATTAATAAAAATGCAAAAATAGGAAAACTAATTCTTCCAATACATACTCCCAAATTGCCAAGCATGCCAGTTAATAAATATTTAGAAACATGATCAATTGTCATTGTAACTAATGCTACAATTTTCAACATATCTTGATTTATAAAAAGTTTTATTTTTTTCATAACATCACCTTAAAACATCTTTTTTATTTTTTTGACAATTCTTCTTTTTAAGACAACAAAAAATTGCAAAACAAAATGCCATAATACTAATCGTAAAAATTCTATATACAGACCCTGGATGTTCTATCGAATGATTTCTTGCAATCATACACCAAACAAAAGGATATACCCCTATAAACAGATTAACAAACGCCATATAATTTTTTCGAAAACAACATTTACAAAAAACAAAACAAACGAAAACAGCAATCACAAATACAATCAAAACCCATACATTAATTTCTTTACAATATTCCACTAAATTTCGTTCTAAAGCCCATATAAAACTCCAATCGACATCAGGTTTTTGATACCCCGATAATCTATGATGCAATGCATCAAATCCATCTTTTAAAATATTTTCATCTGTTAAAAAACTTGCAAGGCAAAATTTATTAAACCACAACCCCAAATACCCTACACTCCAAGAAATAGAATACCCCAAAACTCTCTTTATATCATCTTTCAAACAACAACCATAAAGATTAATAACCAAAAACAAAGGAAAACAAAGTACAACCAATGGAAACATTAAAAGATCAACAAAACAGACCACGCACCCCAAAATAAAAAACAACTTCCAGCTAATATTTTCTTTATCAATCCACAAAACCAAAAACGAACTTAAAAGAACTAAATAATAAAGAGGCGAATATGGAATACTATATGCCATAGTTAAAGGCTGTAAAAAAACTACCGAAAACAAATATCCTAATGCATAAAAAACACCAAGTCGTTTATAAACAAATACCAAAACAATTACTAACAATAAAGTTTGTAAAACAATATTTATTAACCGAATATCCCCTAAATCAAAAAAAAGATGCAAAACTTTTAAGAAAAATACAGCCCCATGCCAATACCTGCCATAAATATACACATCATCACTTTTTACTTTATTTACAGCATTTAGAACTTCGTAATATTTAGGCACTCCATACTTATAGCTAGGGTTAAGCATAACCTTTTCAATTAAAGAATATTTCCCTTCAAAAACACTCTCACCTAAAGAAAATGACAAAGAAAAATTATCAATATCCGCTCCTGTTGTATTTTTAATACTTTTTCTAAAATACCCATCACTTGCCATTAATAAAGCAGATTCTTTAACATTTTCTCTAACCCAATCATTTGGAATACTATAAGCAACAACCATCAGCAAAACAGCAACAAGTGATGCAACAAATAACATCAAAAAACCGCTAAAAATATATTTTTTCATAAACGAAAACAAACTTAATCCCCCCCATAAAATCTACAATTAAACACCTACACCCAAATCATCTTCTAGTCAAACAAAAAAAGCGAGACTAATCTCGCTTTAATTTGTTTATTGTATTAAAAACCTATCTTCCTGCTTTAATTGCTTCAATAAGTTCTTTTGTTGTTGGCACATATCCATTTGCATATAAAGGATCTTTCGCAAATCTATAAACCTGATGTCCTGCAAACAATAAATTATCATCAACATTACCACCATGACCAATATCAACTAATGTCTTATGAATACAATAAGTTCTAGGATCAGGTATTTTACCTGTTGTACCATTAGCACCAGACCAAGAAGAGAACTGACATTGAGATAAACATCCCATACATTTAACTCTATCTTCTTTCATTTGTGTCCACTCATTAGGACTTAAAAATACCACTGTTTCATCAGGAGTTTCTTGGATAACAGTATATCCTTTTTCCATTTGATTATTTGCTTTAACTAAATCATCTCTTTTGATATAAACAGCTTTAACTGGGCTAAGTGCAATTTCGGTATCAAACTCTTCTGTTTTTTCTCTTGAAAATTTAATTTCGCCATCTTTTCTCTCCATCAAACGAAGCAAGAATTTATTTTTAATTGCAGAAGAATAAAAACCGGTAGGACTAAAGAGTTGTAGAGCAACATCGCCAGGTTTTGTATTCATCATAACTTTTTGCCAAGCTGGGCTAATTGGACTTTCTTTAGTAATCATTGGACGAGTACCAAATTGGAATGCAACTTTACCAATTTCAGGATTACCAATATATTTTTCCCATTCTTTTAAGCACCACACACCACCAGCAATAACAACAGGAATATTTTCTAAACCAAGTTTATTCATTGTAGCTCTTAAATCTTTTATTCTATCATAAGGATCTTGTGGTTCATTTGGATTTTCTGCATTGGATAAACCATTATGACCACCTGCAAGCCATGGATCTTCATATACAACACCACCTAAAAATTCACTATATTTAGAGTATGCTCTTTTCCACAAAATCATCAAAGCTCTAGAAGAAGAAACAATAGGATAATAGTAAACACCATTTTCAGAAGCAATTTCACCTAATTTATAAGGAAGGCCAGCTCCACATGTAACACCATGGATAAGCCCTTTAGCGCCCTTTAAAACTTCTCTAATGACTATTTCAGAATCAGTTAATTCCCATAATTCATTAGCATGAATACGACCATTGTTTCCTGCTATTTCATGCGCAATTTCTGCTTGTTTAATACCACCTTTAATAGCACCTTTAATCAAGTCTTCATGACGCTCTTGACGTTTTAGGCGATTTGAACGCTCTAAAACAGGATTGCCATTTTCATCATAATAGTCAGCACTAACCAAAGAGATTGTACCAACACATCCCTCTTTAGCAAAATGACCACTACTAATACCATTTGTAGCATTAATACCTTTTCCACCCTCAATAATTGGGCAAACTTCTTTACCTGAAATAACAATATTTTCTAAATTAATCACTATTTTTATCCTTAAATAAATTCAATATTAGCACACTTATAGCATATTTTTTTTAATTGAAAAGTAGGTACTTTCACCGCCCATAGTTTCCTTAAGGATACCATTAACTAAAATGCTCTAAATAATCTTGACCATTCAATATCATTACCAAGAGCTATTGCTACAATTATACAGCAGTAAGTATATGTAATTAAAGCACTTATTGTTAGACCACCAACTCTTTTGACCAAAATCCTCTTGTATTTTTTAACAACAAAATGCAACATCTGAAGAAATAAGATATACACAATGAGTTGAACCGAAACCCCAACTTCTTTTAACTCTTCTTTAAAACCATACATAATTCTCGGCCAAAAAGTCATAAAAATACTATAAAACATTACAGAAAAATACGTAATTTGCATTGCTTTTTTTTCATTTAAAAAGTGTTGCAACTTATCTTTTTCTAAACTTTCTCTAGATAATTTATTTACCTCAAAACCTCTTATCTTTTTAGGCTCTGCTTTTTTCTCTTGAATGTTTCTCAAGTTTACTTTTAGCTTTTCATCAGCAACACACAATCCGCATCCTTTATTTGTAAAATAAACATGATTTGGATTCTTCTTACACCTCTTTGCGTTCTTTAACAAAAAGTCTAACTCTGCCTGCCACTCTTCTGCTGTTGGTCTTGTCTGACCTTTAACAAAAGCTCTATCAAATAGTTTTAGTGTAGATTGAGGTAAAAATGTATGAGTACTATAAGGATGAGGTCCTTGATAGCTATCTCCCCACATACCATATGCATAATGATTCGCTTCTATTCTTTCTTGAATAGAAAGAGTACTATCTGCATTTTTCTTAACCACTCCAGAAAATGGGTGAATACCATTATTAAGCAACTTAAAAATTATCACCGCTAAAGCAAACTTATCTTGTTCTTCCCCCATATCAAAAGGCGTTTGACTCATACCCTCGGGATAGATATATTCCTCACTAACAAATTCAGCTGGAAATCTTGCTTCTTCACCCCTAATCGAAAAACCATCACAATCAAACATCGCAACAGTCATTGTCTTTTTATATATCGATACATTAGATGGTTTTAAGTCAATAATGTAGTGTCCATATCTATGTAAAGATGCCACCATCAACGCCACATTATAGGCAGCCATTACTCTATATTCATATTTATCACTTAAACCAAGCTTGCTTCTAACTGCACTTTGCATCAAATGATCTAAAGATACTGCCGCATTTGTATCAATAAATGGCATCAAATAACCAACACAATATCCCTCATCATCTTCAAGTATCGCCTCTGGCCATGCTATTTGCACATACTCAACACCTTTAGCCTCAACACTTGGAATATTTGGATTATTAACTACCATTGCCTCAAGTTTTAGGCGATTCGTATTACTCTTTTGTCTTTCATGGAAAATTTTTGCAACTTTTTTAGGTTTGCCTACAATTTCATAAATTTTACCAGCAGCACCACCTTTGTTCAAAAGATTGCCAAGAGTAAGTCTTTCAAAACTTCTATCTTTATATATCGCATTATATTGTTTTACAACATCATCACTCATCAAAGCCCTACCCACAAAAATGTTTTATCATCAGAATTTAGCTTTCTTGCTTTTTCTGTATCAAGAGTATTATTAAGAGCTTTTAAGGCTTTAGTCTTGTTTTCTTCTTTTTGCAAATAACTATTTATTGGCTCTATAAAACCACACTTTAACCTTGCCATATCAGAACTCAAAGCAAAACCTGTAACTCCATCTGTCATCAAAAACAATGATGATGCTTTATCTATTGCTGTAAAGCGTAAATTCTTTTCCCAATTATTCATTGTATAAAAAAATGTTTCGCAAGAATAACTGCCGTTATGAGGTCTTGATATTGTATAATCAACAGCTTTTCCATCTAAATAAAGTGCAACCCCTGCCCCATCTCCAATATGGAAAAACATTCCTCTATTTTTATGATAAAAAGCACCAACAACAGTTGCCGAAAAATTTAATATTTCTTTTTCTGATTTACTCTTATTTAGTCTATGAATAACAAGCTTTGAACGAGCAATTTCTATTGCTTTTTTAACGCCAGTTTCAACATCTTTATATGGTGTATTAATAAGCACATTTACCAAAGTTTCACAAACAATCTTTGCACCTATTTTACCATATTTTGCAGACCCTGCTCCATCACTAACCACCGCAACTAATTTATTACCATTACACGCATAGCTATAAAAATCTTGGCAAGGTGTATTTTTTGCCAAATGAAGACTACCGGTAATTTTAGTTGCAATAACTCTGATGCTATCAAGCGTTTTCTTCATGCCAGCCCTCAATATCATCTAAAATATCTGGCATATTTGGTGCTGCTCTTGAAATACAAGACACACTTCTTGATAACCACAAGAAAAATTCTGTAAACTTTAACCCACTAAGTCTTTTAGGTGCCATAATTGAAAACTTAGCAAGCTTTTCTAAATTTGCACCTTGAGTTCCAACAGCGTGAACTACAACTTTTTTATTTTGCTGTGCTATTCTACATTTTTCTGCAGCAAGTTCCCAACCATAATCAGTTGGTTCACCATCACTAATCAAAAATATCCAAGGTCTTTTTGAAGTAACACCACAGCTATCATACAAACACTTTTGTTCTTCTATTTTTTGAAGCGCAAGTTCCATAGCTTTACCAATTGGTGATAAACCACTTGCTTCCATAACTGGGGCATTAAAATTCATTGCATCTACCCAGTCCGCAGATACATCTGCATCATCTTTTCCATAAGCTTTAATAACAAGTAATTGAACTCTTGAACTTGCATCAATATCTTCTTTTAATTCTTTTTCTAATGCTTCTAGACCTGTATTCAATTGTTTAATAGGCTCACCTCTCATCGAACCAGAACAATCAAGTACCAAAATACAAGGAGTTCTTTCATTTGCATTTTCTGCAAATTCCACATAAGGAATCATTTCATCAGAAAAATCATTATTATTGTTATCCATAAGCTCTGTCCTCTTTTACTATCAAATTTAATATCTTGGATATGAATGTGGATATCCACTTCCTTCAATAGGAACATTTTGGGATATTCTTCCGCAACCACTCACATACATCATCAAAAAAAATACTGAAAAAATCATTAAAAATTTAACTAAATATTTCATTTTTTATCCTATATGTTGAATAAACCTAGTTTGATCTTATATCAACTTTATCAATAACAAAAAAAGATTTAAAAGTAATTAACAGGAAACAAGCAATGAAACTCTTTTGTAAAATTTTATTTATTTTAACTCTAATTGCAACAAATGCATATTCATACACTCACCCAAAAGGATTATATGTTTTACAATATCCTGTCCCTATGCCAAGCGTATCACTTGTTGATGAAAACAACAACTCATCACCAATACTTAACACCTCATCAGATTTAACAATTTTTGTTTTCTGGTCACAAAGTTGTTACCCATGCCTAAAAGAAATGAAAGACCTTGAAAAATTATATAAAAAGGCTCAAAACGATAATATATCAATAAAACTTGTATCATCATCTAAAGAATGGGATGACTTCAAAACAGAACGCACATTCTTAACAAAATATGGTGCACCTTCCATTCCATTTTATAGTGACACCGATAATTCTCTCTCATTAAAACTTGGAATAGGCACAACCCCATATACTGTTATAATGGATAAATCTGGCAAAAAGGTAGCAACAATTCAAGGTTCTATAAACTGGGGTTCTAAAAATCTTTATAAACAAATACAAAACCTTATAAAATAACTTAGCATCAAAACAAAAAGCTCTCCTCAATTGGAGAGCTTTTTTTTTATAAAAAGAAACAATATTACTTTTTAGCCTTTGTTTCTTTTTTAGCTTTTGTTTCTTTTTTAGCCTTAGGGGCTTTTTCTTTTTTTGTTTCTTTTTTAGCTTTAGTTGCTTTTTTCTTTTTACCTTTATTTTCTTTCAACTCTGTTTGTTCTTGAGAAATACGCATAGCTTTCTCTAAGTCTTTTTCAGAGCAAAGACCTACAGCCATTGGGTTTACTGGACGAAGGTTAGCTTGATTACTATGTGTTCCTTCTCTAATAGACTTAATAGTTGGTTTTGTAGTACCAATAAGTTTACAGATTTGAGAATCAATAACTTCAGGACAATTTTTCAAAATCCACAAAATAGCATTTGGCTTTTCAGCACGTTGTGTTGGAGAAAGAACTCTTTTAGCTTTAGCATTTCTTTCCTTAACATTTTTTTCTAATGGCAAAGCTTCTAAACTTGCTTTTTCATCAGCTTCACATCTTGCAATTTCTTCTTTAGATAATTGACCATTAGAAATAGGACTAACGCCCAAAATATTATATGCAATATCACCATCTGCAATTGCTTGAATTTCAAGTTCATGAAGTTCACAAAAATCAGCAATTTGCTTAAATGTTAATGTTGTATTTTCAACCAACCATACGGCTGTTGCCTTAGGCATTAAAGGTGCTGTCATTTCATCATCCTTTCTTAAAATAAAAAACTTAAAAACTATTTTATTAAAAACTAACCTTAATTTGTATTACATACAAGCCTAATATCATTTTTTCTACAACAGTTTTTATTTTTTGTTAAAATTTAGACCTGTATTTAACATACAGGTCTTATTTTTATTCTTTTAACTCTTAACTTAGTTGCCAGATTTCAAACCAAACTTAGCAAACTTAGCGTTAAATTTACCAACTTGACCACCAGAGTCAACCATACGGTGAACACCTGTCCAAGCTGGATGAGATTTTGGATCAATTTCCAAAGTCATTTTATCGCCTTCTTTACCCCAAGTTGAGTTAACTTCTTTAACACTACCATCTGTCATTACATAAGTAATTTTGTGATAGTCTGGGTGAATACCTTTTTTCATTGTTATCTCCAATATTTTAGCATCATACAAAATTTTGCGTACCTTATACACTACACTTTTATATAATGCAAGTATAATTTTTCTTTTTTTTAAACTATTTTAAAATCTTAGCAATTTTTTGACTTAAATTAAAGTTTACAGCCATTAAATTACCACTATTTAAAACCATTTGCATATCTTCTGTACGAGTATCCTTTTGGTCAATATCTAGCACCATACCGCCAGCCTCTTTAACAAGTAAAGCACCAGCTGTTATACTGCCACGCATTGCATTAGGAGCAATAACACCATCAAGTTTACCACTTGCAACATATGCTAAATCCAAAGCAACCGCACCACTAACTCTAACATCACCAGTTGCACCAATAACGTTATTAATTAGTTTATAAGAAGCGTCTTTATCATTTACATCTGGTTTAACCGCAATCAAAGCACCTTCAAGATCTTGTTTCGCAGAAACACGTAATCTTTCATGACTTCTAAAGCCTTCTTTATAAGCCCCTTTACCTTTTTCCGCAAAAAATAGTTCATCACGTGCTGGATTATAAACAACACCACACAAAACTATTCCATTATCAACAAGAGCAGCACTTATTGCAAACTCTGGATTTCCATGTGCAAAGTTAACCAATCCGTCAATAATAGAAATGCTTAAATAAGAGTTCAAACCTTGAGGATTTTTATCTGCAAAAATAACTGGATATGCTTCACCATATTTAGAAAATTCAGCAATTACACTTTTTTGCATTTTATCAAACGCAATACGAGTAAAGTCTAAACTTCCCTTGATTGATGTCTGCAAACGTTCTATTTCACTAAAATCACGATTTAGATTAACAGCAACTTTTTTAACCGCAGAAACCACATTGGTAAGCATTGGTGAAATATAAGCCATTATTTTGCTCTTTCTACATAGTTTGCTTCAGCTGTTCCAACAACAATTTTTTCACCTGTTGCGATAAATGGAGGAACACCGATTCTAACACCATTATCCAAAATAGCAGGTTTATAAGAAGAAGTAACTGTTTGACCTTTAATAACAGGCTCTGTTTCTACAACAGTACAAATAACTTGTTGTGGAAGTTGAACAGAAATAGGTCTATCATTAATATGAGAAATACGAACAACCATACCATCTGTTAAAAATGGTCTAGAGTCGCCTAAAATATCTGCAGGCATAGAGAATTGTTCAAATGTTTCACATTCCATAAATGTTAAGCCAGTACCATCTTCAAATAAAAATTGACAGTCTTTATCTTCAACCATCATCTTTTCTACGCTATCTTCTGTTCTAAAACGTTCATTAGTTTTAGTACCTTCTTCAACAGCTTTCATTTCAACTTGCATAAACGCACCACCTTTACCAGGTTTAATGTGTTGAGCTTTTGTAATTGTCCATGGTTTACCTTTATATTCGATAACCCAACCGATTCTGATTGCTCCGGCTAACTGTTTCATCTGATTTATTCTCCATATTTACAATGTTAATATTAAATTCTTAGAATTACATTCTTGGACAACTTTACGCCTTTTTTTTTATTTTGCAACAACTTTCTGTATAATTCGACAAAAAAAGCCTATTGATTTAAAATATTTTATAATTAATATAACCAAAAGAAAAATACTTTTATGTTTAACAATTAAAAAATAATTATTTTTATGTGTTCAACCTACACCCCTGCCGATTTTATCTTAAGACAGATAAAAAACGGCCTTGCGTATGATGAAAGTATCAAAAAAATCTTGATACTTGCCCTTGATGAGCAAACCTTTGAATTGAACATGGCTTCTGAAGCCT
>JAZRAL010000061.1:0-13676 GCA_045634545.1 Alphaproteobacteria bacterium | reverse complement strand
ATGTTTGCATAATCTACAAACTCAGATGAACCAGCTTCTGCCAATACTTTTGTAATAGCAGCTGTTAATGTTGTTTTACCATGGTCAACGTGACCGATAGTTCCAATGTTGCAGTGTGGCTTACTGCGTTCAAACTTCTCTTTTGCCATATTCTTTACATCCTAAAATATTGTGTTTCGAGAAGATTTAAGTATGAAAGGGAAATTTTGGAGCGGGTGAAGGGAATCGAACCCTCGTCATAAGCTTGGAAGGCTTCTGCTCTACCATTGAGCTACACCCGCTCAAACAAAAAACTCTCAAACAAAAACCTATTTTATTAACAACGAAATTAACTGGTGGAGGGGGAAGGATTCGAACCTTCGTAGACGAAAGTCGACGGATTTACAGTCCGTTGCATTTGACCGCTCTGCCACCCCTCCGCTAAAATCGTTTTGGGGAGAAAACATCTGTTAACACTCTTTTACAACATTTGTTTTCCAACCTGACAAAGGCAATAAAAACGTATTTTTTAGTTAATGTCAACAAATTTTTTATTAAATATTAAAGTTTTTTTGATAACATTTTTTTATCACGTAAAAAGAAAGAGATAACTATGGCAAATATTTTAACAGAAAACTCAAATTCCAATAGTTCAAACATCGATTTGATGTCAACAAAAGACATTATAACCACCATAAACAACGAAGATAAACTCGTTGCCTTGGCTGTTGAAAAAGCGATTCCTGAAATAACTAAAGCTGTAGATATAATTTCATCAGCATTTTTAAACGATGGTCGCTTAGCATATTTTGGTGCAGGAACCTCAGGAAGACTAGGCGTTTTAGATGCCTCAGAGTGCTGGCCAACTTTTTCTGCTAAAAAGGGAATGGTAACAGGTTATATCGCAGGTGGCGATTATGCCTTAAAAAATTCTATAGAAGGCGCAGAGGATTCTATTGAAGAAGGCCTAAAACACATAAACGAATTTAACCCCACATCAAAAGATGTCGTTGTTGGAATATCTGCATCAGGAAATCCTCAATATGTCCTAACCATTTTAGAACAAGCTAAAAAACAAAATGCTACAACTATTGGCATAACCTCAAACCCTAATGCTAAACTAAAAGAATTTTCTGACATCACTATCATAACCCCAGTTGGACCAGAAGTTGTAACCGGCTCAAGCCGTATGAAATCGGGAACAGCTCAAAAAATGGTCTTAAACATGCTATCAACTGCCTCAATGATAAAAATCGGCAAAACCTATGGTAATTATATGATAGACCTACAAACATCTTGCACAAAACTTGTAGACAGAGCTCTGCGCATAATATCAGAAATATGTGATGTAGACCAAAAAACTGCAGCAAAATATTTAAAAAAATCAAAAAACGATGTAAAAATAGCTTGCGTAATGATAAAAAAAGAGTGTACATATAAACAAGCTCTATCTTTATTAGAACAACAAAATGGTATATTAAGAAAGGTCTTATAAAAGATGAAAAAAAACTTTAAAAAAGAAACCAATCATCAAAGCTCAACAAGTGAGCATATAATCTATGGTCGCCATGCTGTAATTAGCGCCCTATCAAACCCTAAAAGAATAATAAAAAAACTTTTGATTACAAAAGAAAATAAAGCTGAAATAGATGACCTCAAACAAAATATCTCATATTCCATAGTTGATAAAAAAGATATTGATAAAATACTCCCCAAAGATGCAGTGCATCAAGGATTTGCACTTTATTGTAATCGCCTAGAAACTTATGACATAAGAGATTTAGTAGCACTCTCAAATAACAAAGATAAATGCCATATTTTAATCCTAGACCAAGTAACAGACCCACAAAACATTGGCGCAATCATTCGTTCTTGTGCTGCCTTTGACACACTTGGTCTAATCGTACAAGATAAAAATTCACCACTAGAATCTGGCTCTATGGTAAAAGCATCTGCAGGCACAATAGAATTTGTACCAATTTCAAGAGTAACAAACCTAAGTCGTGCCATAGAATTATTAAAAGAAAATGATTTCTGGGTAATGGGAATGGATGGCTATGCCACAACCACCATAGATAAAATCAACAAATCCGGTAAAATTGCCATTGTAATGGGATCTGAAGGCAAAGGAATGCGCCGATTAGTTCAAGAAAATTGCGATTTAGCTGTTAAACTTCCAATATCATCAAACGTTGAAAGCTTAAATGTTTCAACAGCAGCAGCCATCGCTTTATATGAACTAAATAAAGACTAATAAATAAATTTACTAAAAATAAAACCCCGCATCAAAACGGGGTTTTATTTTAGCTTCATGTTTTAAGTTTTATCTTTTCCAACTTTGAATGTCATGAACTATACGAGATACATCACGACTAACACGAGATGCATCATGTGCAACATCTCCAACAGTTTGGGATATTGCATTAATTTTATTAAGAGTATTCCAAAACTTAGTTTCTCTACTTGCTTCATAAGCAATTTCTGAACCACCATATCCTAAACCACCAGGATACATATGTCTAACTCCACCATAGTAACTACCATTTCTGTTATTATACATATGACCATCAACTCTCATGCAAGCTTTAGCATTAGAAATGGATAAATCTGCTATAGCATCTTTATCTGTAACCATATCTCTTGGTAAATACAACACTCTACCTGTATCAGGATTAATATATGTCATTGGATGATATCCCTTAAATGTACCATTAAAATTACCATCAACATCTAATCCTCTTGCAAATTCTGGAGCTGGCACATACCCTCTCTCCAATGCATATACATCTTGCGGTGTCATACCTTGATATTGAACATTTTGATAATGTGGTTGAGGATTCATATCCAATATTTGTTCAACAGGCATTCCATCTTGAGAAACTTTAACATTAACGTTAATATTATAATCTTGCCCAACTTCTTGAGGAATTTTGTCAGAATTAACTTTTACTGTTTGACCATCTTGACCATTAACATTAACGTTCACTTTAGTATCACCATTTTCTTTAACTTCAGGCTCTTTTCCTGCACCTGGAGTTTCTTGTACTTGAGCTGGTTTACTCCAATCTGGGAAGTTTTCTGTTCTAAATCTTGAGCCATCAAAATTCTTCTCTAAAAATTGATCAAATTTTGCTTGTTGCTCTGGTGTTAAATCATGCTCTGCAATATAGTTAAGCATTTGGTATGAAGTAGGATTAGCCCCTTCTGGTAATTCCAAGCCCAATTCTGCTTGAAGAGCATATGGAGCCATCTTACAAGCAATAGTTGCAAGATTAGCTTTATCACCAAAGTTTTCACACAAGTTTTCAGCCATTTGAGCTGTATCTGTAATACGGCTATCACCTAAATTATCTAGATGACGAACTGTATGATCATATGATGATTCATTACCTAAACCACTTGAACCAGAAACTTTTGCAGCTTCTAAATTCTTAGCATCCATTTTTCCTGCTACATCATCAGGAGTTCTCTGTTCTGCTGAATCTGTCTTTGATGCTTCTTCTGCAGCATTAGCTTCATTTACGGCATTAGCATCTTTTGCTGCATCAGACCATGGAGCGTCAACCTTTCCATCACCATCTCTATCATAAAAACCATATTTTTCGTTCATTTCTTTCCATGGTGATTTTGGCTCCCACTTTTCACCTTCTTCAGGTTGTAATGGAGATGGTCTATCACTAAAATCATTAGTACCACTTCTAGCAACCCCTTTTGCTGCCTCTAATGTACTTTCAGCTTTTTCAGCCATCTCATGAACTTGTTCATTAATCATCGGAGATATAAGTTGAGCACAAGCCATACCACCTAATACACCAACACCCTTGGTTGCCATTTCTTTAAGATTTGCATTCTGTTTGGCTTTTAAATTCTTTTGCTCCTGCATAATCTCATTAATTTTTTTAGCTTTTTCTTCTGGACTTAAAGGATTACCATCTTTATCTTTAAGCTTTTCAACATTCTTTAAAGCTTTATCTAACTTTCTTTGTTTAAGCTTAAGACTTAAACTCTCCATAGCATTTGGTAATACAGCCGCACCAGCAACAATACCCATACGAGCAGCCTTACCGATACCTGTCATAGTTGCACCAATAGCTTCTGGAGAAATAATTCCTGCCTCTGCCAAGTTTTGAACATTTAAGCCAAGACCTGCCCCAATACCTGTAAGAGTTAAAGCAGAAGTTATACCTGTAGCAGCAATAATACCTGCTTTTTGAGCAAAAGATTTTTCCTTATCTCTTAATTGAGGACCAATGGTTTTCCAGTTCTTATAAAGATTGTATCCCATAAGAACAGCTGTACCACCAGGAACAAGACCTGCTGCTGCATATAATGCAGATGTTTTTGCAACACTTGAAGTAGTTTTTGCAACAAATTTAATAACTTTCTTTGCTTTTACATATTTATCACCAAAGCGGTCTGTTAATTTTTTATCAATATTATCAACACGCTTTTTAACCGCTTTTGCAAACTTAGTATTATTAAATTTTTGCCATACACGATTTTTAAATGTTTCATTTTCAACTTGTGGATTTGCAATTGTTGATGCTAAATTATTAACATTTACAACACATACACCATCTTTGCTAACAGGAGATGATGCTGTAATAATTCTAAATGTTGCATCTTTAATTGCTCCATTTAATTCTTCTGGAGTATAGTTACCATTTTTAACCAAACTTTGACAAGCTTGTTCACGAGCAACGGCCACAATACTATCTTGGTATTTTTCAATTTCTTTTTTATTTGTTATTACATTGCCATTTTTATCAGTAAATGCCATTTTTGTTAAATCAAAAGCATCATCTTCAGATTTTTCTACCGTAAATGGATTAAACTTTTTTGCATCTTTTTGAAGAGCTTCATAATTTTTAGCTAATTCTTCTGCAGATAAACCACCAAAATGCTCTCTATCATATTCTTTTAATGCCTCATAAATAGCACGCTTTGCATTTTCTACCAAATCTCTAAGAGCAGGGTCATTACAACTCATGCAAATCGCCATCAAAGCAACTGCATTATCAGGAGTAACTTGCTTACCATCTTTAATAATATTTTCTAGATGATGTTTCATTACACCATCAATAATTTCTTTGCATTTTGCTTTATCTTCTTCGTTTTTATTGTCTGTTACAAAATATTTATTTGCTAAAAGAGTATCTTCAACAGACATTAATGCAACTTCAGGTTTTTCACTCATCACTGCTTGATAAAGTGATTTTTTAGGAGCTTTATTTTCAATAAAACTAAGTGTTTGCAATTCTTTGTCTGTTGGTGTAACTCCAACAAACACATTATCTTCCATACCACGAGAAGTTGTTTCTACAAAGTTTGCATAAATACGAGCTGTATATAAAATATTTACAATATCCTTGGAGTCAACCCCTTCAAATTCAGAAAAATCGCCACCTTCAAGTTTTTTATTTAATTCTTCTAAATCTTTGGTACTTGGATATTTATCATAAATATCAGCAGCTTTTTCTATAACTTCATCACCAAATTCACTAACTCTAACTTCTTGACCTGTTTCTTCATTTCTCAAAATCAAATTATCTGCAATTTCTTTTATTTTATCTTTTGTTGATTTTTCAACTTCTTCACCTTCATTTTGAGGTTCTTCAACTTCTTCACCTTCATTTTGAGGCTCTTCAGCTTCTTCACCTTCATTTGTTACATCTTCATAATCAACAAACTCAACTTCACTTTCAGCTTCTACTACTGGAGCAGACTGAGCATTATCATCTACAGTTGGCTGAGTATTATCATTAGTTTGCTCCACATCACTTAAAGTAGAAGTCTTATTACCATTCAAACGCTTTTCTTTTGCTTCTTGATATTTTTCTTCAATACTTTTTCTGCTTTCTTCATCTACAAATAAATCTTTTCTTGAGCTAAATAGACGTTGCTTTGCTTCATTTATTCTTTCAAGAGCACTTTTAGCTGACGCATCATTTGTTGGAAGATTAGCATAGATATCATCAAAAATCGCCTCAAAATCAGCTATTGTTTTGCTAGCATCTTTTGTTAATCCTGAAATTTCACTTAATCTACTATTTACATATTTGATTAACTCTTTATTCTCCACAGCCATTTTTCTTCTCCTTGTTACTCAAACATTAACTAATCATAACATATTTTTCACCGCACTGCAAGAACTTTTTTTATGACTCTTTTGTTACAAATATCGCTTGCAATCATCTAAAATTAATGATAAAATACTCACATTAGTAAGGGAGATAATAATGTCAAACGATAACATTTTAGAAAAACAAATAATAGAGCTTTTAACAACCAAAACCTCGTTAAAAGAAGATGTTATACTTGCAAAAGTTCAAATGCTTATAACTCTTGGTGCTGATATAAACACCAAACACAAAGGAAAATCCATTCTTTGCCATGCAAAAGAAAGTAACCTTAACAAAGTTTCTAAATATTTAATAGAAAATGGCGGTATTGAAGAAAAAATATCTCCCGAAGAAGAACAAAAATTAACCAATGAACTAGCTAACTTAATCTACAAAACCCCTTCATCTATTACAGATATTCAAAACAAAATCAATCAAGGAGCTAACTTAAATATTTTAGCAACATACGACAGAACAAGCAGAGACTACCCTTTATTTATAGCAATACAAAAAGGCAACAAAGAGCTTGTAGAACTCTTAATCGAAAATGGTGCAGATATAACCCCCCAAACCCCTCCTCTTAAGTGGTCTGTCATGCATCAAGCTTGCTACTGGGGCAAAAAAGAATTAGTTGATTTTTTTATTGAAAAAAAAATAAACATTAACCAAGAAGATAATTCAGGTCAAACCCCCATCATTTTAGCATGTAGAGTAAATAATATTCCTATAGTAAAAACCCTTATAAAAAACGGTGCAAACATTATAGATAGAACCTCAACAGGCTACTCTCTTCTAGAAGAAATGTGTGGAAATTCACACCCAAACATTTCTATAGCAAGCTTTATTATTGATTCAGGATTTGATATAAACACCCCAGAAAAAAACAAAAACACAACATTTTTAATGCATGCTTGCAGTAACCACAATACAGAACTTGCCAAACTTTTAATCGAACGAGGCGCAAATATTAATGCGCAAAATGATAACGGCAATACCGCTTTAATATTTGCAGCAAGTAACGGCTATGAAGATATTGTAGATATTTTACTACAAAACAATGCCAACCCATTGATAAAAAACAAATCAGGCCTCACCGCCATAGATATAGCAGAAAAAAAATCACACTTTATCATAAAATACAAAATCCTTGATGCCATAAAAGAAAAAAAAGAAAAAACATCCATTTTTACTCGTATCAAACAAGGCCTATTTTTTGATAAATAAATTTCATTTGACGACTTTTAAAAATTATGATAGAATACCCTTAGTTTTTATATAATCTTTTAAAAGGAGCTTAAAAATGGGACAAGTTTCAGAAGACTTTAAAAGATTCCTAGAAGCAAATTGCCCTGATGATTTGTTAAAAATATCAAGCGCCGATGTAAAGGATGATATAATAACAGCCATTTGCTCTAGACATGAAAAAAACTACAAAATATGGTCTATGGTCCCAGAGTGGATTAAAAATATATATCAAGATAAATTACCACAAGAAATATATAATGGCCACGAACCTTTAGATAAGTTTATTATAGAAATAGAACAAGCTATAATGATACAAATCCCATATGATAGCACTAAACTAACTGCATTTGTTTATGATAGCATCATAAATGACCCTGAAAGTTGTAAAAGAGTTAGCGACCTTATGGATAATGGTAACTATCAATTTGAAACTGCTGCAAACTTACAATATAACTCAAATAGACGTAAAAAATTAATTGAAACAGAAGAAATAAATACACCCAAAGGAAAAGCAATATGGCGTGAAACCCGTAAAGAAGACTGCAAGTTAATCAACGACGACTGGAAAGAACATCAACCAGAAAAATTTGTATTACACCAAATTAAAACTTATTTTAGATCCAAAACTAATTTTAACAGATTAGCCTCAATAGATGAAGAAACACTAACCGAAGAGCAAAAACAAAAAAGAATAAAAGATTTAGCTAAATACACAAAACAAACAATCCAAGCTAGAAAAGATTATGAACTCCACTTAAATCAAGTTAAAGATGAAGAGTTAAGACAAGAATACTCTGCATTAATGTCTCAAATTGAAAAAAATATAGAAAGACAAAGTGCCTTCGAAAAAATTAAAGAACTTAATATTCGTGTAAATATTAGAAAAAACAAAAAACCTCAATCAAAAGAAGAGGCTCTTGTTAGAGAAGAGTTAGATAAAGTAATTACCCCCCAAAAAGCAAACAAAATAAGCGATTTAGCTATACAAAATGCATTTGATCGTTTTGGTTTAAATGAATAGGAGAAAAAAGATGACTAATACAACAGATAAAGCACAAAACACTACTCCAAAAAATTCAATAGACGAAGAAAAAGAGAAAGTAAAATATATAAAAAGCATTACAGAAAAAGGCTACTCTCCTGAAGCTGCCGAAGATTTATGGGAAAATAGATGCAAAAGAGAAGCTATACTAAAAGACCCTAACCTTAGTGATGAAGAAAGAAAAAAAGCTATTAAAGAAACAAGAGAAAACGATAAAAAAATTATGATAGAAGACCAAAAACAATATCAAAAATTAAAATATGCCATGCATCTATTTGAAAAAACAAATGCAATGGTAAATGCTATTCTAAATGCTAAAACAGAAGAAGAAAAACAACAAAAAAACTCTGAATATGATAAATTTGTTGAAGAAAATAAAGAATGGGCAAAAGACAACAAAGAAATAATGCACCTAGCAAGAGAAGAAATAAAACGAAAAAAATCTTCCCCCCCTCCTTCAAAAGAAAATCAACAAGAACAAGCGCAAGATAAAGGCCAAGAAAAACAAAGCAATGCTCCTACGGATAACAACGCAAAAACACTAAAATTGCCAACCGATGAAATTCGTCAAAAAATTAACGCCCATAAAGAAAAAACTAAAGCATCAAAAACTAAAGCTAAAAAAGTAATGCTTACCCCTAATACACAAGGGGATAACCAAGCACCAATAGCTAGTTTATATGAAGCAAGACAAAGAAGACTTCGTGCCTAAATAAAATATTTAATATATAAATATACACCGGCAATCATTACGCTCAATACCATAACAGGTATTGACCAAATAAGGAATCTAAGAAAACTTATAGGTCTACCTGAGCGAACTGCAATACCTGCCACAATCACGTTTGCAGAAGCGCCAATTAGCGTACCATTACCACCCAAACATGCACCAAGTGACAAAGCCCACCAAACAGGCATCATAGCTTCTCTGCCACCCATTGCTTCCTCCATAGTCTTTAGCATCGGAATCATTGTTGCAACAAATGGTATATTATCAACCATCGCAGAAAATACCGCCGATACACTTAATATAATAAATACGCTCTTTTTTATACTACCATCTGTAATCTTTATAAAATATTCCCCCATTTTGTGCAAAAAGCCTGTATTTTCTAAAGCTCCAACAATCACAAAAAGACCAATAAAGAAAAATATAGTAGTCCAGTCAACATGGTTTAACACATCTTCAACATTCTCATCTCTTTTCTGGTGAGAATAGCCAAAACTATATAAAAACAATATAACTGAAGCCCCTATCAATGCAATAAAACCATTATTTAGCCCTATATGCTCAGCAACAACAAAACCACTAATTACAAGCATCAAAACAAACAACGAGATTTTTAATAACTTCCAGTCACTTATTGCATCTTTTTCATTAATTCCCATAACCACTGCTCTATTTTTCATAGTTGTTTTAAGGCTTTCTTTCCAAAAATAAACAAACATCAAAACAAGCCCAATTAAAATAACCACAATAACAGGTGTAAGATTAATCAAAAACTCTGTAAAACCTAGTCCCAAAGAAGAGCCAATTAATATATTAGGCGGATCACCAATAAGTGTCGCCGTCCCCCCAATATTTGACGCAAAAATATTAATGAGCAAATAAGGATATGGATTAACCTCTAATTTATTTGCAATCTGAAGCGAAACTGGAACTATAAGAAGTACCGTTGTTACATTATCTAAAAAAGCAGAAAAAATAGCCGTAACCAAACCAAGCATCACCATAATCCATAACGGATGCGCCCTAACCTTTTTTGCCCCCCAAATTGCAACATACTGGAACATTCCTGAACGCTCTGCAATATTAACAATAATCATCATCCCAATAAGAAGAGATATTGTATTAAAATCTATTGCTTTAAGAGCCAGTTCTTGAGGAATAATATTAAGCATTACAAGAATAGCGCCAAGCATAATTGTAATAATTGCTCTATTTAATTTTTCTGTAAACAAAAGTAAATAACACATTCCCATTACAACAAGTGCAATAGTTTGAGAAGATATGCCAAAAATAAAGTCCGCCGTCTGCATTACTTAATACTTTCCTCTACATAAAATGAACCACATATAAATAGATGCTTGCTGTAATAACCGAAAAAATCATAACCGGAACAGACCACAATAAAAACTTAATAAAATTAATCGGATGCCCTTCTCGTGATGCTATTCCCGCCACAATCACGTTAGCTGATGCACCTATCAAGCTACCGTTGCCACCAAAGCAAGAACCAAGCGACAAAGCCCACCAAACAGGCATCATAACTTCTCTTCCACCCATAGCCTCTTCCATGGTTTTAAGCATTGGAATCATTGTTGCAACAAATGGTATATTATCAATAATTGCAGACAATATCGCAGAACTCCATAACACTAAATATGTTGTTTTTTTAATACTTCCCTCAACAAGCATTAATGCCTTATCGCCTAAATATTCTAAAACCCCTGTTACTTCCAAACCATAAACAAGAGCAAAAAGTCCTGTAAAGAAAAATATTGTAGTCCAGTCAACAAGAGAAAATGCATCTTCAACCATTTTATCGCGTTCTGCATGCTTTTTACCAATAGTATATAAAGCCAACATAAAAGATGCACCAAACAAAGATATTGTACCATTTTGAATATGAAAATGTTCACCAATAATAAATCCTGTTATCACGCCCCCTAAAACACCAAGCGATATCCAAAGTAGTCTAAAATCTGTTATACAATCTATCTCATTAATTGACATGACTTCTTTTTTAGACTTGACACTTGCTTTTAACTTTCTTCCTACTAAAACATCAAAAACAAATATCAAAATCCCCATATTTATCGCAACAATTAGCGATAATTCTTTTAAGAAATCCAAAAAAGAAAGCCCCAACGCCCCACCAATAATAATATTAGGAGGGTCTCCAATGAGTGTTGCTGTACCGCCAATATTAGATGAAAAAATCTCCATTAACAAAAATGGATATGGGTTTATTTTTAGTTTTCTTGTTATTTCTATTGTAACTGGAACTATAAGAAGTACTGTTGTTACATTATCTAAAAAAGCAGATAATACCGCAGTTACAATTCCAAGAACAGCCAAAATTCCTCTTGGATTTGCCTTAACTATTTTAGCTGATTTTACCGCCGCATATTGAAATGCACCGCTTTTTTCCATAATTCCAACCATAATCATCATGCCAATTAAAAGCGCAATTGTATTAAAATCTATACCTTTTAATGCCTCTTCATATGATAATACACCAAGTAAAATCATAACAACCGCACCAAGCATCACAACAACTGCTCTATTCAACTTTTCAGAAAAAAGCACCACATAGCTACATATTAAAACAATACTTGCAATAACTGCTGGCGATAATGAAAATATCACAATTCATCTCCTAAAACAAGATTCCACACCTTACAATAAATAACCATAAGTTACCAAAATATAAACACCTTACATAAAATTTAAATTTTTAATAAAAAAACGTATGTTTAATTTGACAAAACCCTAACTTTTGTATACAATTATATATCTATTGTTTTTTAATAACCATAAAAAGGAATAAAATGCGAATATATACCGATGCAAGCCAACGAAAAAACATTTCAGGTATCGCCTTTATTGTAACAGATGCAAGAGATAGAGAAATCTATAAAAAAGGAATGGTTATTGATGAATCAGATAACAATACTGCAGAACTATGCGCAATTTTATATGCACTAGATGATGTGCGTTATTTAGGAGTAAAACATTTAACAATCCTAACAGATAGCTGGTATGCAATTAGCGCAATAAGAACCGGCTCAACAAAAATAAAAGAAAGATTAATCATAAATCAAATAAGAGAACACATGTCCAAAATCAACGGAAACATTATGTGGATTAAAGAACATTACAGAGATGGTACGATTTTATCATATTACAATAAAAGAGCTGATAAACTATCCAAAGTAGTTCGTCGCCAATACGAAAAACAATTACGAGCACAAAAAAGAAAAAAAAGACAACAACTTTTTGCTTCATTATTCAAATCAAGATAATAAAAGCCATTTTTCTATAAAAAAAACATATACATACAAAATATTATACATTTATTAAACATTTTAGTTTTCAATAAACTTATGCTTAAAAGTAAGCTCTATTTATTTGGTACTTTAACTATAGTGCTTAAGGAAAAAATATGATATCAAATAACTTCTTGAATAAGTTTATAACGTATACCTTATCCGGCATTTTGTATATTACAATCCTGATAGCTTTATTATATTGCTATTTCACTAATGGTTCTGGTTTTATTTTATTATATACCCCCTTATTTATCATTTCTACATCAATAATAGGTTCAATAATTTATTACTTAAAACACAAAACTGCATTTGAAACTTTTTTAGTATATATTTCATACATTGGCATAGGTTTTGCTTTCATTTTTTTAGCTCCTTTTGCTGTAGATAGATCTTTATCTACTTTTATATTTTTTTATGCTGTAGAACATCAATCATATCCTCAAAATAAAATATCAACCACTTATATGGAGGATTTTTTTGAAAAAAGACTAAAAGACGGTGTTAATGGTGGTTTTTTAATTAAAGAAGATAATATATACAAACCAACTGCACGAGCAAAACTATATTATAATCTTTTATATCCACTTGGCTATTCAACCAATATGCTAAATAATTATAATACATTCAAAAAAGAATTAAACAAAAACCTTTTAAAAAAGTAAAATGACACATCAAAAACAAAACATACTTTATAATATATATTTTATATTAATTAGTGCTACTATATGTTTAGTCTTTAGCCAATCACCAATTATGCCTTTTTATAATTACG
Organism: Alphaproteobacteria bacterium; assembly: GCA_045634545.1. Lineage (GTDB taxonomy): Bacteria > Pseudomonadota > Alphaproteobacteria > RF32 > CAG-239 > CAG-267. The sequence goes on along the minus strand of JAZRAL010000061.1, from coordinate 460 downwards.
ATTCATCTGTTTACCAATATATTGGTAAATTAATTTTAGAAGGATATATACCATATAGAGATGTTTTTGATCATAAGGGGCCTATAGTCTATTTTTGGCACGCATTAGGATATTTTATTAATCCTATGACCGGACAGTATTACTTAGAAACAATTATTATATATTTTTCTATGCTATTTGGCTTTAATATTATAAAAAAACAATTAAAAATCTCTCCCTCTATTTCCTTTTTCATTGTTTCAATCGTTTTTTCACTAACACCACATTTTGACACTATTGGAAACACTGAAACACTCACATTAATTCCAATTTACTACTCTATATATTTTTATTTAAACTACCAACAAAAAAAGAAGCTAACCTTCATAAAATGTTTTCTTTTCGGTTTATCTTGCTCATCTTTCCTACTTATAAAACCTTTAAATATAGTAATTCCTTTTTTACTTGGTATCTCTATTTT
>JAZRAL010000060.1:0-4350 GCA_045634545.1 Alphaproteobacteria bacterium | reverse complement strand
GATTGCAAGTATTTGAATTTATTTTCTAGTTCATCAACTTTGTCATCAACTAAAGGCCATTTAGTTATTTTGGCTGTGCAGTATGGGCAGTTTTTGTTACACTTAAATGATGATAAAATAGATGATCTAGAAACAAAATTTAAATACCTAAAAGAAAAAGACATAAGCTTTAGATACTTTATCTTTTGTGGCAATGGCGAACCATCATTACACAGCTACGAAACAATCAATAAAGTTGTAACCGCTACTCGTAATGTAAATATTTTTGATGAAAAACGTTTTCAATCTTCAGGAAACATCTTCTTTGAAGAGGATAAATTAAACCTAATCAAAGATGACTTTATTATTGAAATAACTCGTGTTGATTTTGATAGCTCTAAAGATATGAAAACCTTAGGATATGATAAAGACTATATTAACTCTCCACTATTTTCCAAAGCTAATGTTAGATTAAACTATGTTATGCTAAAACATAAAAGCTTTGATGAATACCTAGCCGAAATAAAAAAATATATCGATACTTACCCAAACATCAAAACTATCAGCCTAAAAACTCTAAACCTAAACACCTTAAATGGAAAAATCGATAACCCATACTCTAAGTGGATTATAGAAAACGCTCTAACAAAAAAAGATGCAAAAAGAGTTATCGAATTTATGAGCCAAAACGCAGATGTTATCCATCAAGACAACGAGTTTTTTGATAGAATAGAATGGCACTATAAAGGAGTTCCAATTACATTTTACATAAAAAAACTATCCTATGGCATTTCAAACATAGTTTGTTATGGCGGAGAACTTGTTGATTATCACTTAAACAAATTAGATATTTAATTACCTAATCCAACAAAAGGACTTTTATCATGATAAAAAGATTACTTTTTAGCATTATGCTCTTATTGTCTTCAAATAAAGCTTTTGCAACCCCATTTCTAGAACAATACAACACTCTAAAGCAACATCTCCAAAATCAATATAATATAAATTTTGGACTAGATGCGACGTATTCCATACAAAAAATTTCAAATCAAACAACATCTAGAACACTCATAACGCCATACTTTAAAAAAGCTCTTTCAAATACCAAATACGGAAAAACGTTCCTAGATTTTTCGTTCAATATTGTAAGATTTTCTAACACCAAACCTCTAGATATTGCGCAAAAAAGACACATTTCAACACTATTTAACAATTATGATAACGATTATAATGAACTTTATGAATTATATATATCACATACTATGCCAAATAAATATAATTGGATAACACTAGGTTTAGGTCAAATTCCAATATCAAAATTTGATAGCCCAATTGCAAGCGATTTACAACGCTATTATTTTCTAAACTCAGCACTTGCGCAAAATACAACCTTCACTTACCCAACAGCAGGCATCGGTGCCTATACAACCCTTTTGCTAAGCAAAAACCTTAATCTTTCCTTAGGTTCAATTGATGCAACAAATCCCTTAGCCAATGGAATTCATTTCAAAAATTTTGATAAATATTCATCATTTATATCAGTAAATTACACACCAAAACTCAAAAACAAATACCAAGGTTCATATAGCCTTGTTTTGTATGATAAACCTTCTGTTGAAAAAGCTCCTTTCAACAGTCAAGGTTGGTCGCTATATTTAGCCCAAGATATAACCAATAAACATAGCTTATTTTTAAGATTAAATGGAGCTTCAAGTAATTATCCTATTATAAAGAACTCATATTCCTTTGGAGTTTTGGTCACAAATCCATTTAATCGCCTCAAAAATGATAAATTTGGTATAGCATATTCAATAAACAAACCAAACAACACCACATCTAAAGAACATATCATCGAAACATACTATGATTACAAACTAAATTCTAACATCTCAATAAGACCTGATATCCAATTTTATCATCATCAAAAAAACAACTTAGTCTTTTCTCTTAGTATGCAACTAGAATTATAATTCATATTTAAACACCAAAAGCCGTCTATAAAAGACGGCTTTTAGGTGTAGATAGAAGACTACTAACCTCTTAAGCTAACGAGCTCTAAAAGCTCTTGAGCTGAGTATTGCTTGAATAGAAATCCAGCAACACATGAGGTGTCAGCGCCAAGGCGAATGAGTAGTTTCTCCAGTTTCTTATCACCTTTGATGACTGCGAGTCCAAGAGGAGTAATCCACTGCAAGAACTGGCACTTGCCATTTCCCTGAACAGAAGGACCATACCACTTAGTAACGTACGACATAACATTGCTGTACCTACTCTCGAGCCAATCAGGTTTCATGCGATATACCGCCGTTATTAGCCCAACATCAAGTGTCTTATCGCTATCGCGAAGGCTAAAAAACAATCTTTCGCTGGTAATAAGACCACTCTCGATTGCACGGTTGATCACATGGCAGAAACTTACATTCTTCATATCTCTCAAAACCATTTCAAATATCCCTAGTGAAAGTTCAATTTGGAAGTTTGCCAGACTCCTTTTATACGTGGTTGCGGTTCACACTCCACGGATACATTTCTGCATCGGTTAAACATACGGCATCATCTTTATAAAAAAAAAAATTTAAATAGATATGAAGAATTTTATATATACATATCTTAATAATTCATTTTAAGAACTACAAAATACCACAACTTGCCTACCTTGTCAATATTATTTTTGACAAAATTTACAAAAAACCCCCACAGAACAAATCTGCAGGGATTTCATAAAATCAAAACTAAAAACTAAATATCCAAGTTCACAACATTAAGTGCATTTTCTTGAATAAATTCTTTTCTAGGTTCAACCACATCACCCATCAATGTAGAGAACACTTCATCAGCTTCCTCTAATTGATCAATTTTTACTTGCAAGAGTGAACGAGCTTCTGGGTCAAGAGTTGTTTCCCAAAGTTGTTCAGGGTTCATCTCACCCAATCCTTTATAGCGTTGAAGTGAAATACCCTTCTTACCCTGTGCCATAATAGCATCAACAAGTGTAACAGGACCTGCAACAACAATCTCAACACCACCTTTTGCCACAAGCTTCAATGTTTTTGTAAAATTGTTAGCTAAAAATTCTTTCATAGAGTTAAGCATTCTAGCTTCAGCACTATCTAAAACAGAAGCACCAACGATATGTTCTTCTTTAACACCTCTCAAAGTACGATAGAAAGAAATATTGCTATTTTCTAATATTTCAAACTTCCATCCCTTATCATATTCAGCTTCTAAATCATCAAGACGAGCAACCAATTTATTAAGTTCTGGTTCTAATTTTACCTTGTCATTTAGAATTTCTTTATCAAACAAACCTGAAATTGCCATTTGTTCAACAATATGCTCAGGCGCTTTAATGCTTAATAAAGAAACAAGGTTACGAGCTTTTTTAGTACTTTCTACATAGTTTACTAAATCTTGCCCCATAATTCTTTCGCCATCAGCTGTTTCCAAATAAGCATCTTCACAACCGCCGTTGATTAGATAATCTTCCATTTCTCTATCATCTTTTAAGTAAATAATAGAGTTACCACGTTTTGCCTTATAAAGAGGTGGTTGAGCAATATACACATAACCTCTTTCAATAAGTTCTGGCATTTGACGATAAAAGAATGTAAGTAACAGTGTTCTAATATGAGCACCATCCACGTCGGCATCGGTCATAATTACAATCTTATGATAACGACATTTATCTGCATTAAAATCATCACGTCCAATACCTGTACCAAGAGCTGTAATAATTGTACCAATTTCTGCAGAATTGAGCATTTTATCAAAACGAGCTCTTTCCACATTCAAAATTTTACCACGAAGAGGCATAATTGCTTGGTTCTTTCTGTCACGACCTTGTTTAGCAGAACCACCCGCAGAGTCTCCCTCCACGATAAACACTTCAGATAAAGCAGGGTCTTTTTCTTGACAGTCCGCAAGTTTACCCGGAAGAGAAGAAATATCTAAAACTCCTTTACGGCGAGTAAGCTCTCTTGCCTTTCTTGCAGCCTCTCTTGCTGTTGCCGCTTCAACAATTTTACCTACAATAACTTTAGCCTCTTGAGGGTGTTCATCTAACCATTCTTTTAATTTTTCACCCATAACACCTTCAACAACAGGTCTAACTTCAGAAGAAACAAGTTTATCTTTTGTTTGAGATGAAAACTTTGGATCTGGCACTTTAACAGATAATACACAAGTCAAACCTTCACGCATATCATCACCAGTAATAACTGTTTTATCTTTTTTAAGCAATCCATTTTCTTGAATATAGTTATTAATAGTACGAGTTAATGCGCCTCTAAAACCAGCAAGGTGTGTACCACCATCTTTTTGAGGAATGTTGTTAGTAAAGCAAAGCATACTCTCATTATATGCTTCAGTCCA
>JAZRAL010000059.1:0-41829 GCA_045634545.1 Alphaproteobacteria bacterium | reverse complement strand
TACGATCCGACTTATAACTAATACACCAAGCGCAGAAACATCATATAGCCTGTTAATAACAAGCCCGATATCTTCTAAATCTTCAGCATGATCGCTTAATACAATCTTAGCAGAGCTATAATATTTGTTGAGTTCATTATTGTCTATATATTCACCTTTAATATATTTGTTATCAATTTTACCTTCCCAATTAAGGCCGTAAACATCAACATTATATCCTAATTCAATAGCATATTTAACACTTTCTCGCTCATACCAAGTTGAGCCAACAAATAATAAATCAGTTGCTAAATTTTTATCGTAACTATATTGGAATTTTTTAGGATTTGTAAATTGTGAAACAAATTCTGTTTTATATCCTAAGCTTTTTAACTTTTCATACGTTTTTTTTGCAGGAGTTGCAATAACATCAAAGTTTTCTAAATAATTATTAAGGCTCGCATCTGTATTATATTTAAATTCATCATCAGTATTTTTAAATTTTCCAAGATTTTGAATAAATGTCGGAAAATATAAGTACATTATTTTATTTTTGTTTTTATCTTCTTTTTCAAAATGGTTTATCTTAAATTGCATATATAAAAGATTTTGAGCTTCGTTATAAAAAATATCCTTATTAAATCCATCAGTTAGGTCTAAGAAATATCCCTTTGCATTAAGATTATTTTCCTTAAAACCTTCAAGCAAATCTAATCCAAGCCAATAATCTCCAATTTCTTTTGCATTTTTAGGGTATGGGAATTTTATAACATATTTATTTTCATCAAGTTCTTTTTTGTTGTTTAGTCCGTCAATAATCGCTTGGGCAACAACTTCATTTGTAAAGTATTTTAACGTTATTTCCTGTGCTATTTTAGCTTTTTGTTTTCTTTCTTTAGGGTGTTCTAGATAGTAATTTAATAATTCTTTTAGTTCTTCTTTGTTCTTAAACATTGGAATGCTATCACCATAAAAATGCTCAATTTCTTCCATGTAATCAGAAATTAAAAAACCTCCACTTGCGGTAACATCAAAAACACGATTGCTAATAAAACCTGCATTTTTCATATCTTCTCTAGTATCATTTAAGACGATTTTTGCAGAAGAATAATATTTATGAAGTTCATTGTTATCTATATAGTCACCTTTAAACATTTCTTTAGGGGCTTTATCAAGCCAACCGCTACCATATAAAGCAATGTTAAAGCCTTTTTCTATAGCCCATTTAGCACTAATTCTTTCATATCCAGGGCGTCCTACAAACAAAATATCATGAGCTTTACTTTCATCATATTCATAAAAGAATTTATCTTTGTTTGTAAATTGAGGAGCAAATACTGTTTTAATGCCAAGTTTTTCTATTTGTTTTTGATATTTGGTAGAGCTAACAGCAATCAAATCGTAATCCCAAAGCTCTGTTTGTAAAGAATGCCAATAAGGCTCTTCTACTTTTTTTAAGTTTTTATATTTGCTAGTTTGTGATGTTTCTAATGGGTAATATAGATACATTACATTTTTTTTATTATCGGTTTTTTGAGGTGGATTAAATGGCACAAAGCCATGCATATATACATCTATATTAGTATCTAAACTTTCTTTAGGATAAAAGTCTTCAATATAAGAGGCTATAACCTTATGGCCAAGTTTTTCAAAGCCAACTTTAAGGTCGTTTCCTAATATATAGTCGCCCCAACTTTGCCAATCACTTTCTGCAGAAATTTTAAGCCCAATATCTAAAGCAAAAGCTCTAAAAGAGTATAGACTAAAAATCAATGCAAAAATAAACAAGCGCAACATGTCTTAATCCTTACAATCTCCAACATTCATTAGAGATTTTTCTTTTTTTATGTTGTATTTATAAATTTTGTAAATAAAGAATAAGCCAATAGGAATAAAAATAATTGCATAAATCCAAAAGATATCAATTACTCTAATTCCGTCAACAGCGCCTTCGTTTTTGAGTAAAAATTTAGGAGCCATAAGCATTACAGAAGTAAGAAGTCTTCCTGTCATCATGTTCACAGATGAAGACAAAGATCTAATTTTTGGATTAATTAATCTATGAAGTCTACTAATGTGGGATATTGTAAACATTAATTGCAATCCAATACATACACATAAGAAAATTATAAATAACAAACAATTAAGAGGGCTAATGTGTCCCATTTTCATTAAAACAAAGGATAAAGCACAGCCAATAATCTCCAATCCAAAAGAGATGTTTCCAAGAGTAAATAGTGAAATTCTTTTAGCAACAGAAGCCGCAAAATAACTAAATGAAGAGCGAATTACATTATTTATAAAAATAACAACTCCCATCACTTTAATATAATCAAGCCAGTTAAGACTAACTAAATAATTCCATGTTGCTTCTCCAAAAACTCTAGCATCCCAACCAATACTATCTGCTAAATCTGTTAGAGAAACTGATGGATTTATTCCTGAACTCTTCATCAAAGGTTGAAAACTCCAGAAGAAAAAGTGAGAAACACCAACCATAAATCCAGAAAATAATACTAAATAACAATATTTATTGGATTTTAATATATATCTTACAGCAACCCAAAATCTTTTTAATCTCTCTTTTAAATTAACAATATGTTCTTTTGTTGGAATATGAGCATTAGGAAGCACTGATAATAATAAAATAGCTGTAGAATAAATAACAAACTCCGAAATCAATAAAATATGAGAACCTAGTTTTTCATATAATCCAGCGCCAAGGAGAGCCGCAATTCCGGTTCCAATATACATTGCAGCATTAAAATTAGAATATGCTTTAACCATTTTCTGTTCTTCATTATTCTTTTTTAAGATGTCATATATAAAAGAAGAAGAAACCGAATCAAAGCAAGCTTTTGAACAAGAATATAAAAATTCACCAATTAAAATTATTTCAAATCCTCTAAAGAATATCCATAAAAACAAACGTCCTAAAAACAAAGCATATGCAGTAATTAAGATATATTTTCTTGGGAAAATATCTCCTAAATATCCAGCTGGTATTTCAAATAAAAAAGCAAAGAAAACAATTAATCCTTGAATAAGATAAAAATCTGCAACAGATAAACCATTTTCTTGGTAAAAGAATAACAAAACAGGTAGTAAAAATAGTTGCGACCTCAAAAAAGCCGCTATGTTATATAATCCCAAAGGAAAAGAAGATAAAAACTTACTCATGTTATAAAATCCTAATATTAAAAAGATAAATAACCATAGAATAACTAATAGTATTTGTCTTGTTATATTTTTTAGTTATTGTAGTATAATCTACAAAATGTTAATAAACTTTAAAAGGCTAAAAATGGAAAAAGGCAATTACAGCAAAGAAGATAAAGAGTTTATGTGCTTAACAGATAAATCACGTAGCTCATCAAGAATAACAGAACTTGTAAATTTTGTTAAACTAAGTAATTTTAAAAAAATAGGTATTGCATCATGCTTTAGTGTTTATAATTTAGCAGAGCAATTAAAGTGCTTGTTAGAAAAAGAAGGTTTAGAAGCAATAATTGTCCATTGTAAAGAAAGCAAACTGGAAGCATCAGAAATTTCTAGTAATTTGAAAGGCTTGTCTTGTGATCCTATTTCACAAGCTGAATATTTAAACTCTCAAGAAACAGATTTTAATATCAATTTTGGTTTGTGCTTAGGGCATGGTATTTTGTTTCAAAAATATTCCAATGCTCCTGTTACAACATTACTTGTAAAAGATGCATGTCATTCACATAATATTATGGAGAATTTTTCTTGAAAAAAGTGATAAAAAAATATCTGTTAATTTTATTTATATTAGTTAGCGCAATTGTAATGGTTGTAATTCATCATACAACACTTGCTAAAAAGCCTTATTATTTAAGTATTGCCGCTATTATGAAAAATGAAAAACCATATTTAAAAGAATGGATTGAATATCATATTTTGCAAGGAGTTGAACATTTTTATTTGTGTGATAATGATAGTACCGATGGAACAAAAGAATACTTAATCCCCTATATTGATAAAGGCATAATAACATATATTCCAAAGCCTGGAATAAACCAACAATTACGTTGTTATGAGCAAATAGTAAATAATCATAAAGATGAAACATATTGGCTTGCAATAATAGATATTGATGAATATTTAGTTCCAATAGAAAAATCTACTATGAAATCATTTTTAAAAGATTTTGAAGATGTTTCAGAGGTTAGTCTTCATTGGTTAAATTATGGGGATTCTAATTTGTTAAAAAGAGCAGATGGCCTCATAACAGAAACCTTTACTTCTCATGCTCTAAAATTAAATCATACCGTAAAATCAATTGTAAAACCAAATAAAGTAATTGATTTCAATCTATTTGGTGCAAATCATTATACAAAGGTTGAAGGGTTGAGCGTTAATGAATACCATAAACCAGTAAATTTTATGCTTAGTTTTAATGTTTCAGCAGATAAAGCCAGAGTAAATCACTATATCTTAAAATCATTTGAAGAATTTGTATATAAAAAGAAGAGGGGGCATCCTGAGGGAACAGCTATTAATTATGAATATTATTTCTTTCATAATGATAATAGTATAAAAAATGACAAGACAATGGAAAGGTTTCTAAAAAAACTTAAAAAACGTATGCAAAAAAGTCCGTTGCAAGATGTTTCGCATCCTCGTCAAAATTTAAGTGCAACAAGTTTTGATAATCTATATTTTACACCAATAGAAGCATCTCAAGTATTAAATAAAGAAGTCACAACTCCAATGAGTTTTTATGAACTAGAAAAAGCATATAAAGATAAAATTCCAAACTATAAAGAGTAATTAAATGATAAAAATAGAAAACATAACCCTTCAAATTGCATCAAAATTTTTATTAGAAAATGCATCAGCCCAAATTGATGATGGCGCAAAGGTTGGAATATTAGGAGCAAATGGGTGTGGCAAAACAACACTATTTAAAACCTTAAAAGGTGAGCATGAAGTAAATAGTGGTGAAATAATAATCCCATATCGTCAAATAAAAGCATTTGCAGAACAGGAAATAGAAAATAAAGATCTTAACAAAACCATTTTAGACTATGTGTTAAGTAAAGATGCGCGCCTAGTAGAATTAAGAGAAAAAGAAAAAAATGCAACACCTTATGAATTAGCAGAAGTTCATGAAGAGCTAAGGATAATAGGGGCAGATTCTGCAGAAGCAAAAATTGCAGAAATATTGCAAGGACTTGGCTTTACTAACGAAGATTTAAATAGAAAAGTAAAAGATTTTTCTGGCGGATGGCAAATGAGATTAAATCTAGCCGGAGCTCTTTTTCAATATTCTGATATTTTGTTTTTAGATGAGCCAACAAACCATTTGGATATCGAGGCAATAGTTTGGTTAGAAAATTATCTTAAATCTTATTCAAAAACGTTACTATTAATTAGCCATGACAGAGATTTCTTAAACAATGTATGTGACACAATAATTCATTTTGAAGGTAAAAAACTTGTGTCATATAAGGGGAATTATGATGGTTTTTTAAGGCAATATAATCAAAAAATAGAACTCACATCTAAAGCAATAGAAAAACAAAATCAAAAAAAGGCTCATCTTCAGTCGTATATAGATAGGTTTCGTTATAAAGCAAGTAAAGCCAAGCAAGCACAAAGCCGAATAAAAATGTTAGAAAAAATGGCAGATATTAATGAAGTTGAACAAGAGCGAGTTGAAAAGTTTGATTTTTCAGAGATAACCGTATTACCGTCTCCTTTGATTAAAACCGAAAATGCTTCTGTTGGATATGGTGATAAGGTTGTTCTAAAGAATTTGAATTTATATCTAAATCAAGATGACAGAATTGCGTTGCTTGGTAAAAATGGTAATGGTAAATCAACATTGGTAAAAATGTTATCAGGAAGATTAGATTTATTTAATGGAGATATAATAAAATCCAAAAAACTTAAAATTGGATATTTTCATCAAAATCAAGTTGAGGTTTTACCTTTAGATAAAACCCCTACAGAATATATATTATCATTAAGACCTGATATGTTAGAAAAAAATGCACGCTCGCTTCTTGCGCGTTTTGGATTAGAGCAAGAAAAGGCTCTAACAAAAATAAATGAACTATCAGGTGGTGAAAAAACACGTTTGCTATTTTCAAGTATGTCTTTAGATGCGCCAGAATTGCTAATATTTGATGAGCCAACCAACCATTTGGATATAAAAGGAAGAAAAGCTTTAGCTGAAGCAATTAATATGTATAATGGTGCAATAATATTAATATCTCACGATTTTTATTTACTAGAATTGGTTGCAGATACATTATGGTTGGTCGATAACCATACATGTGTACCTTATGATGGAAGTTTAGAAGATTATCGCAATTTCTTATTAAATAAAGAAGTTGAAATTAAAGAAAAATCTACTCCTAAAACCAGTAAAAATACCTCTAAAAGTTCTAAAGATGATAGAAAAGAACGTGTGAAACTTCGTGAAATTGAAAAAAATATAAAACAAAAAGAAGAACGCAAGTCAAAAATAATGGAAGAATTTACAGTAATTAACAATGCAGATGAGATAATTTCTTTGCAAAAAGAATTAAAGAGTTTAGAAAAAGAAATTGAGGATTTGGAGTGGGAGTGGTTTCAAATTCAAGATAATGATTAAAAACAAAAAAAAGGCCTAATTTTCATTAGACCTTTTTTTAATATACTTAAAAGATTAAGCAGATTGACCAAGTTGAGCTGCAACTTCAGCTGCAAAGTCTTCTTCTTTCTTTTGAAGACCATCACCAAGCTTAAAGCATACAAAACCGTTGATTTTAACTTCAGCATTATTTGCTTTTGCAAATTCTTCAACATATGCTTTAACTTTTTTATCTGGATCCATAATGAAGTTTTGTTCTTCTAAAACAACTTCTTCGTAATATTTACGGATACGACCTTCAACCATTTTCTCAACGATATTAGCAGGCTTTCCACTTGCTAAAGCTTGTTCAGAAAAGATTGCTTTTTCACGGTTAACAGCCTCAACTGGAACTTCTGCAATATTCAAAGAAATTGGGTTTGTTGCAGCAATGTGCATAGCAATGTGCTTACCAAGTTCTTGCATTTTAGCGCTGTCAGCATTACCTTCAACAGCAACTAAAACACCAATTTTACCTAAGTTTGCTTTTGCAGTATTGTGTATGTAAGAAGCAACAACACCATTTTCAACTGACAAATAAGAAGCTCTACGGATATTCATGTTTTCACCAATTTTAGCAATCATATCTGTTAAAATTGTACCCATATCTTTTCCACTAACAGGACAAACGAAAGCTTTCAATGCTTCAACATCGCCTTTAACAGCTAAAGCTGCTTTAGCAGAATATTCTACATATTCTTGGAAAATGTCATTTTTAGCAACAAAGTCTGTTTCAGAGTTAACTTCAACAACAGCACCTTTATTACCTTCAACATAAACAGAAACCAAACCTTCAGCAGCAATACGACTAGCTTTTTTTGCAGCAGATGCTAAGCCTTTTTTACGTAACCAGTCAATAGCATCTTCCATGTTGCCGTTAGTTTCAACCAATGCTTTTTTGCAATCAAGCATACCAGCACCAGAAGTTTCTCTTAAACTCTTTACCATACTAGCGGTAATTTCAGCCATTATTATTCCCCTTTAATATCAAAAATAAAAGATGGGCGACGACTTTTGCCGTCGCCAATTAAAAGCTTAAATATTAAGCGTTTTCTTCGCTTTCAACAAAAGCTTCACCGCTTTGAGCTTCTAAAGCTGTATCTTCAACTTTAACACCTTGAGCAGCGATTTCAGCTTGCATGCCATCTAAAACAGCAGATGAAATCAACTCGCAGTAAAGTTGAATAGCTCTAATTGCATCATCGTTACCAGGAACTGGATAATCAACATCATAAGGATTAGCATTTGTATCTGTAATACCAATTACAGGAATACCCAATTTTTTAGCTTCTTTAATAGCTAAAGATTCTTTTGGAGTATCGATAACAAATAATAAGTCTGGTTGACCACCCATGTTTTTAATACCATCTAAAGAAAGAGCAAGTTTACCTTGTTCTTTTTTAATGTTTTGCATTTCTTTTTTGGTATATCCTTCATAAGCATTCTTTTCTTCCATTTCGTTTAATTTAACGAGACGGTTGATAGATTTGTTAACTGTCTTCCAGTTAGTAAGCATACCGCCCAACCAACGATAGTTAACATAGTATTGTCCACATCTTTCTGCACTTTCTTTAACAATTTCTTGTGCTTGACGTTTTGTAGCAACAAAAAGAACTTTACCGCCTTTAGCAGCAACATCACGAGCAACAGCCATAGCTGTATAAAGCATAGGATATGTTTTTTGAAGATCGATAATATGAACGTTATCTTTTTTTCCATAGATGTATGGAGCCATTTGTGGATTCCAACGACGAGCGTGGTGTCCGAAGTGTACGCCAGCTTCAACAAGTTGACGTAAAGTAAAAGTTGGAAGACTCATTTTATTTTCCTTTGTTTTCCGGTTAAACCTCCGCAAGCTTATCAAGTCTATGTAAAGAAAAGCTATTATAAACTAAGCCCAACATAAGACACCGGAGCGTGAAATTTTACTCTCATAAAACTTACCGCAACCGCTTGCGTGTGAATTAGTTAATGCTTAGCACCATTGCTAAGCTCTGCCCTTATACTATCAAAATATTTAAATTGCAAGCATTTTATTGAGTTAATATAATAAAAAAAACGACATTTTCGGCAAGAAAATGTCGTTAAATAAAAGTTTCACAGACGAACGTATCCAGACATAAATTCGTTTATTATGTTAGAAGGAGTTCCGTGAATAGTTGCTAGTGCAAAAATCAAAGGTAAATCACGTTTGTATGGATTTTCAAGATCTGCCCCGTTAAGTTTCATCGAAACAAGTAAGTCTGCAATTTGTACCGGGATATATGTTTCCTCTATAAGAGTATCCCTAACGTAAGACGGAAGCTTAGAGAGCTCATCATTACTGCATAAGCAAACTTTGTCTTGTAAAAGTTCGTAAATTACTTGCGGTTTCATAGAAAATAGAGCATCTAAAGTGTCAGGATCTTGGGTTAAGTCCAAAATCTCAAGAGCTTTTTTAACAAGGTCAAATCTTTTACCATAAAAAGTAGATATTCCCATAAGAAGATTGATACACTTTGGAAGTTTATCAAGTTCTAAAAGTTTTTCACCTTTATAAATGTAAAACCAATCATTTTCAATTGAAGAGCCATGAACATTTCTAAAAAGCCTCATTTCGTCTTTTGAATGCTTAAAAATCAAGACTACTTTTTGCTCTTTTGCTTTGATGTCACCATCATCAGATTGAGGGCTTGAAAGATAAAAGCTGATATGGTCATCAATGTTTAGTTTGCGGATGTCGACTTCTTTTGGAAGTTCAAGCAAAATGTTCTGACAATTTGCTTTCAATTCGGTAGATATCTTGTGACTGATATCATCTGTTAAAATTTGCTTTACATAGGCGCAATAAGGTCCTTTACTCATAAAAATAGGAATTAAATTATACAAACAAAATTATTAAAAACGCCCCCTCGCTATCATACAATTTTGAGAAATTCAAGTTTTTTGTTGGATATTACAAATATTTTTCTTGAGTTAAGCTTTTTAATCCTATATGTTTCTTACAAAATTTATAATAACTAGAGGAAAAAATGAGCGATTTATTTGAGGGATCAGCAGTAGTTGCAAAAGAAGAATATTCAGCGGCAGATATTGAGGTTTTAGAAGGTTTAGAGCCTGTTAGACACAGGCCAGGTATGTATATTGGTGGTACAGATGAGCAAGCTTTGCACCACTTGGTTGCAGAAATTTTAGATAACTCAATGGATGAAGCCGTTGCAGGTTATGCTAGTCGTATAGAAATAAGTGTAAACGAAGATTTATCTGTAACAATAACTGATAATGGACGAGGTATTCCTGTTGATGCTCACCCCAAATATCCAAATAAATCAGCTCTAGAAGTGATCTTAACAACCCTTCACTCAGGCGGTAAGTTTGGCGGAAATGCTTATAAAGTATCTGGCGGTCTTCATGGTGTGGGCTCATCAGTTGTTAATGCTTTATCTAAAAAACTAATAGTAGAAGTCGCTCGAGATAAAAAACTTTATCGTCAAGAATATTCTTGTGGTAGACCCGAAACTCCATTAGAGTTAATAGGTAATGCTCCAAATAGAAGAGGTACAAGTATCACTTTTTTACCAGATGAAGATATTTTTGGTAGCGACAATAAGTTTGTGCCAGCAAAAATCTATCGAATGGCTCGTTCAAAAGCATTCCTTTTTAAAGGTATAAAGATTTTATGGAAGTGTGCACCTTCATTAATTAAAGAAGGGGATAATATTCCAGAAACAACAGAATTTAATTTTCCAAATGGCCTTTTAGATTTCTTAAATTATCAAATAGGAAGTCGCTTAACCATAAATCGCGCTCCTTTTTCAGGTGAGGCAGAATTAGCAGGAGATGAAGGAAAAGTTGAATGGGCAATAACTTGGCCCGATGATGAAAAGGGTTTTTGTAATTCTTATTGTAATACTGTAATAACTCCAATGGGAGGAACTCACGAACAAGGTTTTAGAACAGCACTCTTAAAAAGCTTAAAAGAATATGCGGATATGGCCAACATAAAAAAAGTGGCCAATGTTACCGGTGAAGACTTTTTAAGTGATGCATCAATTATGCTTTCAGTATTTATTAGAGATCCTCAGTTCCAAGGTCAAACCAAAGATAAATTAACATCTTCAAAAGCAGTAACTTTGGTTGAAAAAGCTGTTAAAGATTCATTTGACCATTGGCTATCATCAGATAAAGAAAATGCTCAAGCTTTGATAGACTACGTTGTAGGCCGTGCAGAACTACGTAAAAAACGCAAAGAAGAGAAAGTTCAAAATCGTAAATCACCAACTAAAAAGCTTCGTTTACCAGGAAAGCTTGCTGATTGTTCCAAATCTGCAGCAGAGGATACAGAAATATTTATCGTCGAGGGAGATTCTGCGGGAGGTTCAGCAAAGCAAGGTCGTGACCGTATGACCCAAGCAATCCTTCCACTTCGAGGTAAGATATTAAACGTTGCAAGTGCAAGTATTGATAAAATCACTCAAAACCAAGAAATAAAAGATATGATAGAAGCGCTTGGATGTGGAACAAAAGATAATTATAAAGAAGAAAATCTTCGTTATGAAAAAATAATCATCATGACCGATGCCGATGTGGACGGAGCCCATATTACATCTCTTTTAATGACTTTCTTTTATCAATATATGCCAAAGCTAATAGAAAACGGGCATTTGTTTATTGCAACACCTCCACTTTATAAAATTGTATTTGGTGGTAAAAACTATTATGCTCTAGATGATGAAGAGAAAGATAAAATTCTCTCTAAAGCTAAAGCAAATCAAAAGCCAGATATTAGTCGCTTCAAAGGTCTTGGAGAAATGAGTGCCGTTCAATTAAAAGAAACTACAATGGATAAAAATAATCGTGTGTTATTGCGTGTAACAATACCAACCGCAAATACCGAAGATGGTCGAGATGAGGCCTTTGAAACCAAACGCCAAGTAGAGCGTTTGATGGGTAAAGATCCAGAGCAACGCTTCAAGTTTATTATTGAACGAGCTAAATTTGCAGAAGATTTAGATATATAATAAAAGATTATTTTTAAGATAAAAAGGCTATTTCATTATGAGATAGCTTTTTTATTTATATATAGAAATATATTTTTGTCTATTTTGTGTTGCAATTGTGTTTTTTTTATGATACTATCATCTCATGTTTAAATAATTTAAGGAAGAGGTATGTCTGATAATAAGTATTTAGAACCCAAAGATGGCGAGCTAAAAGCTAGTGATAGTGTTAAATTTTTTGATAATATATGTAATGAAAAAGGTATAAAATTATCAAAGTCAGCAAAACGCACACGCTTATTGGAGTTTATGAAAAAACTTTCTTTAGATGAAAAAAATAATATTTGCACACTAGAAGATGGAAGACTTGTTCCAATTATAGTAGAAAGAAAATATGAAGGTCGTCCAGTATATTGTTATTTTAATACTGCAAATGCACCACAAGAGGAAATATTAAGTGCATTTTCTAAAAAATTTAATATAACTTATATCAGTCAAAAGCCAGAGCCTAAAAAAGAAGGTGAGCTTATTGCTCAAGAGATATTGCACTTACTAGATAATGTAAAGGTAAATAATAAAAAGGTTTCAGGTGATCAAAAGAGGGCGAGAACAATTTGGCTATTTCAACAAGTATATAAAAACAATCAAAATAATGTATGCGTCCTTCCAAATGGACAATGTATCCCTATAATTGTTAAAAGAACCGGTGAAAATAATAAAGTAGGCTATTTTCTAAATTCTTCAGAACATAGAACAGAGGTTTTAAGAGCCTTTGCAAGAGCTGTAGACTGTACATATCTAGATGCCAAAGAAAATGACATAACTCCAGAAAAGAAGAAAAAAGGAGAGTTAACAGCACGAGATAGTGTTAAGATATTTCATGAAGTAGAGGATTGTCCTTCATCGGAGGTTAGTAAAGGTAGTAAAGAAAAGTTGCTAGATTGGTTCAATTATATATACTACCAAAGGCCAGAATTAAATAAAGTAAGATTACCAAATGGTGTTGTTGTTGATGTATTTGTTAGAAGAATTAGCCGTTCGCAACGTTGCGTTTGCTTAAATACTTCAGATGCAACAATAAAGCCATTTGTGCTAAAAAGAGTTGCAGAAATTAGTAGGTCAAAAATTTGTCTTAGTAATTTAGATTTAAGTAATGATGATAATAAGCAATTATATAAATCATTATATGTTTTAGCACTAGCAAGTGATAAAGCAACCAAAGAAAGCGATAAGGAATACTATCATGCATATGCGCAAAAGGCATTCCGTGCATCTAAAGTTAAAACAGATTACCTAACAGTAGATGATTATCTCTTAAGTAAAACAAATAATAAAAGGTAGTCTATAAAGGCTACCTTTCTTTAGTTTGATTAAAATCCGTACGGAGTTCCATACTTGTCTCCATCAGGAGCAGTGTCACCACCAAGCGAACGAGCCTCATCATCACTCATTGGCTTGTTGTTTTCTGGAACATGTTCTAACACTTTAGCTGTGCCATATAATGATACTGCACAGCCTAAATAATAAATAAGAATAGATGTCAACATAATAATTACTTTTAAAAGGTTTAACATCATAATTACTTGTCACCGTAAAGTTATGACATTAAATATTAAAAGTCAACAATCTAACGTATTTATTTAAAATAAAAAAAGCTCCGAGTTAGGAGCTTTAATTAGAGTAGTTTTCTTAAAAAACCTGTTCCCTTGTTGTCTTTAATTCAACCTTAGGAAAGTCCTCTCTAGCTTTATTTAAATGCCAAGCATTACGTGCTAAAAATACTGTTTCGCCATCATGGTCTTTGGCAATATTTGCTTGGTTTGCATCAATGAACTTATTAAGAGTTGCATTATCATCTGCTTTTAACCAACGTGCTGTATAATATTGAGTTGGTTCAAATACAACAGGAATATTAAATTCAGTTCTAATTCTATCAGCCATTACTTCAAATTGTAATACACCAACAACTCCTACTATCCATTCAGAACCAATCACAGGTTTAAATACGCTTGCACCACCTTCTTCAGCAATTTGTTGTAAAGCATTACCCAAGTGTTTAGATTTTAATGGGTCAAGAGCTCTAACAGACTTTAATAATTCAGGAGCAAAGCTTGGAATTCCAGTAAAGTGCAATTTCTCGCCTTCGGTTAATGTATCGCCAATGCGGAGTTGCCCATGGTTTGGAATACCAATAATATCGCCAGCATATGCATCTTCAGCAAGTTCTCTTTCTTGTGCTAAAAACATAACCGGAGTAGGTACTTTAATAGGCTTACCTGTTCTAATTTGATTTAATGTCATGCCACGCTTAAAGTGACCAGAGCAGATTCTCATAAATGCAATTCTATCTCTGTGTTTAGGGTCCATATTTGCTTGTATCTTAAAGATAAAACCTGTAACTTTCTTTTCATCAGCTGTAATTTCGCGCTCAGCACTTGGTTGAGGGCGAGGTGTTGGTGCTAATTTATGAAGTCCACCAAGAACCTCTTTAACACCAAAGTTATTAATAGCACTACCAAAGAATACAGGAGTTAATGCGCCAGCTAAATATAAATCTAAATCAAACTCTGGGCATAATTCTCTTACCATCATCACATCTTCACGTAATTTTTCAACAAGATGTTTAGGTAATATCTCATCAAGTTTAGGGTCATCAAGCCCACTAACTGTTTCGATTATGTCGTTAACTTGTCCTTTGTTGCCAGTTTTATTCATTAAGATTAATTGGTCATTTAACAAATCATAGCACCCAAGAAACTCTTTTCCACTACCAATAGGCCAGCTTAAAGGACATACATCAAGAGCAAGTGTTTTTTCAATATCGTCTAAAAGCAAAAATGGATCTTGTCCTTCTCTATCCAATTTGTTGATGAACGTAATAATTGGAATATTGCGAAGTCTACAAACTTCAAATAATTTCTTTGTTTGAGTTTCAATACCCTTAGCTGAATCAATCACCATAATAGCAGAGTCAACTGCTGTCAAAACTCTATATGTATCTTCTGAGAAGTCTTCGTGACCTGGAGTATCAAGAAGGTTAAATGTAATGTTTTCATACTCGAAAGTCATAACAGAAGAAGCAACAGAAATACCTCTTTCTTGCTCAACTTTCATCCAGTCTGAATGTGCTCGTCTGTTTTCACCTCTTGCTTTAACTGCGCCTGCTTGTTGGATTGCACCTCCAAATAACAACAATTTTTCTGTTAAAGTTGTTTTACCAGCGTCAGGGTGCGAAATAATCGCAAAGGTTTTTCTTTTATTTACTATATTCTCAGGCATTACTATTTCCAATTTTTTGATATTAAACTTGACGTGCATATTAAATAAAAAAAAAGAAAATTCAAGTTAAAAAATAATAAGTTATTATTAACAGCTTAATACGAAATATTGGCATCTATTTATCAAAAAAAGTATAAAGGGAGCTATGCGAAGGTATTGTGAAAAAAAATAGCAAAAGTATGTCTATGTCAGTATTGTTGTAATGTGTTGGATAAATTAGAGATGTAATTTTACAAATATTTTATTTTAATATTCTAAAAAACTCTTGACTCTTATGAATAAATACCTATTATACACTCAAGTTTTGGTAACTAAAATAACACTCTACGGAGTGCCGTCAGTCAGCGAGGGTTCGCACACTGGCGCAAATTTTTTTTATCAAATGGGTATAAAATAACAAAGGAAGTTTAATGTTTGACGGTTTAACAAACAAACTAAGCGACGTTTTTAGAAAGTTAGGGTCTCGTGGTATCTTAACTGAAAAAGACATAGAAGAGGGATTGCGTGAAATTCGTCTTGCTCTTTTAGAAGCAGATGTTTCACTTCCTATTGTTAAAGATTTTATGGCAAAAGTTAAAGAAAAAGCTTTAGGTGAAAAAGTTATAAAATCTATCCGCCCAGATCAACAATTAGTGAAAATAGTTTATGATGAGCTTGTAAATTTACTAGGTTCAGAAGATGATACATCTCTAAACTTTAAGGCTGTGCCACCTGCTGTTATTTTAATGGTTGGACTTCAAGGTTCTGGTAAAACAACAACCTCCGCTAAAATTGCTCTAAAATTACAAAAGAAAAAAAGAGTTCTTTTAGCCTCACTTGACGTATACCGTCCAGCAGCTCAAGAGCAATTATCTCAACTAGGTTCACAAATTAACGTAGATGTTCTTCCAATTATTAAAGAAGAAAAACCTTTAGAGATTACTAAACGTGCATTAGAAGTTGGCCAAAAAGGTTTATATGATGTTTTGATATTAGATACCGCTGGTCGTTTGCAAATTGATGAAACTTTGATGCAAGAGGTAGCATTAGTTAAAAAACTATCTAACCCAACAGAAACGCTTCTTGTTGCAGATGCACTAATTGGCCAAGAAGCTTGTAATGTAGCTAAAGAGTTTAATGAAAAAGTAGGTATAACCGGTCTTGTTTTAACTCGTATAGATGGTTCATCTCGTGCCGGTGCTGCTTTATCTATGAAGATGATTTCAGGTGCTCCTTTAAAATTTTTAGGAACAGGTGAAAAATTAGAAGATATTGAAGAGTTTCATGCAGATCGTTTAGCTGGTCGTATTTTGGATAAAGGAGATGTGGTTTCTCTAGTAGAAAAAGCTATTGAAAACATTGACCAAAAACAAGCAGAAGCTCAAGCAAAGAAGATGCTAAAAGGTAAGTTTGATTTAGAAGATATGTTAAATCAAATGCGCCAAATGCAAAAGTTAGGCTCAATGTCTAGCATAATGGGAATGCTCCCTGGACTTGCTAAGTACAAAGAGCAAATTGAATCTGTAGATGCTGATTCTATCATGAAAAAGCAAGAAGCAATAATTTTATCAATGACTATAAAAGAGCGTCGTCATCCAGATATTATTAAGGCTTCACGCAAGAGAAGAATAGCAAAAGGTTCAGGTGTAGAAGTTCATGAAGTTAACAAGTTGCTTAAATCCTATGAGCAAATGTCAACTATGATGAAGCAAATGGGAAAACTAGGCGGTATGAGCGGTCTAGCATCTCATTTTATGAAAAAAAATCCGTTTGGAGGTTCTCCTTTTGGCGGATTTAATAACAAGTTTCCGTTTTAACGGAATTAACAAAAAACAACTATAAAACTGGAAAGGAAAAAAATGTCAGTTCGTATTAGACTTTCACGCGGTGGATCAAAGAAACACCCATTCTATCGTATCGTAGCAGCAGACCAAAGAGCTCCTCGTGATGGTAGATTTATTGAGCGTTTGGGTTCATACAATCCATTATTGCCTCAAGATCATCAAGATAGACTTGTTCTTGATACAGAAAAAGTAAAAGCTTGGTTAGCAAAAGGTGCAGAACCAACAGAAAGATTGCAAAAATTATTTGCAAACTTAGGTATTTGCGATGCTCCAAAAATTGCAAATCAACCAAAAAAATCTGCTCCAAAAGCAAAAGCTTTAGAGAGAATTAAAGAAAAAGAAGAAAAAGCACGCGCTGCAGCTGAAGCTGCTGCCGCTGAAGCAGAAGCAGCAAGATTAGCTGCAGAAGCACCAGCTGAAGAAACAGTTGAAGCTTAATTCTTTTTTTAGATTATAAATTAAGTTTATGTTGCAAAAGGTAACTTAAGATGACAGAAAAAAGAGTTTGTTTAGGAAAAATAGTAGGCGTTCATGGTATCAAAGGCGAGTTTAAAGTTAAAAGCTTCACAGCTATCGATACAGATATAGCCTCTTATGGTCCTTTAGAGGATAAGCATTCTAAACAAAGTTTTTCAATCAAAGTTACTGGACACTCAAAAGATTTACTTCGTATCAAAATCAAAGGTGTTGATGACAGAACTTTGGCAGAAACAATGATTGGTACAGAATTATATGCCCCACGTGGTGTTTTGCCAGAGCTAAAAGATGAAGAAACATTTTATGAAACAGATTTAGTAGGTCTAACAGTATTAGATGAGAACAAAAAACAAGTAGCTAAGGTTATTGGTTTTTATAATTTTGGCGCTGGAGATATTTTAGAGATAAAGTTATCAACCGGTCGTTCAGAGATGTTACCATTTAATAAGACTTATGTTCCAGAAATAAATCTTGAAGAAGGCTATATTATTGTTACGTCAACTGCAATGGTATTTATAGAAGACGAAGAGGATTCTAGCAAATGCTAAAAGTCAATGTTTTGACAATTTTTCCAGAACTTTTTCCTGGCTTTTTAGGAAGCTCATTAACAGGAAGAGCATTGGAAGAAAAAAAGGTAGAGCTAAATGCTATTAACATAAGAGATTATGCATTAGATAAGCATAAATCAGTTGATGATACACCTTGTGGTGGTGGAGCAGGGATGATTATGCGTCCAGACGTTTTAGGTCGAGCAATAAATGCAAATCATTCAACTGGTCGCATTATTTATATGTCTCCAAGAGGCAAACCACTAACTCAAGCAAAAGTAAAAGAGCTCTCAAAACAAGAAGAGTTGACTATTATCTGCGGACGTTTTGAAGGTATTGATGAGCGAGTAATAGAAGCTTACAATATCGAAGAAATAAGTATCGGAGATTATATTTTAACCGGTGGTGAGCAAGCATCACTTATAATGCTAGATGCAATAATAAGATTATTGCCTGGTGTACTAGGAAATGAGGAATCAATAGAAGATGAAAGTTTTGAAAATAATCTTTTAGAATATCCTCAATATACCCGCCCAATAGAATGGGAGGGAAGATGCGTGCCTGATGTGTTATTATCTGGTCATCACAAGAAGGTTGAAGAGTGGCGTAAACAAATGGCAGAAGCAACAACCAAAGATAAGCGACCTGACTTATATAAGATTTATCTTGAATCTAAAAAAAGTTAGGTATATAACAGAACAAATTTATAGTAAAAAGGTAAAAAGATGAACATTTTAGAAAATATTGAAAAAGAGCAAGTTGCGAAGTTAACAGAAGGAAAAGATATTCCTAACTTCAAAGCTGGTGATACATTAAAAGTTCACACTAAAGTAAAAGAGGGTGACAGAGAACGTATCCAAATTTATGAAGGTATTTGTATCGCTCGTAAAAACGATGGTTTAAATTCTTCTTTCACAGTACGTAAGATTTCTTTTGGTGAAGGCGTAGAGAGAGTATTCCCATTATATTCTCCAAACGTAGCTAAAATTGAAGTTACACGTATCGGTAAAGTAAGAAGAGCTAAATTATACTTCTTGCGTGCATTACGTGGTCGTTCTGCTCGTATTGCTGACGACTTGTCTGCACAAGCAAAAGCTAAAAACAACTAGTTCTTTGCTCATAGGAAACACAAAAAAAACCGGCTGTATTAACGCCGGTTTTTTTATAGAGTAGGTGGATAATGAGAATAGGTCTTTATCCAAGATTTTCCTTATTGTATTTATTTTACTAATCCATTTAAGAAATTAGTTAATTTTCTTAAATACAAAAGATGTTTTGGGAGATAATTAATTGGTTGAAGCTGTGATGCTATATTATTTAATTCTTTAATAGCTTCAAGCTTATCTTCAGAGTTAGTTATTTGCGCCTTTGCATTCCGTATAATTGCTGATTTTAATTTATCAATATTAGGAGCATCAGGGTTCCAGTTAACATATTTTATATCCTTATAGTAATAAACCGGAATAATTCCTTGTAATACATCAAATCTAGCATTAAAAAGTGCTTTAGATATAAAAATAACAGGGATACCCATAGCAATACAGGGCATAGCAACGTGTATTCTAGATGTAATAACCAATGATGCCTGATTTTTATAAATTTCTAAAGTTTCTCTAGCCTTATTTTCAAAAATCTTTGCATCTTCATTAGATAAAGGATAATTTTCAAAAGGATAAACATGTGAAATAGAAAAATCCGCATTATCTTTAATGTATTTAGGTAGATTTTTTAAAGCTTTTCGATGTAAATCAACTACAAAAATTTTTCCATTTTTAGGAGTGATGTTTCGAGTATCAAGAGTCAAAGTCATACACCCTGAAAAATAAGCATCAAGTCCATTTTTTATCATGAAACTAGCAGTGTCCCTATCTCTGCAACCAATAGGTGTAAAATTTTTAAATGTTTTATGTATTCCATCTTTAATAAATCTTCTTCTAGAACCATTTGTTGGATTTAGATGAAATCCTAAAAAGATTGGATTAATTTTTTGAGATAGAGGGAAAGGAAAAATTCCATACGCATCAGCAAAATAAGATTGCATAACTAATTTAACATTTTTACCATCATAAGTGTTTAATTCATCACGATTAACCAATGTTAAATTATCAGGAGAAATTCCCAATTTTTTATACAAATTTTCAACTGCAATATTTTGAACTGCATCACCAATATTGCCTTTTTTACTCCATCCTAAACTAGTTTTAGAACAATACTTAAGAAACATTCTAGCAAACATATAAAATCACAACCTTTAAAATGAACATTAATATAAATAATCATATAATTTATATTATTTGATGCAAATTGTATTTAAAAAAAATAAAGATAAATGTGGACAATTCATTTTCAATACCCAAACAGTATTTTGAAAATAAAGCTAAGAAGTGAAATGTATTTTAAATAAAGTTATTACCTGTTTTTATATATTTTGCTTATTAATCCTTTGCATAATGTTTAATTGTTAGTATTTTTTGTATGTCAGTTTTTGATAAATCATTGTGATAATGAAGTCTTCTAGGTAAAGACATATAGTCCCCAAAAATCATAGTTAAGTATAAATCTTCATCATTTACACAAGGGAAACTATATCCTTCAAAATTAATATGTTTCAAAGGAAAGATTGTCTCATAATCAAAACAATTGTAAGGGTGTGCAGCATGATGAAATTCTAAGCCATAAAAAATAGTTGGTTTTACATCATCAATTTTCTTTAAGTTTGGAATTTTATCATCCCTTAATTTGATATAATATTGTTGCTTATCACTAGCAGAAGAAAATTTAACTCGTCGTTCTTTTTTAGAGATACTTTTTAATTTATTGCTAAATTCAAATTTTTCGGCATCATCCATTTTTTGATAACACAAATCAACAGGGAAAATGTCTACAAATATAAGATCAGGGGCATCTTTATGGGCAATTTTAGTTATGATTTGTCCAACATGATCCATACATAAAAAAGCCCTTAAATTAGTATCCGTTGTATTTTTATTAAATAGTTCAATAAAATGCTCATAATCTTCTCTAATCATGCTAATATCAATATCATCATCCCAAGGGATAAAACCATCATGCCTAACAGCACCAAGAAGAGACCCATAATCAAGCCAATAAGATATGTTATTTTCTTTTGCGATTCTATCTATTTCTTTTAGTATTTTTAAATCAGAAATTTGTATATCCCTTAAAATTCCCTTCGCTTGTTTTATATCAGAAGGAGAAATAGTTGCATTAAAAATCCCAGATAAACCATCTATATCCTTTTCTAAATCTTTGATAAGATTTCTTAAACAAGGCTTAATGTTAAATATTTTTTTATTAAATAAATAAAAAGATATTCCCTTACTATTTTTTTGTTTTTTGAAAATATTAAACATAGAAATTCTCCCTAATTTTATATGTCTTTGATTATCAAAAATTTATATCGTTTAATATTAAATTCAAACAATATTTTATCTGCATTGCAAGGTGTGATAAATTTATTTTTTTTGTTTTTTTGTTTGTACCACAAAATTTTAAAACAAAAGTTCTTTGAAAAAGACACATTAAATTCCTTTTTTAATACATAAGCATCAAACCAAGATGCCTCAAAGTGATGAACAGCATAAGAAAGAGTAGTTTCTCTACAGAAAAAAGTATAAGGAAATAAAATAGAATTTTTTTTGAATTCATATGGTTCTTTATTGGAATAATTATCGCTACTTATTTGGTATTTTGTAAGTAGGTTTCCTAATATGATGGGGTTAGATGTCATATCAAGAGTTCCATCTTGTTTTATAAAATGTCTATTTTTATATTCATTCAACATATCGCTAATAATCTCATTACCTTTAGATGCTCCGATTACAGCAGTTCCTAAATTGAAATTTTTTTTACTTCTTTCTGAGCCGATAAAAAAGTCTAAATTTAATAAATCATCAAATGTTTTTTTTATTTCAACATCTGTATCTAAGTATATCCCCCCCATAGTTTTCAGAGCATAAAGTCTGAATACATCTGATACAAAAGCCCATTTTTTTGCTTTATAAGCTTCGTCTACATAAAAAAAGTTTTTTAACAAATCTAAATCTTTTTCATTCCATTCTTTAAATTCATAGTCAGGTAATATAGTTTTCCATGTATCCATGCATGATTGTACTTTTTCACTTTTTTCATTGTTTCCAAACCAACAATAATGAATAATTTTAGGTATCATTATATTTATCTTCCTTTCCAAATTAGCCACTGATAGGTTAGCCAATTTTTAATCTTATGTCCTTTAAGTGAGAGTAGGTTTCTCTCCTTCAAATATAAAAGTTCTTCAGTAAATAAGCTGACCATTTTGTTTTTTTTATTATTTGAGGCAAGTCGCGCCCTGTCTATTTGGTGTTTTAATATTCCTGGTATAAAATCCTTTTTTAAGAAGTTTAGTTCTTTAGAATATTTGTCGTTTTTGTAAATATCGTAAACAAAACAAAGACCTTTAAAGTAATCTTCTATCATCTTTGGATTTGCTTTTTGTTTAGTAATTGATGACATATTGATTGTATAAAAATATAATACACTATTAATAAATACTGTTTTGGGATGTTTTGCCAGAACGGCATAAGTGAATGGGTAATCCTCAAAATTAATATTATCAATATACGTTATGTCCTTAATCAGGTCTCTTTTATAAAGTTTATTCCAAACATTAAACTTTATAAGTTTTCTTCCTTCAAACAGCGGAGTAAATGTAATTTTGGGTTTAATTTTATCTATAGAAATAGAAGATGTATTTAAACTTATTCCATCTGATTTTTGATAGTCAAAACATACAAGGTCAGCACTGTGTTTGGTTGCAAAATCGTATACAATTTCAAGTAATTGAGGATGAATAGCATCATCACTATCTAAAAAATAAATGTATTCACCTTTTGCGTTTTTCATACCGATATTTCGAGCAGCAGAAAGCCCCTGATTTTCTTGAGAGAATATTTTTAAGCGCTTCTCTTTGTTTGTATATTCTTCTAAAATTCTAAGGCTACTATCAGTTGCCCCATCGTTAATAGCAATAATTTCAAAGTCCTTAAAGGTTTGATTGGAAATACTTTCTAAGCATCTAAGTAGATATTTTTCTACATTATAAACTGGAAGAATTATAGATATTTTACACATAGTGTTTTCTTTCTGCAAAAGTATTTGAAAATATAAGAAGATTATATAAAGAATAGATTTTTTTTTCAAAATATATAAAAAAAATACGTTAAAAATGTGGATAATTCTACTTTATTTTTTTTTTTTTTTTTTTTTAATCAATAAGTTGTATAATTGTGGTGGAAATAAAAAAAAGCCCCCAAATTTGGGGGCTAAAATCAAACTTAAAAATATTAAGCAGCTTTTTCGTCAAAGTTATATAATTCTTCAACAGAAACAGTCTTTTCAGTTGTTTCTACTTTTGATAATACATAATCAATAACTTTTTCTTCATAAACAGAAGTACGTAAACGTTCAATAGCTTCTTTATTCTTCAAATAGAAGTCAAAAATAGCTTTTGCTTGCATTGGATAACGTTGTGCTTCCATCATGATAGCTTTGTTAATATCTTCTTGGTTAACTTGAACTTTAGCATCATTACCAACTTCTGCAAGCAATAAACCAAGTTTAACTCTGCGAACTGCAATATCTTTGTATTCTTTAAGCAAATCTTCTTCTTTTTTGCTCTTTTCTTCTTCATCAAGTTGATTGTTTTGTTTTGCTTGTTCATATTGTTTAACAATAGCATCATATTCCATATCAACTAATTTTTGAGGAACTTCAAAGTTATAAGCTTTATCAAGAGCATCTAAAAGAGCACGTTTTAACTTCATCTTAGAAGCATTGTCATAGTCTTTAGAAATTCTAGATTTAACAGTTTCTTTTAACTTATCTAAGTTTTCTTCACCTAAAGATTTTGCAAAATCATCATTGATTTCAGATTTTTTGATTTCTCTAATTTCTTTAATTGTAGTAACAAATAAAGCTTCTTTGCCAGCTAAATCTTTAGCGTGATAGTTTTCAGGGAATGTTGCTTTAACATCTACAACTTCACCAGCTTTTTTACCAATCAATTGATCTTCATATCCAGGGATGAATGAGTTTGAACCAAGTTCTAATGGATAAGCTTCGCCTTTACCACCTTCAAATTCAACACCATCAATTGAACCAACAAAATCTATAACAACAATGTCGCCTTTTTTAGATTCTCTGTCTTCTTCAACTTTAACACTGTCACGACGACTTTCTGCCATATAGTTAAGAGCTTTTTCAACTTCTTCCAAAGAAACTTCTGCTACTAATTTTTCAATTTTAATACCATTGAAATCTTTTAATTCAATAGTAGGCATAACTTCCATAGAAACAGTAAACTCGATATCTTTACCTTCTTCAAATTTTTTCAAATCAACATCAGGAGTAAATACTGGACGAAGATTGTTCTTTTCTAATAACTCATTAACACCGTTGCGAAGAATATCATCAAGAGCTTCGCTCATAGCGTTTGCTTTATATTTCTTTTCAATCATAGAAAAAGGAACTTTACCAGCTCTAAAACCAGCCATGCTAACTGTTTTTCCGATTTCTTTTAATTTATTTTGAACTTCATTATTAAAATCAGCATTGCTGATAGTAACATTATACTCACGGCTTAAGCCTTCAGATTTTGTTTCTTTGATATTCATTATTACTTTACTTCCAAAAAAAAACACCATCTTTTACAAGATGGTGCGGGCGGAGAGACTCGAACTCTCACAGCTTGCGCCACTAGATCCTAAGTCTAGCGTGTCTACCAATTCCACCACGCCCGCGGAGTTACAACAATAAATTTAACCGGAGTATATACTCAATTTTTTTTTAATCAAGTAAAAAGTAATATTTTTTTTATAATTTTAAATTTTTTCCCCAATTTTAAACCTAAAACCACGTAATAATTCTTCAATTGTCATAACTTGCTTTCCTTGTCGCTGAATTTTTAGCACTTTAATTGCCTTATTACTTGTTGCTATTACTAGTTCTTTGTCTGCACTTAAAATAGTTCCAGCATCTCCTGTTTGATCACTCGATTCGGCTTCGAAAATTTTAAAGCGTTCACCTTCATACATAAAAAACATAGAAGGGTAGGGATTAAATGCATTAATTTTTCTAAGTAAAATATCCGTATCTTGATTAAAATCTATCAAACATTCTGCTTTATCTAATTTTTTAGCATAAGTAACAAGCGATTCGTTTTGTTTAATTGCTGTTATGTTATCTAAATTATCAATAGTTTCTATTAATAATTCAGCCCCAATAACAGACAGTTTATCATGGAGTTCTCCACCTGTCATGGTTTTTGTAATAACAACATCTCTATAAGAAAGAATATCACCCGCATCAAGCTCTTCAGCCATTTGCATAATAGTTATACCACTCTTTAAATCTCCAGCCTCAATAGAGCGTTGTATAGGAGCAGCTCCTCTCCATCTAGGAAGCAATGATGCATGTACATTTATACATCCTTTAGGAAACATTTCTAAAACTGCTTTAGGTAACAACATGCCATATGCCGCAACAATAGCCAAATCCGCATTATATGCTTTGAGTATATTTTGCTCTTCAATGCTTTTTAGTGATTTAGGAGTTCTAACTTCGATTCCATTATTTTCTGCAAGCAAGTGAATAGGGGTTTTATTTACTTTCTTACCCCTACCACTCTCTTTGGGTTCACGAGTATAAACCGCAACAACATCATGCTTGCTAATAAGTTTTTCTAGAACCGGAACAGAAAAATCCGGTGTTCCCATAAATACGATTCGCATTATTCAGAAAATCCTGCTCTTTTGTAATCAACTTCAATCTTAAAGTCATTTGCATAAGATTTTAGCATGCTTTCAATCATGTCAGAAGCCATAGAGTTTCTTGCTCTTGCTTCAACTTCGCTTAAGGCTTGCTCATCATCTTCATTAGAAACATAATCAATTGTTTCGCTTAAAACTGCAATAATAAAGTTGTTGCCAGCTTTTTCATAAATTTTAACACTACCAAGTTCCGCTAAGAATAAATCACTAATATCACTAGCATTTAATCCTGCGAAAGTTTCATTACGACTAATAGGTTCAGATCTAAATGTTTCTAAATTGCGAGCTTTTGCTGCATCATTAATATTGCCACCATCTTCAATGTCAATAACCATGTTTTCAGCCATTTCCTTAGCGATAGCATTCTTTTCTTGAGTAGTCCAAATGTTTACAATTTCGTCTCTAATCTCATCAACTTCAGGCATATGTGCATCAATAATTTTCTTAACAGAGATAACAGCAATACCATCATCAAATTCTTCAGCAGAACTAATCTCATCTAAACCATAAGAAAATACATTTTCATTAAAATCTAAAGACTTAACAATATTTGCAACTTTTTCTGGTGCGTTATCAATTATAGCTTCTTCGCTAACACCTTTAATTTCGATAATTTCTGCCCCAAAATTCTTAGCGATTTCATCAAGAGACTGACCTGCATTTGTAGCATCATCAATTTCTGCTCTTGCATCTCTTAGAGCATCATATAAATTCTCTTCAGACAAAATACGTTCAATTTCAGGCTTCATTTCTTCAAAGTTAGCTTCTTTAGCCGGAATAACTTCTTTAACCAAAATAACTTGCCAACTATCAGCTACTGCGATTAACTCAGGTTTATTAATATCAAGTTCAAAAGTTTTATCAGCTAAACCTTCTGCAAGCTCATCATATGCAACCACACCAAGAGTAGGTTCATTTGCATTTTCAGCATTTAACTTCACCGCAGTTTCAATAAAATCTGCACCAGATTTAACTTGATTGAATGCATCCTCAGCAGTCTCTTTGTTTAAGAAAACCATTTGCATAACATTACGTTTTTCTGGTTGATCTAAATCTTTTTTGTTGCTTTCAAAATACTCTTTTACAAGATTATCTGTTAAAACATATTTCTTCAAAATTACATCATTTGGAACAAACAATACATCAATATCTCTTTTTTCATCAATCATAAATTGTTCACTAAAATCTGTATAATATTGCATAATTTCATCATCAGTAATTTGGCGCTCAATTTTAACATTTTGGGGTGAAACTAATACATATTTAAATACTTTGCGTTGATTGTCCATCTTGTTAATAGCATTAACCAAAGTACTAGGAACATTAATTGGTTCAACTAAATCTGTAACTAGTAATTTTCTAGCAAGTAAACGTTTAATCATCGCAACATAATCATCTTCGCTCATCCCTGCTGTTGATAAAAATCTTCTAAAAGCATCAGGGCTAAATTGACCATTTAATGGATTCTGAAATTCTGGTCTTGAAAATAAAATTTGTTGAACAAATGCTTTTGGAAAATGAATGTTATTTTTCATCATAGATTTATCCAAAACACTTTCATCAATTATTTGTTTTAAAATATTTTCAGCAACAGTATTTCTCATTTCATCAGTTAAATCAAAATCATCACCAGCAACATTTCTTATTGCTGATACTTCTTTATCTAATCTATAAGAAAAAGCACTCTGTAATGTTTTTAATCCACCAACATTAACTATAGTCTTATTTTGTGATGCACTGCTTATATAACCAGTTACACCAAACAACGAAATAAAACTAATAGCTACACCTGCGAAAATAATTTTAAAAAACCAACTCTCTTGAGCTTTTGCTAATTTACTTATCATTTTTCTTCATCCCAAAAATAATCTAATTGCGCTCATTATAAAAGTATCAAAAAAATATGCAATGCGAAATAAGAGATATGTACAATGTTTTTTTTAAGATTTTTTTTTGTAAACAACTTACTTTTTTAGCTGGAAAATAAAAATGCATATGATAGAAAGTAAAAAGTTATAATTTTTTAAAAGGATAATTACAATGGTAAGAAAAACTCTTATTGCCGGCAATTGGAAAATGAATGGTCTATTAGAAGATGGTGTTGCTTTGGCAAAAGGCGTTGCCCTAGAGGTTAAGAAAGCAGCTCGTAAAGATTGTGAGTTTTTAATTTGTCCTCCTTTCACATTGTTGATGGCTGCAAAAAAAGCAATTAAAGGTTCAAAAACAATGCTTGGTGCACAAGATTGCCATTTTGATGCAAAAGGTGCTCACACAGGAGATGTTAGTCCCCAAATGTTAAAAGATATTGGTTGCCAATATGTTATATTAGGACACTCTGAAAGAAGAACAGATCATGGCGAATCAAATGAATTGATTGCTAAAAAGGCAAAATCAGCAATAGATGCAGGATTAAAAGTAATTATCTGTATTGGCGAAACAGAAAAAGAACGTGATGAAGGTAAAACAATTAATGTTTGCACCACTCAAATCATGGGTTCTGTTCCAGAAAATTCAACAGCTCAAAATACAGTCATAGCTTATGAACCAGTTTGGGCTATTGGTACAGGCAAAACTCCAACAACAAATGAAGTTGAGGAAGTTCATGCCGCAATTCGTAAAGTTGTTAGCAAAAAATTAGGTCGTGCAAATGCAAATAAAATGCGCATTTTATACGGAGGTAGTATGAAACCTTCAAATGCAAAAGAATTGCTAGCTCTTCCTGATGTTGATGGCGGTTTAATAGGTGGCGCAAGCTTAAAAGTTGAAGACTTTATCGCAATTTCTGAAGCTTGTAGACAATAATAAAAAAAAGGAAACAAAAATGGGATCAGTATTGTTAGTAATTCATATAATGGTAGCCATTCTTTTGGTGACATTAATTTTAATGCAACGCAATTCAGGAAATGCTTTGAGCGGATTAGGTGGTGGTAATGGAGCTGACAGCTTCTTATCAGCAAGAGGAAAGGGAAACTTGTTAACTCGTACTACTGCGATATTAGCAACAATCTTTTTTTGCACTTCGATTCTTCTAGCTTTATATTTCAAAGGTGAAGCAAAAGTACAAGAATCAATTACAGATGTTGCACCTCTTGTACAAACAGAGCAAGAAGTTCCATCTGTTCCAGATGCTGCAACATCAACTCCAGCTCCAGTAGCAGAAGCTGATGCAACCCCAAGTGTTCCAACTGCGGAATAATTGATATGAAAACAATAAACTAAAATAAAGGCACCTAAAAAAGGAGGTGCCTTTTTCACTTGAAAATTTGACTAAAAGGAATAACAAATGTCTGATTTAAATCCAAAAACAAAATTTATATTCATCACCGGTGGCGTAGTATCTTCTTTAGGAAAAGGTTTAGCCTCTGCATCTTTAGCTTCTATTTTACAAAGTAGAGGTTTCAAAGTTCGCTTAAGAAAATTAGATCCATACTTGAACGTAGACCCAGGAACAATGAGCCCGTTTCAACATGGTGAAGTTTTCGTGACTGATGATGGAACAGAAGCCGATTTGGATTTAGGACACTATGAACGTTTTTCAGGTGTTAGCGCAAGAAAAAGTGATAGTATTACAACAGGTAAAATCTATCAAAGAGTAATAGATAAAGAGCGTCATGGAGACTATCTTGGTGCAACAATTCAAGTTATTCCTCATGTAACTAATGAAATAAAAGAATTTATCGTAAGTGACTTAAGTGATGAAGATTTTGTTTTGTGCGAAATTGGTGGAACAGTAGGTGATATTGAAGGTCAACCTTATTTAGAGGCGATTCGTCAGTTGGCATATGACTTAGGACGTGAGCGTACAATGTTTTTACATTTAACTCTTCTTCCATACATTCCAACTGCAGGTGAATTAAAAACAAAACCAACTCAACACTCTGTAAAGAAATTACAAGAATATGGTATACAGCCAGATATGTTGCTTTGTCGTTCTCAAATGCCAATGCCTGAAAACGAAAGAAAGAAAATTGCGTTATTCTGCAATATAAGAGAAGAAAATGTAATATCTGCTCTTGATGTAAGTAATATTTATCAAGTACCTCTTGCATATTCTCATGAAGGTATGGATAGAGCTGTTTGCCGTCACTTTAACCTTCCATGTCCAGAGGCTGATTTATCAAAATGGGAAAATATCGTAGATATATTAAAATCGCCAGAAGGTGTTGTAAACATTGCAGTAGTTGGTAAATATGTAAAATTATTAGAAGCATATAAATCACTTCACGAGGCTATTAATCATGGTGGAATTGCAAATAAATACAAAGTAAAAATCAAATGGATTGATGCTGAAGAGCTAGAAACAAAAGATCCTGAAGATTATTTATCAGATGTAAGCGGTATTTTAGTTCCTGGTGGATTTGGTTTACGTGGAACATTAGGAAAAATGAATGCTGTTAAATATGCAAGAGAACACAATATTCCATTCTTAGGAATTTGCTTAGGTATGCAACTTGCTGTAATAGAAACAATGAGAAATGTATTGGGTATAAAAAATGCTAATACAACAGAATTTGATGAAAACTGTGAAGCAGTTGTTGGTCTTATGACCGAATGGGATAAAGACGGGGCAAAACAAATTCGTCATAAAGATGGTGACTTAGGTGGAACAATGCGTTTAGGCGCATATGAAACAATCTTAAAAGAGGGAAGCTTAACTCGTAAAATTTATAACTCAGAAAAAATTTCAGAGCGCCACCGTCACCGCTATGAAGTAAATATTAAATATAAAGATCAATTAAAATCCGCAGGTATGGAAATTGTAGGTTTGTCACCAGATGGAGGGTTGCCAGAAATCGTAGAAATTCCAAATCATCCATGGTTTATTGGTGTACAATTCCATCCTGAATTGAAGTCAAAGCCATTTGCACCACACCCTCTCTTTGTTGATTTTATTAGAGCATCAATTGAGAAATCAAGATTAGTTTAGTATAGGAGAAAATATATGGAAGAAAGTAAATTAGGCAAAGCTTTAGATTTTATAAAAAATAATTTAAAGCAAGTCATTGTTGCTGTGGTGATATTAATTTTTGCTATAGTGATGCTTGTTTTAGGATTGTCAGGTTTGTTTTCTAAAAAGCAAGCCACAGAGACAGTTCAAAAAACAATAACACCAGTAGTTGAAGAAGTTAAAAAACCAACCAACGTTGTTGTTAATTTTACCGCAACATCAGAAAATCCAATAACATATGAAATTTTCTATACAACAGAAAGAGAAGTATGGTTTGATGGTTCTCATGTATTATCTATTGAAGGAAAAGAAGGTGAATATACTTATGCGATAGATTTACCATTAGAAAAAATTTATCGTTTCCGTTTAGATTTTGGTTCAAATCCAGGTAAGGTAACAATTAAAGATATTTATTTGTCAGGAACTCAAGAATATGACTTAAATAGTTTTGATTTATATGAGTTTAAAAACATAAATAATGCTAAAATAGATGATAATGGAAATATAACCTTCTCATCTGATAATGAAGACCCTTATATGGCATATAGACCAGCGCTTATTCGCTAATATAGATAAGCTAATAACAAATATAAATAGCAGTCGAAAGATTGCTATTTTTTTTATTGAGTTCTTAAACATTATAATAATGGCAAAACATAAAAAGTAGCAATATCTTATCAATTATCTAAATCATAAAGCTTATTAATCATAAAATATAAATACCAACAATCTTACATAAGCATCTAAAAAACATGCTTTTAATTGTTATTGTAATATAAAGCAAAGGTGGAGTTTACTTGCTTTTTTTTGTATAAAATAACTTCTATAATTTATCAGATATATAAATAAAATTAGTTACCAATAACTTCTTTTAATACATCATTCTCAGCTAAATCATTTTTAATAAAATCAATATCTAGATTATCTGTTAAAGTATTATCAACTTCGTTAGTTTCTTTGTTTTCATCTTCAACAATAATCTCTTCAATCTCTTTGATAGCAACATCTTTTTCAGGGCTAACAATTAAAGGAGTTTTGTTAGTTTCTACTTTTCCAAATATATCATTTTCCAAATTTTCAATTTCATCTATTTCAGCATTAGATAAATCTTTATTGCCAAAGATTTCTTTTTCGATTTTATTAACAATATTGCTATTTATAATTTTATCATCAAATACACCTTCTTCAATTTCTTCAATAGTCATGATGTATTGATTTGGATCCATATCCAAAATGTCTTTTTGCATATCAATAGGGAAGGTGTTGTTTATGTGCTCAACAGGATTATAACCTTTTTCGTGTTCAGCTTCCATACGTTGAGCTTCAAGCTCTTTATCAATTTCTTCAAAGAAATCCAATGCGTTCAAGTCAACTGTGATTTCATCTTCAATATATACAGCAACATCATCAATTTTTACATCATAAAGCTCAGTCAGTGTTTTACCATCTTTAGAAAGAATAATACTATAAGTTCCATATGGAATACCATCTAAAATAAAGTATCCATCCATATCCGCAAAAGTAACAGCAATCTCATTTGCATCTTTATCTACAGCAGCAACTTGGTAACCAAATAATCTTTTACCTTCTGGGTTTGCAATTTTTCCTTCAACAGCACCTTTATGGATAAAGTTATACTCAACAGTTTTAATTGTACCAGGTCTTAAAACAACTTTTTTGTATTCATTTTCTGGGTATAATGAAACATCAATAAGCGTTTCCATATCAGCAGATAAAATAGTTTTTTCATAAGTCTGCAAGTCAGCTAATATAGCAACACCATTTTCATCAGTATAAACTGTCTTTTCTAGACCATTTGCATTAAGTCCGATACCTTCAATAGGATTGCCTTCTTCATCACGAACTTTTGCATAAATTGTACCACTGCTACTAAGTTTAGAATTAGAGTTAGCAATTACGCTAAGATTTTCAGGCTCTCTTGCAAAGCTAATATTATAAGTCAAGTACGCACTTAAGTTAAAGTTTCTATCTGTTTCAAGTGTTGCCGTCAAACCACCAAATGGATAAACGTGTCCACCAGATACAGAGAAGTAATCCATATCATTTAGCATATTTCTAGTCCATTGACCAGATACATAAGTATTTCTACCTGTTCTCCAATCAAGTCTAGTTAAAATTTCTGTGAATTCTGGATCCGGATTTGTTCTATAAGTTAAATAACTTTGAAGAGTATATTGATTCCACCATTTATAAACACCAGCTCTAAGAGTATTATAAACACCTCTTGTGCCACCATATCTATACCAGTTATCTTCTAGAGAAACATTAAATCCGCCCATTAATTGTCTAGATATTCTAGCTGAAATATTTTCAAATGGTTCATTTCCGCTTTCAAGAGTACCTGTTCTGTAACTTAAATAATAAGGAATACTATAAGGTAAAACACCAGAAAGTCTTGCTTCATATTGTTCTTCTAAATATTCATAACCATAATAAGAAACAGGGGAGTGAATACCATTATATTTATCATAACCAGCATAAATGTTACCAATATACACATCACCTTGCCATTCTAAATGGTGTCCAAAGCGTTCTGTATCTAAATTTTGTTCTAAGTTATATTGAATAGAGCTACCACTTAATGCAACTTGCGCACCAGCCATACCAAAGTGCTGTGTCTCATATGAATCAACCGCGTCAGGTGTTTGTGTGAAACCACCCATTAAAGTTAACTTATCTGTCGCACCATAATAAACAGTACTATCAATAATAGGAGTATCACTACCTTCGTACTTAAATTCTCTATTATCTTCAATCAAGTATCTATATGGTTGGTATGCTGAAATATTATATCCAAACTCACCAGTTTTAACAGGGCTAGTACCTGAGTAATATCTTTCATATTCTGTTCTTGTTTCACCATATGGACCATAGAATACCAACTTAAATGTATTCAAACCATAAGAAACAGGTACATCAGGGAAGCTATATTCACCATTAGTTCCACCTTGTCTAAAGCCGATTAATTGTTCATTCCAATATAATTCAACTTCCCAACCTGGAGTTAAAGGACCTGTCAAATCGATAGTTTTATCCGCAGACATAACAAGGTTTTTAAATGAAGAAACAGCAACACCACGACCATAAGAAGCATTAGTAAAGTAAGATTGACCAACACCACTAATGTCACCAACTTTTAATGTCTTTAAGTTTAATTTATTTTTTTCATCTAAGAAGTTTCTACTACCACTTAATCTAATATTAGGTTTTCTATCAGAATAAGAGCTTCCTTGAATATATGCATTAACATCAAGTCCCAAAGCAAGCATTGCCACATTAACAGCATAAGAGTCGCTATTAGATGTTTTGTGGAAATCGGTACTATGTCCCCATCCTTTATTTAAGGTAACATCAATAACAGGTTCAGCAATCAATCTATTATCAAATTCATAATTTTCAAAACCATCATCTTTAAATGAGTAGAACCCTTTTTGAGAACGATTCTTTTCTGCTTTTATTTTAGCAATAGTAGGGAAATCTTTTTCTCTTTTAACAATAAGTTGCATGTTAAGAGGGTCAACCATAACCTCACCACCGAGTAATCTCTGCCAAAAACCGGTACTAAAGAAAATAGATTGGTCTATAATATCAATATCATATTCTCTAAACCAAAAACCTTCGCCAATTTGTCTGCCTTCAAGATTAACTTCATCAACTTTTCTAGTTAAAAGGTCAATATTATATCTAACATTTTCATCATCTGCATACCACAATGTTAAGACAT
Organism: Alphaproteobacteria bacterium; assembly: GCA_045634545.1. GTDB lineage: Bacteria > Pseudomonadota > Alphaproteobacteria > RF32 > CAG-239 > CAG-267. Next base: position 7,582 of record JAZRAL010000059.1, on the reverse strand, counting down.
TATTATTTCTTACAAATTTTAATCCGAGATATTGAGCCATTTGGCTTAGAGATATATATTCTTTTCCGTCGCTTTGAGAAACATAAGCATAATCTTCCAAGTTAAATCCTTGAATAACTGGTTCCAAAATTAACAATTCACCTGAAAGATCAAAAAACTGTCCAACATCTGTAATTTGCTCAGCATCTTCACTCGCTTGTTTAGGAGCTTCGGTGCCAATAATCACCTGAGCCCTAGCGCTAAGCGGTAGTGCAAGCAATAAAACAGTTATTAGACAATAAATAAATTTATAGTCTGATAGGCTGTCTAAATATTTCTTCTTTAGACTTTGCATCTTCTAGTTTCAATAAAGCGTTCATATTTCTTAAGTTCTTGTTCAATGGTATATCTATATTAAGAGTATTAGTCGTCATATAGATTTTAATTCCGTTTACACGGCCTAATTCTTCACCTCTTTCATCCAAAATAACTGCATTAAAGCGAGAAGATTTAGTTCCCTCTCTTTTGAAAGTGAAATTCACTTTTTTACCGTCAACATTTTTAAAGTTAACAAGAGAGGTTTTGTTTGTTCCTGCATCACCTTTTTCAATTGTAATAGGAATAGTAACCGCAAACAAAGCTCTAAGTTCCATTGATAATGTGTTAGAGTTTGCATTTTGGTTTGTTGTTGATTTTGGAGCTCCAATATCAACTTCGCTAATTTTTAAGTGTGAAACATATTCCCCATCTTTTGCATTGCTTAAAGATTTACGAGCAACATTAATTGTTTGCACATCATTAGGTTTTAATGTGAACTGACGAGGAGAAAATGTAACATAACTTTTAGCTGAAACATCATTTGTATCAACTTCAGTTAACCTGCCCATTTCATCTTGGTTAAAGTTAATCACGCTAACACGATATGTTTGAGTTTTATTAGAAGAGTTGATAACTCTGATACTTTGTACACGTTTACGAGATTTATCCTCAAAATCTACACTATAAGGAAAAATAGAGATGTTAGCTAAAGCCGATTCGCTAGCCATCAATATTGCCAAGATAGTTAAACATAGTTTTTTTAGTTTCATTATTTTCCTTTCCTAAATATCAATAATAAACAGTTATATCGTAAGTACCCTGATAAGTACCAGGTGTTGCATGTGCTGGAATGTTAAGAGTTCCTCCAACATTAAATGTATTAAGACCTTGACTGTCTAAAGCTAAACCATTACTTCCAACAGTCGCAGTAAAATTGTTAACAGTAAGAGAACCACCATTACTTCCAGTTAAAATAGCAGAAGATGGTAAGGTTACATAAAAGGTAATATTACTTGTACCAAAAACTTCAAAAGTCCCGTTTCTTCCTGTGTTTGATGGGTCAAATATAGCTCTACCAGTAGGATTACTTCTTACTCCATTAGTAGATATTGTAACAGTTGTGTCTACTTCTGGAGACATAATGCCGCCAAAATCAAGGGATTGCGTTTCCGTAAGACCAATTTTATCCCATACTCTAAAAGTATAGTTAACAGGCACAGTACCTGTTGACGCATCACCCCAAGGAATAAATCCCAAAATTGTTGTTCTTCCACTAAATGGGATATCAATTGTTCCACTATAAACCCCTGATTTACATTGTGTTGAGAGCGTAAGGGTCGCCCCGTACTTGACTTCTCTAGAAGAAGAAGAAGAAGAAGAACCATCTACTTGCAAAGAGAATGAAGAAGGATTTGGTGAAACATTTGTAATTGTATAATTGCAATCGGCATAAGGAGATGTAATTGTTCCAGGGCTTGACAATGAAACAGCTTCCGTAACAATTCCACTATAAGAATTTGTTAAAGTTGTATCATATACAATACTAGAAGGTTTGGGGTCGCCTTGATAGTTTGAAATACCACTTTTACTAACAGTACCTGTGTTACTTAATTGAATATAAGCATTCTCCTGAAGTTGTGCGAATGCACCGAAGTCAATAGGAGTTCCTTGATTAGCATTTAATGCATAGCAATGATTTGAAAAAAGTAAACTAATGCAAACTACAGGTATAGCCCTACAATTAAAAAATTTTAAATAACTTATATTCATACAATGTCTACTTTCAGAAAAATAAATACGTATTTACTACGTAATCATACGTTAGAGCTGGAATTTATACAATATTTTTACATTTTTTTTAACAAGTTTTTGTTTTAAGAGGTGTTTTTGTTTTTTTTTTTTTTTTTTCAATAGGTTAGCTGAATGTAAAAAAATTTTTTTTATTCACTAGTTGTTAATAAATTTTGTTTTAAAATCCATTCTGTAAAGAAATAAAATTCAAAAAAATTTTTTAAAGGGGATTATACATGAAAAAATATTTATCATTAGTAGCTGTTTCATTTTTAGCTCTTGGTGTTAATAATGCTAATGCAGCTGAAGCAACAGGGATAGGTCATGCAAGTGCAACTATTTTGGCTGAAACAGGTATTACAGAAAACCAACAAATGAACTTCGGTCAAATGTTAAGTAAACAAGCTCATAATGTTACAGTTAGTACATCAGGTGTTAGAAGTGGTACAGATAGTGTGTTAATTGGTGGTACTACAAACACAGATATAAAGCAAGGTCTTTTTACAATCACGGGTGTTAATGGGCAAAAAGTGACAGTAAAAGTTGATAAGAGCTTTACTATCAATAATGGTGCTACAACGTTAACTGTAAATAACGTTCAGATGAAGCTAGGTACTGGTGGTGATGTGGCTGCAGGGTCAGGTGTAGATGGTACAATTACAGGTACTTCATTAGCTTTGGCCGTTGGCGGTACGTTGGAAGTTACACAAAACGCTCCAGCTGGTACATATTCAGGTACATATAATGTGACAGTTACTTACTAGTTTAGTATTGTGATAAATTTTTTTAATGAAGGGATAAAAATATGAAAAAATTAGTTTTAGCAACAGCATCAGTATTAGCTCTTGGTATTAATGGAGCTAATGCAGCAGAAGCACCTGCGACAGGTAAAGCTCATGCAACAGTTTTGGCTCCAACAACAATTGAAGAAACAGTTTCAATGCAATTTGGTAACATGTTAAAAGGTAACCATACTGTAGAATTAAATACTTCAGATAGCCGTTCTGGTGAGGCAGCATACTTAGTTGGTGGTATTACAGAAAAATCAGGTGAATTTGCTATCGAAGGTACACCAAACCAAGCAATCACTATTACAAGTCCTGCAGAATTTACTGTAAGCAATGATAAAGGTTCATCTATGAAAGTAGATCAAGTAAAAATGAAATTAAATGGTGGTGATGATAAAGCTGGTGGAACAGACTTCTCTGGTAATATCGGAGATGATGGTAAAGCAACTCTTAAAGTAGGTGGAACCTTAAACGTTACTGAAGCAGCATCAGAAGGTACATACCAAGGTACTTATAACGTAAAAGTAAGTTACTAATATAACCTATAATCCCCGAGATAAAAAAGCGTCCAATTTGGGCGCTTTTTTTGTAAATAAAGTCATTAAAAAACATCCCAAAAAGTCATTCCGGAAAGTCGTCATCCTTATCCTAAATCTATAAATAAAACAAACACTTGTTTTTAAATATTAATACGAAGCTTGAACAATATAAACACCTTTATGAGACCCAAGCTCAAGTCCTTCATTATTTAGATGCAACGTTCCGCCGATTCTCAAATCAACTTCACCATTACCCAAATTATGAGGTTCCCCGCCTTTTTTAATTTTAGGCTCAAAACGGGCATTTTTATTAGCGCTTCCAATAATGTAGCTATTAGGTATATCAATGTTCACCATTTGTGACTTAGGGCCTTTTAATTTGATAATTCCACATAATGGTTTACTTGTTGCAAGACCAGGGCCAGTTGTTGTGCGTTCATTATTCTCATCAAGAGTTACTTTTCCCGATTCTTTATTTGTAAGCATACCAAAACTCAAATCCCTAGTAGCAGCTGCAGACATTGGTTCTATAATGGTTGCATATGCTTTGCCAGTAACTACAACACTTGCAGAACCTCTAAGTGGTGACTTAACAAGATTAACCGCAAAAGTATCCAAAGCTACTAGCATACATGCTAAAATAACTACAAATTTTTTCATTTTACACCTCTGTTAAAGGTTAATATTTGGTTAATTTTATCATTTTTTCATTTTTTTGTCAACACAAATAGGGCAATATTCCAAAAAATAAATATTATATGCAAAAAAAATCGCCCTTAAAGGCGATTTTCTTAGGATTGAATAGGGGTGTTAATCTATTTCGACATCTTCAAAGCGCTCTTTAACTGTAACTTTAACGCTATTAATACGCATGTTATCAACTTCAAGCACTTCATAAATGCAGTAATCATCTTCAACTCTATCATTAACTTTTGGCTCACGTCCAAGAAGATTAAATACATAACCACCCATTGTGCTTTCTTCTAATTCATGGTAGGGGAGGTCTAAGCATTCAAAAGCATCTTCAACCAAGTAAACACCTTCAAATACGCAAACCTTCTCGTTGATGATTTTAACAGCTTCATCTTCGCCATCGTCATGTTCGTCTCTAATATCACCAACAAGCTCTTCTAATATATCTTCCATAGATAAAAGACCTGCAGTACCACCATATTCATCAACCACAATAGCAAGGTGAATACGCTTTTTCATCATTTCATGCAAGATTTCAGAAATAGATTTATTTTCAGGAACAAATAAAATCTTTCTAACAATTTTATTTAATACATCTTTATGCTCAGCATTCTTGCATTCTAATAAATCGCGAATATGAATCATACCCAAAATTTGGTCTTTATCACCATTACATAGAGGAAAACGAGTATGTTTATTTTGTTTAACTAACTCCATAATTTCATTAAAACTACTATTTTGGTATATACAAACCATATCTTGTCTTGGAATCATAATCTCATGAGCAGAAATTTCTGAAAAACAGATAGCATTTTGAATGATTTCACTTTCTGTATCATCAATAACACCACCTTTTTGAGAAGCATCAATAATAAGTTTAATTTCTTCTTCGGAATGTGCTTCAGAGCTCTCATCTGCAGCTTGTACACCCATTAATTTTAATATCCACAAAGATACATGGTCAAAACACCAAATAACAGGAGTAAACAACTTATTAAATGTATATAGAGGAATCGCAACCTTTAATGTGTATTCTTCTGTATTTTGAATAGCTAAAGTCTTAGGAACAAGCTCACCTAACACAACGTGTAAAAGAGTGATAAATGTAAAAGCAATACCAAAACTAACAGAATGCAATAAAACTTTATTATCAGCAAAAAATCCGCCAAACACATCTTCTAAAAGTCTTGAAACGGCAGGTTCACCAAGCCAACCTAAGCCAAGAGATGCAAGAGTAATACCAAGTTGAGTAGCACTCAAATAAGTATTTAATTGCTCAGAAATCTTCAAAGCAATCTTAGCTCTTTTACTTCCGCTATGTGCTAATTCTTCTAACTTTGTTTTACGAATTTTTACAATGGCAAATTCAGAAACCACAAAAAAAGCATTACAAAAAACTAATATCAAAACCAACACTAAGTTGATAACATAACTATATACGGGACTCATGTCTATTTTTTAATTTTACCTCAATACGTTAAACATAATACCACACTATAATGTATATATAGCAAAAGTCAACACCTCATTTGTAATATATTGATAAAAGATAAAAACCTATAAAACAAACTCTAAATAACATTTTTATTGAAAAAAAAGGGGATTTATGCTAAAATAAGCGATATTTGGAGGAAAAATGGGCAAAATAAAAGACAAAATAAAAGAAAAACTAAAAAAAATATCCGTAAGGGCAATGGCTGTTATTGTTGCCCTAAGCTCATGCATTAAAATTCACAACAAAAATGATAAAACTATAGAAAAACAAGAAGATAAAATTGAAAATATAGATGGATGCACAATGGAAGATGCCTATAAAAAAGGTTTGTGCAGAAGCTTAAATACATACACTCAAAAAGTCTCATACATAACAGATACAGTCGTGTTAAATCGACATAATTATAACAAACGTATATGTGCCGGTTTATATAGAGAAACAACAAATAAAGTCTATATAAAACACTTCATTCCAGATACAACATCAGCAACTCCTCTTGAAGCACAAAAAATTTTAAAATATGCTAAAAAATGGAATGAAGAAGCATATAAAAGATCAAATATAGTTCATGAATTTAAGCATATGCATACCATAAAAAAAGGATGTTTGAATTTGAATTTATCAGCCCATGATTATGCAAGAATGTGTCAACATAATGAAATAAGCTCATATTTAGGTAATTTTTTGTTTGAAAGAGAAACTTATTTATTGGCTATAAGAAAAGGTCTATGCACCCAAGAAGATGCTTTAAATTTAATATCTCCACGTTTTGAAAAATATAAAGAAGCCATAAGAAATGGAACAATAAAACCACAGCTGATGAATTTTATTGACCAGCAAAAAGAAAATGAACTTATTATGGAAGTAGTTAGCGATGCATGGATAAAAAAAGAGCAAAAAGTAAATGCTTATGTTACTAAAAAACGCTTAAAAAATAAATTTGCAAAAAATAAAACCTTTATAAGCCAAAGAAATGGATTACTATATAAGTCTTGCCTAGATGTGTGCTATACTCACATAAAAGATGGTATGCTAGTTAATTTTAATTTTTTCTATAATTTAGATAACAAAACACCGCTAAAAGATGTAGAAGTTCAGCCTCAAATAGAAGAGTATATAAAATATGAGAAAGAAAAACACCAAAAAAATCAAAATACTTTAGCATTAAATTATTCAAATAAAAAAACTGCCACTCATTAAAAGGGCAGTTTTTTTCTTTTACCTTAAATTATATTTTAAGCTTAGGAGGCATTTGAAATCGTTTAAATTCAGATGCTTTTACAAGCTTTTTAACCTTATTTATCACGTTTTCATCACCTTTAATAACATCTTTTTTCTCATCAACCAGTTGTTTTAATATATCATCTAAAACAGGATATGGTGGAAGAGAATTTTCATCTTTTTGGTTTAGAGCAAGCTCTGCTGTTGGAGCTCTTGTAATAACCTCATTTGGCAAAACTTCATTTAGGCTATTGCGCCATTTTGCAAGTTCAAAAATTTGAGATTTATAAATATCACCAATAGGCATAACCCCACCGCATGTATCACCATATAGTGTGCAATATCCGGTATAAGCCTCAGATTTATTCCCGCAAGCTAAAACCATTCCACCATATTGGTTAGAAAATGCCATTAGTAATTGTCCTCGAATTCTTGCTTGTAAATTTTCTATAACAATACCCTTTACATCATCAAAAAAAGAATTTTTAAGTAACTTAATTTCACTATCGACAAGTTCTTGTATATCAATTTCTTGATAATCAAGGTTATTAAGTTTTGCTATTTTTCTTGCTATATCTAAGCTTAAATCTGAAGTGTATTTTGTTTTCATCATAATAGCTTTAACGTTTTTGCCGCCTAGGACATCACTTGCTAATACTGAAACAATTGCACTATCAAGTCCACCAGATAATCCAAGTATTACTCTATCAAAACCATTTTTATCCAAATGTTCTTTGAATTTATGTTTCAAATCATTC
>JAZRAL010000058.1:0-9534 GCA_045634545.1 Alphaproteobacteria bacterium | reverse complement strand
CAAGGTATGTTCCCACGTGTTACTCACCAGTGCGCTACTCTCATTATATAGTGCAAGCACCATACAAATCCCGTTCAACTTGCATGTGTTAAGCCTGCCGCCAGCGTTCGTTCTGAGCCAGGATCAAACTCTCATGTTATTTGATGAGTTATCATCCTGTCTATATTACTCAAAGTGCTTAATTTCTAGGTTCCTTGAATATATAAACATTATATATAAATTCTAATATATACTGCCTACATATCCTCTTTGTATAACTTATTTACTATTTTCTTATAACTTACTCAAACCTTAGCTTGAGACCGCAACCACTTGTCAAGATTTTGTATCATCTTGCATCGCTCCGGTGAACGAACTTATATAACCACCTTTTGCAGAAGTCAACACTTTTTTTTAAAAAAATTTCACTTTTTTAAACTTTTTTTGGATAACCGCTCTAAACCACTGTTTTTATAATATTTTAAAATTAAAAGAGTCACTTAACAATTTTAAATATTTTATTTATTTATTATAAAATATGTGAAAAATCATTTTATTACTCTTTATTAACTTATGTGTTATATAGAATCACTATTAATATAATTCACCTATGCGTAATAATATATAAGAAGGATATTTTAATGAGTTTTGACTTTTTTACTTTTGGCGGCTCTATTTTTTGGGAAGATGTGTTTTTTTATCAAAAGTGGAGAATCCAACGCCACTGCTTTACAAAACGCTATAGGCTCCTTGACTCTTGGGACATAAGAAGAGCTAGTGGAACTTTTGAAAAATGCCAAAAAGCATTCATAAAGTATATGGATTGCTATGAAATAACAAAACAAAATAGCCATATGATTATACTTATACATGGCTACATGGATAGTAAAAATATATTTAAGAATCTATGGCGCAAACTCATACTAACTAATTCAACCGTTGCAGCTATAAACTATCCCTCTCTATTTAGAGGAGCTCTTTCTAACTCATATCAACTACTCTTCTTTTTAAATCACATGGAAGATATTGATGAAGTTTCTTTTGTTACTAAAGGTTCTGGAAATCTAGTTTTAAGAAAAATGCTTAATTTGCCAGCGGAGCTACAAACCTTTCGCGAATCCGTTCAAATACGCAATATTGTTGAAATAAACCCAGTAATAAAGGAAAATATTCTTTGCGATTTACTCTGTAAATTTAAAATATTTAATTTTATATTTGGTCCTATGATTGAAGATATGACTGAAAAGCAATTAAAGAATCTACCTAGCATTCCATCAGAAATTAAATCATTAAAAATATTCTCAGAATCCAAAGCTCACACATTACTTACTAACACATTGAAAATACTTCACTTCCCCTTAAGGGAAACTAAATACAATAAAAGAGACTCGATAGTTATTTCAGAAAAACCTTTAAATGTTTTAAACAATGAAAGTGTATTAAATAATACCGTTAAATTTATTAATAATGGAAAAATTTAACGATATTGTAATACTTTTTTATATTTTTTTGTGTTATAATAAGTTAGTTTAAGGATTATTCCGAGGTGCCAAATGAAATCTATTATTGGTATGATTGTTGTGTTTATTGGACTATATATCATTCTTTATTATGATATATTTGGATTTTTTGCGCAATCATGGGTATTTTATTTTTCAATAATCCTTGCAATCGTAATGACTTTAATAGCTTTTGTTTTATTAAAACATCTTGAAAAAGTAAAAGGAGGTAAAAATGATAAAAATTAAAACCTCCATAGTTTTTATTCTTAGTTTTATTTGCTATTTCTTTACAACTATATCATTTTGTTTTGCTGACGATGAATTAAATGGTGAATGCTTAACTCTTGGAGATTATGTTTCTGAAGGAACAGGTGAAAACTTTCTATTAATGGGAGCTTTTAGAATCATTGCTAGCGCTTGTTCTTCTGTTGCGAATCTAACTTGGTCTTTATTTGCACCTAGCTTGCAAGAACTTATCATAATTGGTGCAGCAATTTATATTGCTGTTTATACTTTAAGGATAATTGGTTCATTCTCCCAACAAGATACTGCCGGATATTTATCAAATGAACGAACAGGTATTATCCCTCTATCTATGAAAGCAGGTGTTGTTATTCTTCTTTTATCCAGTGATGGAAATACTTTTTTATATGGAAAACTTATATCTCCTGTTGTTGGTGCTTCTATGAATATTGGTAGCACTTTGGGGACAAGCATAGGAGGAGGATTTGGTGATGCGAATGATGTCGAAGCTCTATTTGGCAGTGTTATAGAAAAGGTAAAGGAATTTAACTCATCTAGTTATCAAATTGTGGCAATGGGAAGAAATTTGATTTGTTTAACTTTTTTACCTGATGGTATTTTTAATAAGATATGGTCATTACTTCCTTTTGGTACTGTACTTTACATTTTTGGATGGTTAATATGTATTGGTGTAGCATTTTCAATGATGGATACTTTATTTAGATTAGCGATAGGTTGTATTCTTTTGCCATTTGCTGTTGCCTGTGGTTTTTCAAAACTAACATCCACATATACAAAAAAAGTTTGGGTATTGTTTGTTAATGTCTGCTACAATTTCATTTTACTTGGAGTAGTTATTAATTTTTCTGTTGAAATGCTATCTAATGCAATAAGCGGGAATGGAAATCTAAAAGAAGTATTGGAAGGAACAATTTTCGAAAGCAAAGAACAAATTGAAAATCTTGCAAACACAATTCCTTCCGGAGGTATTCTTCTCACATTTTTATGCTCTTTATTGACATTTAGAATCTTCTCTGAAGTAGAACAAAATGTTGATAAATTATCGGGAGCATCTCCTGTGGGTAATACCGCTAAAAATACGGTAACACCTTTTGTTAGAGGGGCTACTAATGCTTCTAAAAAATTAGTAACCGAACCAATGAAGGCTACATATACTACAACAAGAGATACTATTGTTGATAGTAAATATGTAGTTTCTGCAAGAACTTCCATAAATAACTTTAAAAGAAATGCTAAAAATAGCGTGAAAAACTTTTTTGGTATTAGAGATTAAGGAACTTAGTTATGAGAAAGTTGGGTAACATATTTAATAGATTAGAAGGAAGTATAAAAAAACTTTTACTTCTTATTGTTCCTATTTTTCTCTGCTCTTGCGATGAATGTCCTACATATCAAGAATATCTCACTGAAGGTATTGGCAATAATTGCGCATTATGTGGACTTTTTAGTATATTAACAGAAACTGCATCCGTGGCAGCAAATAATTCATGGGACACTTTTGCATCTTCTTTGACTGCTGTTGTGGTTATTGCTACAGCTATATATATAGCATTTAATACTCTAAAAATGATTGGCTCAACGGGAAAACAAGATACAGCATCATATTTAATGGCTGATAAAAAAGGTATGCTTATTCTAGGATTTAAAATGGCTGTAATTGTTTTGTTATTACGTGATACCTTTTTTATTGATAGAATAATTTCCCCAATATTAGAGGCTGGATTAGAAATCGGCCAAAAACTTGCACCGGGTGAACTACAGATTGGTTTTGCAGCTGAAAGTGGATGGAGTGGACTATTTAGTAATTTAAATGAAGCAGTTAGAGGATATAATGACATAATTTATGAAACTGTTGCGATAGGAAAGACTATGATTTGCGTCTCTACAGATGGATTTATTTTGTCTTGGTACTGGCTTATGTTGTTATATGGCTTCATATTCTTTATTTTTGGTTGGTTTACACTTGCTACAGTTTGTTTTTACATTGTAGATATAATAATAAGTCTTTCATTTGGGGCAATCCTTTTGCCTTTTGGCATAGCTTTTGCTATATCTAACCAAACATCTCAATATTCAAAAAAGATATGGTTAATCTTTTTAAACGCATTTTTTAGCTTTGTAATGATGGGTGTTATTTTGGGATTATCTATTAAATTGGTTGAACTATCTTTAGGCGTTACCACCGAGGATAACGTTGGAGATATGGCCGAAAATGCTTTTTCAGCTAATGCCATAAGAATGCTTGATAGCAATAATGCAAAAAAAGTTTCTGAAATGTTGTGGTCATCAGGAAGTCTTCTCTTAACTATTGTTTGTTTTTGTTTACTAGCAAAGCTTATAGAAGAATTAAAAACACTTATCAATAAGATATCTTCTGCTCCATCTCTTACAGATTCTGGCTCTAAAACATCTGCGGCAGTAGCAAGCAGTTTAGCTAAAGGAGGTAAAAAAGGAGGAGCATATGTTGCTAATGCTTCTTGGAATGAAGCCAAGTATGTAGGACATGTTGGTGCTAGAATAACAAGATTAGATAAAGGTATAGATGCAGCAAGAGATGGTCTTTCATCTGCACAAGGTTATTTAACAGGAACAGGACGTAAAGGCTATAAAGCCTTTTGGAGGAAATAATTATGACTATGTTTAATATAAAAAAATACTTATCCTCTGATACTTTCCGCAAAGTAGCGATGTTTTTCTTTGTTATACTTCTTAGTGCTTGTAATGAAGAAGATGGCATGGGAAAAGGAACAGAAACAAACTATGAAAGGCAAGCAGATTGTTGGCAGGTGAAAATTTTATCGGCCACATTAAAAATTGTTGATAAACTTTATTCTGACTCTGTTAGTAAAGTAACTTCAGGTGGTGCATCTTTAGTTATGATTGCTTTTTCTGTATGGATGGCTTTCAGATTATTAAAAGTTCTATCATCATTTAAAGAAGAGAATCTAGGAGAAGTTTTAACAGAAATAGGTCACAAATTGTTTTTATGTTCTTTTTGTGCTATATGCGTTAATAATTCAACTAATATTGCATGGTCACTTAATACGTTTATTGTTCCAATTTATACAACATTTTTAGAATTAGCCTCCGGTGTTATAGATATAAAACAGTCTGCTAGTTTAAATCTCGGCGAGGTAGGCCAACAAAGCTTTTCGAATACTTACACCCAATGTAGTGTAGGAGATTTTAATATTTCAACCGGAATAAAAGATTCAATTTTACCAATGGTTAGCTGTGTTACCTGTTCTGTTAGTTCTAGGCTAAATGCTGGCTTGTTAATTGGCCTTGAATTAATTTGTTCGTTAAATATTGCTGCAATGGTTTCTGGCCTTTTGATAATTTTATTTTTTACAATTGCTAAATTCGGTTTTGTTCTTTTTGTGATAGACTCCATATTTAGAATAAATTTTGCTATAGTATTGCTCCCGATAATGATTATGTGCGTTCCTTTTGGTTTTACCAGAAAATGGAGCACTCATTGTATTCTAATGTTTATTAATTCTTCTGCTATAATGCTATTTTTAGGATTGCTTGTAAGTTTATCTGTTAATGCTCTTGAAACAATATTGAATGATGTTGGAAGTAAAATTACACCATTTTCTCTTAATGGAACAGGTGAACAACTTTTAGCTCTTATTATGATATCTATGTTGTTATTAAATATTCCTGGACTTGGAGTTGCTATTGCGGATAAATTTGTAGGTGGTGGTGGTGATATGGAATTCCAAAAGAAGGTATCTAAGTTTGTAGAGAAAGCGGCAAAACAATTAAGAGATAAAGCCCTTAGCTCTTTGACTTATGGTGTTTCTTCTGCTATTACTACACCTCTTGAAAAATATGAAGCAACTAGAGAAAAAGCTGATAGCATCAAACAAACGGCAAACAAAGTGCAAAGCAAACTAGATTCTTTAGCGGGGTACGATGATGATTAAATTGTATTTATATATAAAAAATTTGTCGTCTTCTAATAAGTATTTTAGAGGGATTGGTATATTTTTGTTTGCTTTATTAATAGCTAATACATGCTTTGCTCAAGCTGATGATGAGTATACTGAACATTGTCTAAATGATAAAATAAAAGAATCTTCTGACAATGCTGGTTGTTGGTCTTGTGGTATTGTTTTTAGTTTAATGGTTAGTTTAAGTGATGCTGCTGAAAAATTGTACGGGTTGATTAGTGCAATAAGCGAGCAAATTTTGATTTATGGTGGAGCTATCTGGATTGCTATTTATTTACTAAAAGCTTTAGGTTCTTTTGCTGCTCAAACTCCTGGTAAAGTTTTAGATGGACTTGTAAGTTTTATGTTTAAATGGGCTCTTGCTTATACAGCTGTTGTTAGTGGAATAAGTGCAATTTCAGACCTTATAGTAACTCCTTTATTAGATATTGGTTTTACAATTGGGCAATCTTTTGCAGATAATGCTAGTATAGGAGGTTAGGATGAAAAAAATTATCTTTTCATTATTCTTTTGTCTTAGCTTCTTATTATCTTCTATGGAGGTTAAAGCAGAAGGCCTTATTAGTGTGCAAGAAGTTCAATTTGGTGAAGCTTCTGGCGGTTCTGCTATGCAAAACTTATCAAGTAATATAAAAGATATGGCCAAAAGTGTAAATAAGGCATCATCAGAAATGATGAATTTTGCAAGTATGCTCTATTGTAGTTCTTTACATGGAAAGGCTGCCGATTGGGAATTTGATATTGCCGGATGGCAAGTTACTTATCGTATTGTATCCATAGAATTGTGGCTAAGCGCTGTTTTCCTTACAATTGTTGGATTTCTTATTTTGGTTGCTACTGCCTTTTATATGTTTGATGTTGCCTTTAACTTATCTATATCAATAACATTGCTTCCTCTTGGCATTGCTCTGTGGCCTTTTGGATGGACACGAGACAAATTAAAGGATGTTATTCTTAGTATTGCTTATTATACAGGTGTCTTTATTTTTCTTCCTTTAGGAATTGTTATTGCTAATGCCATTATTCAAGATGTTGCAGCGTCTGCTTTTGGTAGTGCTGAAGCCCTAAAGGATGCTTTCCAAAATGATAAAGCTGATTTAATTCAAGATTCTCTTGCCTTTTACAAATTAACTTTCTTAAAAATTTTACTCTGTTATGCATTAGCATTAAAGATTATACCTTTATTAGCTGGTGAGTTTTGTTCTCACTTCTTTGGTAGTGCAATGGCTGGAAATCCAATAAGTGAAAAAATCACACAACAGTTATCTAAACTTAATCAAAAAACCCTTGGTAGAGCTGGTAAATATGGTAAAGATGTTGTGAAACATCAAACAGGAGATGCTATAAAAAAATTGGGTAATGAAAAAGGCAATTTTATACAACGTGCCACTTATAATTTAGGAAAAAATATTGGAAAAACAAAGTAAGGGAGGCAGACATGAAAAATAATATATCATACTTAAAAAAATATCTGCCATTTGTTGTTGGTATATTAGTATTATGTGCACCTAGAATTGCAGAAGCCTCTTTTTTAGATTGGATAGGAAATGCTGTTGAGTGGATTGTTGAAAAAGCAACATCAGCGGTACTTGATTATTTAGGAATAGATACAGAAGATAGGTGTTCTCTTCCTCAAGCAGAAAAACCAACATGCCTATTTTGCCCTATGTTTACGGTTATTTTTAATGCCGGAAGTGAAATGGCTGCTAAATCTTATACTATTTTCAAAAAAGATTTAGCCGATTTGGTGTTAATTTATTTAGCAGTTTGCATTGCCTTAATTATACTAAAATATGTTTCGTCTATGGGTGGAAAAGATGCTGGCTCTTTGATGAATGACTTGGTTAGAAAAACTTTTGTTGGAGCTGTTGTCTATCTTATTATAAGTAAAAACTATTATTACATACTAAACTTAACTCTTGTTCCTGTTTTTGATACCGCAATGGAATTTATCACAGGTGCAGGAGGAGAAACTGCTTCAGCTACTTGCTCTGATGCAGGAAAAATTGTGGGATTTTCGGGGGCTTATAGTGGTGGTAGAGGTGGTATACCTTTGTCTGTTGGGCAGATGATTGTTTGCTCTGTTAAAGCTATTGAAAATAAAATAAATCTATTATTTGAATATGGTGAGTGGGCTTTATGTAAAGGCTGTGGCCCTGATAGAATCTTGTTTATTATTCCTCATCCTATTTATATATTAGATGGTCTTATTTTATATATTTCAGGGATATTTTTCATGGTTGCTTATCCATGGATTATGGCTGACGCTGTTTTACAACTTGGAATAGCTATGACACTTGTTCCTTTCGCTATATGCGGGTATGCTTTTTCCGGAACTAAAGCATATTTGAGTAAACTATGGATTTGGATATTGAACTCTATATTTGTATTTTTGTTTATGGCAATTCTAATTAATTGTATTTTAGGATATATAGGTACGCTGTTTGGCAATCTACTTGTAAACAATGGAACAGCTGATGCAAAAGTATTCTTTACAGACCCAAATCAAGGTATTGCCTTTTGGGGACCAAATATGTTGCTCATAATATTCATCCTTGTTATTGGTTGGACCTATATGCCAATAATTAAAAATCTTGCAGGTAAATTTGCTGAAGGTTCTAGTATTGGGGCTGCATCTAAAATTGGTAGTGCCGTAACCGACCAAGCAGATAAGATTGGTGAAAAAGTAGCTGATAAAACAAAAGATGCGGCTGTTGCTAGTGGTGTATGGGCAGCAAATACTGCGGGAAGAGTTACAAGAAATACAGGACGTGTTGGCATGGCAAAAGCTGTAAATACTTTTGGCTCTACAAATGCTAGTGGAGGAAAGTCTTTAAAAGTATTGGGAATGAATTTTGAAACAGAAGAGGATCCGACAACAGGGAAAACTATTTTATCTCGTTCTTGGGTAAATCCTTTAAATGGAAGAAAACATGTTACCACATATGATAGATATACTACAATAAAACAAGAATATGATAAGAATGGTGTACTAATTAGAAGTGAAGCAGATTTTAAACATGCCTTTATGAATGAACATCTTTTTGATGAAAATGGCGATATAAACACTGGCGCTTTAGATGCCATAATGTCTTCTCCGCTTGCTCAAACCCCTAGATATAGAGAAGCAATTATGTCGCAAATTGCAATTAATGCATTAAAGAAAAAGGGACACCAAATTGGTAAATATTTTAACTCAAGGGCAGTATCATTTAATCCTGGCAATCCTAATGAAATAACTCTTCGCCAAGTAGATTATACAGGAAAAATAACAACCTTTGGAATGAAAATAGATCCTACTACAGGTCGTATGACTATTGTAAATGATGTTATAAATACCAAAAAAGGTACAAGAGATGTATTTTTCAGTAATGGTATGGTAGATATTTCAATATCCAGAGATAAAGATGGCTATGAAACAACAACAGGCGTTTATTCAAAAAGAGCTCAAAAGGATCATACAGATTTTAGAAGTAAAGTAGAAGATGGTAAAATTGTAAATAGTAGCGGTCAAATTGCTGAAGACTTAGACCCTACGAGAGGTGGTAAGCCTGAAAAATCATTAACTTTTGGTATGGATGTATTTGACAATCTTGGAATAACTCCAACAGGTAGAACTGCTGATAATTTTGTAGTTAATGATATTCTTGCAGAATTTTCTCGTAAATCTACTAATAGATTAAAAACTAATATCTTAGGTGGTGGAACTGGTGGAGGCACTGGTGGCGGCACTGGTGGTGGCACTGGTGGTGGTACTGGTGGTGGCACTGGTGGCGGTACTGGTGGCGGCACTGGTGGTGGTACTGGTGGTGGTACTGGTGGTGGTACTG
>JAZRAL010000057.1:0-56769 GCA_045634545.1 Alphaproteobacteria bacterium | reverse complement strand
TTTTTTTCTTTTGCTTCTTTTCTTTTTTTTAGATTTGCCAAATTATGCCGACGGCATTTCAAGGTATGGTTTTTGTTATAAATCTAGATAAAAAGTGTCTATTGTTATGAAAATAACAACGATTATATACGAAATATAACAAGGAGGTAAAAATGAAAAAAATAGCTATAATGCTTCTACTTATTGCTATATTAGCAGGCTGTACATGCTTAACTTGTGGTTATTAAAGTATTAAAAAAGGCGACTTAACGTCGCCTAAATTTTTTATTCAATGCAACAATCAACAGCTTTTTTAACAAAGGCCTTCATTTTTGAAAAAGCAGTCTTTGGCTCTTCAACAACAACTTCTTCTTGTTTTTTCATGTCAATAACTTCTGCAGTGTTAACATTGATTTTTTCACTTATTTTCTTAATATCTTCAACACTATCTTCAATCCATTTCATGTCTTCAATATTAAGCATATTCATATTTAAGCCCCAAAATAGGCAATATAAATCATAAGCTTTATTAAATAAGTCATAAGCTTGTTCTTTGTTACCAAGACTTTGTTGTTTTGTTCCAACTTCCATCAAACGCATAGAAGAGGCAAGCAAATGTTTTGAAATACACCAAACTTCACCCTCATATGAAGGGATAATTTTTAGCATTAATTTTTTTCTTGTTTCACGAACTTCTTCAATTAAGTCATAAAAAGAGTTTTTACCAGTTTTTGCGCCAGAAAATACTAAGTGTTCTTCAATAGAAATCAAGTTCATAATAGCAATAGTTAAATCTTGATCTGAAGATAAATCTTTAGGGTTTACTTTTTTAGACGCATCAATTCTTTCAACAAATTCTTTTACACTCTCTGCTTTTTTCATCTTAGATAACTCCTAAAATCAAATTATAAATTACTTAAATCAGGCAAAGCTGGAGCACAAAGTGATAAATATGAGAACAACTTTGCAATTAAACATAAACTAACAACTGGCACTACAACCTTTTCAAAAGGAAAGTGAGCATGTCCTCCATTTTTTCTTTTCATCCATTGATAAAATTCTGAAGAATAATGTAGAACTAAAGCACCACAAACAGTTGCAAATAAAAATGGATCTATCCAAAAAATGAGAATTGCTTTAGGAGTATATGGAAGTTCTGGCAACATATATACAAATAAAATCATTAATACAGATAAACTTAAAACAGTAAAATCACGACCTTTGAAGTTCCATCCTTTTTTATCCATCCATTTTAAGGTCCAATAGCCAAGTAGCATTAAAAATGCACCACTCCAAACCCCAACAACACTATCATCAACACCCATTTTGCGTGCAATACCAAGCGATGCACCAACTGCAACGGTGCAAACAGCACAAGCAGGATTTGCCAAAGCATTTGATATTGTAGAAAATATAGCCGTAATAGCCATAACGATAAATTTCATATTATCTAACTCCTAACATTATCTATAAATCTAACGTATAATATCTGTAAAATATAGTCCAAAGTCAAATAAAATTTAAGACTTATATTCTTTAAATGTTAATCATTTAAACCTTTTGTTTTTTTTGCAAACCACTGCCAAAAAATATCAGTTTTATACTCTTTGGCGGTATATTGGTGGTTTACATCATAGAAAAATACAGGCATTCTAATATATTTATTATTTAATGTATAAATATCGTCAGCAACAAGATTTATCTTTTTTTCTTTTTCTATATAATGAAATCCACGATAAAACTCTGTTATAGGCGTTATAGCGCCTATACACAACAATATAGCAAGAATATATTTTGAAATTTTATAGTTGTTGTCTAAAATAAATGTAATTATATAGCAATAAAATAGTACCATCAAAGGAATAGATGCTCTCATACAAAAGTTATTTTGTTGGTCAAGTCTTAAAAAAGGTATTGCAAAAAATAGCACAATTAAAACATTAAAAATCAAATTTTTCTTATATTTAGGATAAACAATTAAAGCATAAAGTAAAAATTCTATAACATAAAATAAAACAAGCCTTAAAGGTGTTGTATAGCTAAAAATATAGTAATATCCATACATACCTTCGCTATTTGTTATAAAATATAACACTATAATCGGCAAAATCCAAAATATACTAACAATATTAGGTATAGAAAAAATATTTTCTACAATAAAACGTAATTTATCTTGTGATTTAATTAAATTATTTATTGCAATTACTACCATTATCAGCCCAATGCTAAAAGTAGGATAGGGGGCAAAAAATAAACTAAAAGCAATTAACACCCCAAAAGTTTTAATGTTTTGTTCTTTGTAAACCATAAGAATAAGTATTCCAACAGGAATAAATTGATTAAATACCCAAAACATAGATGTAGTAAATGATGAGTATTGTATAAATGTCGCCCACCACTCAAGATGATATTCAAAAGGTTGCGCTATTACTGTAAAATATTTATATCCAATAATATCAAGTCCTGAAAAAAGCACAAAACCCAAAATAACAAGAATAAGTTTCTTAAAATTATCACAATTTACCACATTAATTAAATGCAAAAATATAAGAATAGTCCCCAAAAAAGCAAATAAAAATAAGAAAATATTTGCTATAATAAAAGCATAATGAGAACTAACTCCACAAGCAAGAAAAACTTTGCCAACTAATGCTGGGACTAACCAAAATCCCATATAATAAACCATAGGAGTATTAGCTTTATCATAAAATACCGGCCATTCATAGTTTATTAAATCTCTAAAAACAGCATTTTTAAAATGATAATCAAAAGATTGATAATAAAAATAACCAATACCTGCAAAAAAACACCACATAAATGCTATTAAAACTATAAAACCACATTGTTTATAATTAAGATTTAAGCACTCGTTGCTCAATTTAGGAAAAGCTTTATAAAAAGCAAGTAAAAGTAGTAAATTAGCAACTAATCCAACACAAAAATCAAGCCATGTTGCAAAAAATACAAATAACGGCAATGCTAGATAAATATAAGATAATCTATAAAGTGTAGATGTTTTCATAAAACTTTTCCTAAAGCTAAAAAGGGGGAATAATTCCCCCTAAACTTATTAAGCGTTCTTTTTTTCTTTTGCTAAAGATAAGAAAATGCTTCCACCTAATAAACCAAAAGTAACCAATAATGAATGCCAAGACTCTAAGTGAATTCCAAATATAGGAAGCAAAATCTTAACACCAATAAAGATTAACACAATTGCAAGAGCTGACTTTAAGTAAACAAAACGATTTACAGCGGCCTCAAGCAAGAAATAAAGCGCTCTTAATCCTAAAATTGCAAAAATATTACTTGTATATACTATAAATACATCTTGAGTAATACCAAAAATAGCAGGGATACTATCTATTGCAAATACAACGTCCATCAATTCAATAATGATAAGTGCAAAAAGTAGAGGAGTAATATATTTTTTGCCATTCTTTTTGGTAATAAAATGAGCTCCATCAATTTCATGAGTAACTGGCAAATATTGTTCAACAAATTTATAGATTTTGCTATTTTTTATATTTTCTTCTTTGTTTTCAGTTTCATCATCTCTGTGCATCATCATTTTTGCACCAGTGTAAATCAAGAAAACAGAGAAGATATATAATACCCAATGGAACTCGCTGATAATAGCAGCGCCAACACTAATCATAAGAGCTCTCATAACAACAGCACCCAAAATACCCCAGAACAAAACTCTATGTTGATAAATTCTAGGAACACCTACACTTGTAAATATGATAGACATAACAAAAATATTATCCATAGATAAGCTTTTTTCAATTAAAAAGCCAGTATAGTAATCCATTGCAGCATTCCCACCTTTTTCATACCATACAAATATACCAAACAAAAGACCTGCACCAATGTATGCAACACAAACCCATAATGTGTGGGCAAAACTAGGTATTTCGTTTTTGCGATTAAAACAGAACAGATCTAACGCTAACAAAACAACAACAGCAATTCCAAAGAATACCCACATTAATTCTTCAGACAATACCGCATGATGAGTAAACATATATTGTAATTTTTCTAACATTTTTATTTTAATCCTATAATTATATTTCTAAGTTCCAAACACTACTGATAATTTCTTCAATATCTGTATAAACCGGTTTCCAGCCAAGTATTTTCTGAGCTTCATCAGCTTTAGCAGTTAATACAGCAGGATCCCCACTTCGCCTTGGAGCATAAGAATATTTAAGTTTTTTGCCAATAACTTTTTCTGTTGCATCCACAATCTCTTTTACGCTAGTTCCAATACCTGTTCCTAAATTAAGTGTATAAGATTTATTTTCTTCAAACATCTTTTTTAATGCAAGGCAGTGTGCTCTAGCTAAATCTGTAACATGGATATAGTCTCGAATACATGTCCCGTCTCTTGTTTCATAGTCATCACCAAAAATGGAAAACCCATCTCTTTTTCCGGTTGCAGCTTCCATAATTATCGGCATTAAATTTTGAGGATTTCGTTCTTTACCTCTAATAGTTCCATCAAAAGCATAACCCACAGCATTAAAGTATCTTAAAGCGGTATAATTAAGCTTACCTAATTTATTATACCATTCCATATTTTCTTCAATGGCTCTTTTGGTATAACCATAGTAGTTTATTGGATTGATAGGGTGATTTTCATCAATAGGAATATATTCTGGCATACCATAAACAGCAGCACTTGATGAAAAAACAATATACCTAACACCATTGTTTGCCATCGCATTTAATATATTAATAGAGCCTGTAATATTGTTTTTTGCATAAATTTCTGGAGAAATCATCGATTCTCCAACAGCTTTTTTAGCGGCTAAGTGGACAACAGCCTTAATATTTTGGCTCATTACTTCATTTAATAAATTTTCATCTAAAATATCACCTTTAATAAATTTAGACCTTGAAAGGATATTTATTTTATCGCCACTAGATAAATTATCATATACAATAACATCAAATCCTTCTTCTAATAGCTGTTTTTGAACGTGACTACCAATATAGCCAGCACCGCCAATTACTAAAATTTTATCAGCCAATTTTATCTCCTATAAATAAAAAATAATGAATTTTAATAACATAAAGTTGTATAAATTAAAAGCTCATTACAGCTTTATCCACATAATCCACAAGTATTCACATTTTTTATGGCATTATTTAGTTTTTAGACCATAAATGAGCTAACAATATTAAATAAGGATTCTTATACTATGGAAGCATTGGACGTAGCAAAATATTCAAATAATAACGATAATATCTCAGAATTAGATGTAATGCGTTTGCCTAGAAATATCGAGGCAGAGCAGGCGCTCATTGGTGCTTTACTGGCAAATAATAAAGCCTATGAAAAGGTTTCAGAGTTTTTGCGTCCAAATCACTTTTCAGATCCAATACATGTAAAAGTATTTGATGTTATTTCTCGTCTTATCCAAAAAGGCCATGTTGCAGATGTAATTACATTAAAGAATTATTTTGAGCAAGAAGGTAGCCTAAATGACGTTGGCGGAATAGCTTATTTAGTTAAATTATCCGAAGCATCTTCACCTCTAACAAACGTAGAATATTACGCACAATTCATATATGACAAGTATTTACGTCGAGAACTTATTTCAACAGGTTATGATATTGCAAGCCAAGCAATGAATGAAAAATTAGATGAAACCACATCTTCACAAATAGAAAAAGCCGAAAAACGTTTGTTTGAACTTGCAATGCATGGAGATGGTCAAAAGGGCTTCCAAGATTTTGGAACATCACTTAATCAAGCTCTTGAATTAATTGCTAAAGCATATCAAAAAGAAGGTAAAGTTTCAGGACTGTCAACCGGTTTACATGAACTAGACTATAAACTTGGTGGTCTAAACGATTCTGACCTTTTGATATTAGCTGGTCGTCCTGCTATGGGTAAATCAGCTCTTGCGATGAATATTGCATACAATGTTGCAGAAAATATGTTAAATGATGAAAATATGGATCCACACTCAAAAGGTGTTGCTATTTTCTCACTCGAAATGTCAGCAGACCAGCTGGCTTCACGTATTTTATCAAGTATAACAGATACATCTGGTAAAAAATTACGTACAGGTGATTTAGAGTTATCAGAGTTTAATAGAATTGCAGCAGCTGTTCGTGAATATCAGCGTTTGCCTTTATATATTGATGACACCCCAGGTGTTACAATAAATACCATCAGAACCAGAGCTAGACGCTTAAAAAGAACTCATGGTTTAGGGCTTATTGTAATTGACTATATTCAATTAATTAGTGGTTCAGAAGGTAAGAAAAATGAAGGAAACCGTGTACAAGAGGTTTCAGAAATATCAAGAGGCTTAAAAATCTTAGCAAAAGAACTTAAAGTGCCAGTAATTGCATTGTCACAATTAAACCGCGGACTAGAGCAACGTGAAGATAAGCGTCCTTTAATGTCAGACTTGCGTGAATCAGGTTCTATCGAGCAAGATGCTGATATCGTTATGTTTGTATTCCGTGAAAATTACTATATTCAAAATGCCGAACCTAAGCGTAATATGGGTGAAACAGATGAACATTTCTTAAAAAGAACCGAAGAATGGCAACAAAAAAATCGTGAAACCCAAAACATCGGTGAAGTAATTATTGGTAAGCATCGTCATGGTTCAACAGGAACAGTAAAGCTATTCTGGAATGGTGAGTATGCAAGATTTAGTAATCTAACAAGAGAAGAATATCTTCCTGAACAAAGAGGGTAGGTAGATGAAAAAATACACCAAAGAAGAGTGGGAAAATATCTGTCGTCGTTGTGGTAAGTGTTGTTTGATAAAGCTTGAAGACGAAGAAACAGGAGAGGTTTACTATACAAACGTTGTCTGTAAATATTTTGATGAAGAAACAATGTCTTGTTCTGTATATGATAAAAGAACAACTTTAGTGCCCGAGTGCTTAAAGCTAGATGCAAATAATGTAGATAAGTTATGTTGGATGCCCAAAACTTGTGCTTATAGAGAGTTATTTGAAAAAAATCCATCTCCAGTAAAAACAACAATCAAGGGAAGATGTGTTAGAGAGACAGACGTAAATCCTGATGATATTGAAGATTATATTGTAGAATGGGAAGATCTATAAAAATGGATAAAGATGATTATATAATAGAAGATGATTACAATCCTCAATCACGTTTTGAAAATTTGGAAGATGTAGAACCTTATTTTTGGGAAAACAAGAGCTTAGAAGAACTATCTAAACGAGAATGGGAGCTTTTATGTGATGGATGTGGCAAATGTTGTTTAAATAAATTAGAAATAAAAGGTCGCATTTGTTTTACAAATACATATTGTCGTTTTTTAGATCCTAAAACATGTTTATGTAAAATTTATTCACATCGTTTGCAAAAAGTTAACGATTGCCGTGATATAGATATCAACGCTATACGAGAAAAGCCACGTTGGCTTCCAAAAACGTGCGCATATGTGCTATTAGATGAGAAAAAACCTTTGCCATCATGGCATCCGTTGATTACAGGTTTAGCCTCAACTGTTCATGAAGCAGGCGTTTCTTTAGCAAAAAGAGAATTAATAAATGAGACAGAGGTAGAAGATTATGAAAATCACATTGTTAAGTGGGAGGACCTTTGATATAAATGCGGACCTTGGTTTTGATATGAAAGTTGTTCATTCAGTACGGTCTAGGCGCTTAACATTAAGGATTGATAAAAAGGATAGGGTTGCAGTTTTAACGATTCCTAAGTATTGTTCACGTAAAAAAGCAGTGTCTTTTGTTGAAAGCCATCAAGATTGGGTTTTAGATAATTTAAGAAAAATTCCAGAACTTAAGAATTTTAAAAATAACGATATAATTAGTATATTTGGAAATAAATATCGAATTGAGCATTCTCCAATTCGTGGCAATACTATGCTAGATAAGAAAAATAAAATACTCTATATCTCTGGGGGAATTGAGTTTTTGCATCGAAGAGTAAAAGATTTTATAAAGAAAATAGCTCTAGAGGAGTTTACAAATCGCTCAATTGAAGTTGCAGATAAAATAGGTAAGACTGTTCACAATGTTTGCATTAAAGATACTAAATCAAGATGGGCAAGTTGTTCCACATTAAATAATATAAATTATAGCTGGCGTTTAGCATTAGCTCCAGAATTTGTTATTAGATATATTGTTGCTCATGAAGTGTCACATTTAAAACATCAAGATCATTCTGCATATTTTTGGGCTTTGGTAGAGTTTTTAGAGGAAGATGCTCATAAGGGTAAGGAGTGGCTAACAGAAAACGGACATCTTTTATATATGTATAAATAATCATACCGATTTATTAAAATTAATTTGTGAAAAAATAAGTTTAATGATGGATTTTTTTATTTAATAAAATAGCATATATAGAATAAAGGGAGATATAAAAAGTTGAAAGATGTATCAAAATATAAGATAGCCAAATCATATGCCATCTCATGGGTGGATGTGTCATTTTCTAATGGGCTTGAGGATACAGTTCTAAAAGAAGTTGAGATGCTTTCAAAAAGTTTGAAAGATGATGCTGTTTTATGGCAAAAAGTTGTAACTCCTAAAGTTGATAAAACTATAAAAGAAGATATTATAAAAACCATATCTAAAAAGCTAAAATTATCAAAAGTAACTTCTAATTTATTAAATTTAGTGGCGGAAAATTCAAGGTTGGATTGCTTGTCATTAATTTTAGATGACTGGCAAGAATTATATTATGAAAAAAAATCAATAGTTAAAGTTGATATAGAAACAGTAGTTCCTTTAACAGCTACTCAAGATAAAAAATTAAAAAAAGTTTTAGAAGAAAAATTAAAAAAGACAGTAAATTTAAACTATATAATTAATAAAGAAATACTAGGTGGATTAAAAATTTATTATGGTTCAAATTTGATAGACGATAGCCTAGAAAATAAATTAGAAAATATAAAAGAAACAATGCTAAAGGATTGTTAGAATGATAATTGAAGTCGGTTGTTTTTTGAAAGAGGTGTGCAAATGTCAGTAAAAGCAGAAGAAATTTCTTCAATTTTAAAAGAGAAAATTGAAAAATACGATTTTGATACAGAGCTAAAAGAAGTAGGTCAAGTTATTTCTGTCGGTGATGGTGTGGCAACAGTATATGGCTTAGATGGTGTTGAATATAACGAGCTCGTAGAGTTTTCATCAGGCACAAAGGGAATGGTATTAAATCTTGGCGAAGATAGTGTGGGTGTTGTGATATTTGGTTCTGATGCCAATATTAAAGAAGGTGACACAGTAAAAAGAACTAAAAATATTGTAAGTGTACCGGTGGGGCCAGAGCTTTTAGGTCGTGTTGTTGATGCCTTAGGTGAACCAATTGATGGTTTAGGAGCAATAAAAGCTAAAGAATTTTCAAAAGTAGAGACCAAAGCGCCAGGAATTATTGAGCGTCGAGGCGTGCATGAACCAGTTCAAACAGGTATTAAAGTAATCGATTCTCTTATTCCAATTGGTCGAGGTCAACGTGAGTTAATTATTGGAGACCGCCAAACCGGAAAAACTTCAATTATCGTTGATACAATAATAAACCAAAAAAGAATAAACGATAGCGCAAAATCAGATAAAGAAAAACTATTCTGCATTTATGTTGCAATCGGACAAAAACGCTCAACTGTTGCCCAAGTGGTAAAAACCTTAAAAGATAATGGAGCTATGGATTATACCATTGTTGTTTCTGCAACAGCTTCAGATGCAGCACCTTTGCAATATCTTGCTCCATATTCAGGCTGTGCAATGGGTGAATATTTTAGAGACAGAGGAATGCACGCAGTTATCTTTTATGATGACTTAACCAAGCAAGCAACCGCATATCGTCAAATGTCATTATTGCTTCGCCGTCCACCTGGTCGTGAAGCTTTTCCAGGAGACGTATTCTATTTGCACTCAAGACTATTAGAAAGAGCTGCAAAATTAGATGAAAAACATGGAGGTGGTTCTTTAACAGCAATTCCTGTAATTGAAACCCAAGCAGGAGACGTTTCTGCATATATTCCAACTAACGTTATTTCAATCACAGATGGTCAAATATTCTTGGAAACATCATTGTTCTATCAAGGTATTCGTCCAGCGGTAAACGTTGGTATATCAGTTAGTCGTGTAGGATCTGCAGCGCAAGTAAAAGCAATGAAACAAGTTTCAGGTTCAATGAAGTTAGATCTTGCTCAATATACAGAAATGGCTGCCTTTTCACAATTTTCATCTGATTTAGATATTGCAACTAAAAAACTATTAAATAGAGGTGCAAGATTAACAGAAATGTTAAAACAACCAGTATATCATCCATTATCACTAGAAGAAGAGGTGATAATTTTATATGCAGGTTCTAATGGTTATTTAGATGAATTAGAAATATCAGAAATTTCAGCCTTTGAACATTTCGTTATAGATAAGATGAATAAAGAGCATCTTTCAATAATGAAAGAAATAAGACAAGAAAAAGTTCTCTCAGACAAACTAAATGAAGAACTTAAAAATCTTCTAACAAACTATATTGAAGAATTTAAAAAACTAAACAGAAATTCTGAAAATAGTGAAGAAAAAATAGCTTAAAGGAAGTAAAATGGCAAGCTTAAAAGAGCTACGAACACGAATAGAAAGTGTTAAATCAACCAAAAAGATAACTTCTGCCATGAAAATGGTAGCAGCATCTAAATTTCGTCGTGCTCAGCTTACTTTAGAAAAAAGTGAATCATTTCAAAAGATGTTGATAGAAAATATCAAAAAAGTGCTTTTGGAATTAAAAACACTAGAAAAGGAAAAGAACATAAGCTTTGTACTTCCTAAAATGCTAATAGAACCTAAAAATCCTAAAGTTTATGCTTTGTTTGTATTGGCATCTGATAGAGGTTTGTGTGGCGGCTATAATACAATGATAGCTAAAACCGCCAAAAAACGTATAGATGAATTAAAAAGCCAAGGCAAAACCGTAAAAGTATTTTGTTATGGCAAAAAAGCTTCATCTGGTCTAAAGCGTTTGGGCATTACAGATATTGTCGAAAGCAAAGAGACTGTCATTAAAAAGCATTTAACTTATGCAGAAGCTATGCATTTCTTAAAAGATGTTTGGGAAAAGAAACTTCACTATCATGCAGATATTTGTGAAATTGTATATAGTGACTTTTTATCTGGTTTAACAAGAACATATCTTTCAAAACAAGTTATTCCATTTGATATAGAATTAACTAGCAAAGATGAAAAAATAAATATGGTAGGTAATGCTTTTTATAATTATTTGCCAGATAAATTAGAATTATTAAAAAAATTATCAAGTATGTATATGCGTACATCAATGTTTGAAGTTTTAATTAATTCACAAGCATCAGAACATGCAGCTCGAATGAGCTCAATGGACAATGCAACCAATAATGCAGAAGATATGATAAGTTCATTAACGTTCAAATATAATAGCTTAAGACAATCAGCAATTACTACAGAACTAGTAGAAATCGTTGCTGGTGCTGAAGCAATGTAGGAAAAGGAGTTAATAAAAATGGCACCAAGAGCTAAAAAAGATAAGATAGAAGATAAAGCTGTTGAACTAAAAAAAGAAAACACTAAAAAATTGGAAGAATTGCAAAAATTAATCCAAAACGAAAGTGATGAAAATTTAGGTGAAGTATATCAAGTAATGGGAGCAGTTGTTGACGTTAAATTTAAATCAACAAAGGCTTTGCCTGCAATATTATCAGCTCTTGAGTGTGTTGTTAATTCATCTCGTTTAGTTTTGGAAGTAGAACAGCATTTAGGTGATAATGTTGTAAGAACAATTGCGATGGATACAACAGATGGTCTAAGCAGAGGTGTAAAGGTTTATAATACAAATAAACCTATAACAGTTCCTGTAGGAAGAGAACTTTTAGGACGTATAATCAATGTGGTAGGTGATGAAGTTGATGGAAGAGGTGAAATAAACACCAAACAACATTTTCCAATTCATAGACCAGCTCCAGATTTTACATCTCAAAAAACTGATCCAGAAATTTTTGTAACCGGTATCAAGGTAATAGACTTACTTGAACCATACTTAAAAGGTGGAAAAATTGGTCTATTTGGTGGTGCAGGTGTTGGTAAAACAGTATTAATTATGGAATTAATTAATAATATCGCCAAAGGCCATGGTGGTTATTCTGTTTTTGCAGGTGTTGGTGAAAGAACTCGTGAAGGAAATGATCTTTACAATGAAATGATAGAAAGTGGGGTTATAGACCTAAAAGGTGATAATTCAAAAACCGTACTTGTTTATGGACAAATGAATGAACCACCAGGAGCCAGAGCCCGTGTTGCCTTAACAGGATTAACCGAAGCTGAGTATTTTAGAGACGTAGAAAACCAAGATGTTCTTTTCTTTGTGGACAATATTTTCCGTTTCACTCAAGCAGGTTCTGAAATTTCAGCCTTATTAGGTCGTATTCCTTCTGCTGTGGGATACCAACCAACTCTTGGTACAGATATGGGTGCAATGCAAGAGCGTATTACTTCAACAAAAGATGGTTCAATTACATCAGTTCAAGCCGTATATGTGCCAGCCGATGACTTAACTGACCCAGCTCCAGCAACAACTTTTGCGCACCTTGATGCAACAACTGTATTATCAAGAAAAATAGCAGGTCTAGGTATATATCCAGCCGTAGATCCACTAGATTCAACAAGTAGAATTTTAAGTCCAGATATTGTTGGAGAAGAACATTATAAAGTAGCTCGTGGAGTTCAAGAAATCTTGCAAAAATATTCATCACTTCAAGATATTATTGCAATTCTTGGTATGGATGAATTATCAGATGATGACAGAATAGTTGTGTCAAGAGCAAGAAAAATCCAAAAATTCTTATCACAACCATTCTTCGTAGCCGAAGTGTTTACAGGAAAGCCAGGTCGTTTTGTGAAACTAGAAGATACCATCAAAGGTTTCAAAGGCATCTTAGAAGGTTTATATGATGATATTCCAGAGCAAGCCTTTTATATGGTTGGAACAATAGAAGAAGTTTTAGAAAAGGCTGAAAGCATGAAAGGAGCTGCTTAAAACTCATGGCAAAAGATGTTGAATTAAAAATATATATGCCAGAAAAGAAAGTCTTTGATAAAAAGGTTTTTAGAGCAGTTCTGCCATATGATAATAAAACAATAACCGTTCTAAAAGATAGAGCGCCAACATTGTTGTCATTAGATATGGGTATTATCCAAATACTAGACGAAGCATATAACACAATAGAAGAGTGGTTTATAGCAGATGGTATGGTGGATATAAAAAATAATACATGTACAATCTTAACTGAATCATGTTTTGATAAAAAAGAACTAAGCTTAGAAAAAATAAAAGAATTAAATGAAAATTTTTCTAATCCATTTTATAAATGGATAATAGAATTTTATGAGAAACAAGAGGCTCAAAAAAAACTTCAAAAAACATCTAAAATATAAAAAAAATACTGCAACATATAATGGTTGCAGTATTTTTTAGCTTTAAATTAGATATAAATTTATCACATAAAAGAATAGGGGTTAATATCAACATCAATTCTAACATTAGATTTAACTTTAACCATACTAAGCCATTTTTTTAGTATTTCTTGAACATTTACATTCTTAGCTGTTTTAAGTAATAAACGATATCTATATCTTCCTCGAAGTAAGCTCAAAGGTGCAGGAGCAGGTCCATATGTATCAATTGTATCTGTATGAGGTGCACATTTTCCAAGCAAATATGCCGCCGTTTCTGCTGCTTCGTTATTTGTGGAACTAATAATAATTGCTGCCAATTTTCCATAAGGAGGCATTTTAAGCATTTGTCTTGATGATTTTTCAATATCGACAAAAGCCTCTCTATCATGTTTTATAACAGCATCTAATATTAAGTTGTCAGGATAGAGCGTTTGCAAATAAACAAATCCTTTTTTTTCACTTCTTCCCGCTCTTCCTGCAACTTGAGACAATAATTGAAAAGTTTGCTCAGTTGAACGTAAATCTGTTCCCATCAAACCAAGGTCTGCATCAATAACACCAACTAATGTCAAATCAGGAAAGTTATGTCCTTTAGCAATAATTTGTGTGCCAATAAGAATATCAACTTCTTTGTTGGTAGTTTTTCTAATAACTTCAGATATTTCTTTATAATTTGTAGTTATATCACTAGATAGTATTTCAACTCTAGCTTCAGGAAAACGATTTTTTACTTCTTCTGCAATTCGCTCAACACCAGGACCACAAGCAGTTAAACCATCATCAGAAGAGCACTCCGGACAACGCTTAGGAGTATGCATCTTAAATCCGCAATGATGGCAAATTAGCTCTCCAGTAATTCTATGTTCAGCAAGCCATGCAGTACAATGAGGGCATTGTATTCTATGCCCGCAATCTCTACATATCAATAAAGGCGCATATCCTCTACGATTAAGAAACAACATAGATTGTTCATTCTTTTCTAAATTCTTTTTTAGCTCATCAACTAAAGTTGGAGCAATAAACGAAACACCCCAAGGACCTTTTATAGGTTTATCCTTTTTTATATCTATAATCTTTATCTCAGGTAATTGCGCTTTTGCATAACGTTTACGTAATTTAACTATATCATATTTGTTTTCTTCAACATTGACAATTGTTTCAAGGTCAGGGGTCGCAGTTGATAAAACAATTGGAATTTGCTCTAAATGGGCTCTTAAAACAGCCATGTCTCGTCCTTGATAAGTAACCAAACTTTCTTGCTTAAATGAATGGTCATGGCTTTCATCAACAACAATAATTCCTAAATTAGAATAAGGAAGAAATAGGGCAGATCTTGCTCCAACAATAACTTTAGCTTTATTTTGGATAATAGCTTTCCATGTTTTAGCTTTATCTTTAACGCCAACTTCTGAATGCCATATAAAAGGAGTTAATCCAAATCTTTTTTCAAATCTTTTTAGCCATTGTGTTGTAAGCGAAATTTCTGGAACTAAAACTAGGACTTGCTTGCCTAAATTCAAAGCCTCAGCAATTGCTTCAAAGTAAACTTCAGTTTTACCACTTCCCGTAACTCCATCTAAAAGTGTTGCGGAAAATCCATTATTTACTTTTTTGATAATATTTTCAGAAGCTCTTTGTTGCTCGTCGGTTAGCTCTACTTGCTTTGTAAGCTTTATCGTTTGCTCCTCGGCCTCTTCATTAACAAGTATTTCCTTTTTATAAAGAAAGCCACTCTTAATCATAGCATTGATAACACTATCACTAACAGATGTAGCATTAATAATTTCTTCTTTTTCAGCTTCTTTTTTGTTTTCTAAAAAGTTAAAAACAGCTCTTCTTGCCTCTGTAATACGAATTCCTTCTAAGTTCTCATTTTTAATTTTTAACCCATATAACAAAACTTTTTGTTTTGGTAATTGATTGGTCTTTTGTCCCAAAACCATCTTTAAAACCATTCCTTTGGGAGAAAGATTATATGTTGCTGTTTTTTCAATAAAAGAAAATAGTTTCTTAGAAATCAATGGTAGGTTTAATACTTCTTTAATTGGCTTAATTTTTTTTAAATCAATATTAGCTGTTTTTCCAATTTTATAAACAACACCAATAAGTTCTTCTTTTCCAAAAGAAACTTTAACCAACTGGCCTATATCAAGTTTGTCATCATGGCTATAATCAAACACATCATCAAAATTAAGAGGAAGAAGAATGCCGTAAATAGCCATTAGCATTATGCTCCAATAATAAGCTTGTTTTCTTTTAGTAAAACATTTGCTTTATTTTTTAATGCATGATTTAGTAAATAATATAAAGGCGCATATGAAGAAATATTTTCACTAACAGTATTGTTTGCTAAAATTTGAGAAATACCCTCTAACTTAGATGTATTCAAATTTGCATCAGATGTTACTTCAATTTCTAAAGAAGAGCTAGTTTCATTAACAGCAATCTTTCCGCCTTTAATTATAACATCAGCCATCATCATAATAGAAGGCATAACAAATTTATAAATCATTGGGGTAGAAATATTAATATCTAAATCAATTTTGTAATTAGGATTGCCAATAGTTGATAAATAATCTTGGCATATTTCTCTAAGCTCATTAATATTTTTTACACTAGCATTGGAAAGTCCAAAGCAAAGTCTAAAAAACTTTAATCTTTTGCTTAATACTTTAGAGCTAAAATTCAAAATGTTATTTACATCTTCTAAATCTTGTTCATCTCCTTCATTAAGAAGTTCTACAGCATTAGACACAGCACCGATATTTCCAATTAAATCATGAGATAATCTGGTTGCTATAATTTCAGCTAAAAAAGTATTGCTCATTATAAAATCCTTACATTAAAAATTATAATACTGTACATTTGATAATCTTGAGTCTTCATTAAACATTCTAGTAGAATCAAGCGATATTAAAAGAGGATCCAATAGCTCAAGTTGCCCTGTTTTTGCTTGTAAATATGGTTTCTTTCCGCCCATTCCCCATTTTATTTCACTTGCATTGTCAGGTTTACCATATTTAAGGTCAATTCTTCTCCAAAAGTCAAAAATTTTAATATTATTAATGTATACATTTTTAGATGATTTGCTATCAGACATAGGGAGACTACTTTTATAAAATACCCTATATGATAAATTATCAGTAAATGAAGATGAATAATTAACTTCAATTGTTTCTCGTGTTGTATAACGACTATAAGTCTGCTTTTCAATAAATTGATGTCCGTTTTCTCTAGCGATTCTCACAGCGCATGCATTTAGGCGTTCAAAACCCACAATTCCATTAATTCTACATAACTCTTCAGATCTCCATTCAATAAAGTTAGGAATTTCCAAGTTTTCACTTATTTTTCTATAACCTTGCTTAATAAGAGCATCTTCTACTTCATTAGGTGTCATTCTAAGTCTAACACCAGAAATATCAAAATAAGCGGCATTTGATTTTTGTTTTTCTACAATTGTTTTCTTTATTACTTCTTCTGCTATTGCTTCTTCTTTAGTTTTTAGAATTTCTTTTTTTCCATGTTTAAATAAACTCTTTAACCAACTTTCGTTAGCATTCGCATTGGGGTCAATTTCTGTTGATTTGGTATCGTCTTTGTCGCCTTTAAGATTACTAAACAAAGATGTAGAAGGTTTTTCTTCTTTATTTGTTTCATTTTTCTTTTCAAACAATAACAAATCCATCTCCGACTGTGAATAACAAACCATCGGAAAACAAATTAAACTAAAGCTCAAAAAATAAGCAAATGCTAAATAGTTGTTTTTACTCATATCTCAATTTCCATTCACTTCATTATAACAAAGCTTTTTTAAAAATCATCTAATTTTTAGTATTTACAAACCGAAGATGAGCATTTATAACTAAAAAAAATAAATAAAGAGGTTTTATCATGGAAATTAAAGTAAATGTAATAGGGGCAGGGCTTGCCGGATCAGAAGCTTCATGGCAATTAGCACAAAGAAAAATAAAAGTTTCATTATATGATATGAAACCTAAAAAAATGTCCAAAGCCCATAAAAGTACATCATTTGCAGAATTGGTGTGTTCAAATTCTTTTCGTTCAGACGATTACAATAACAATGCCGTAGGTCTATTGCATCAAGAAATGCGTATGATGAATTCCCTTGTTATGGAAAGTGCTGATTTTAATAAAGTTCCAGCCGGTGGTGCTTTAGCCGTAGATAGAGAAGGCTTTGCAAAATACATTACAGATAAACTAAAATCTCATCCATTGATAACTATACATGAAGAAGAAATAACAAAGCTTCCAGATGATGGTGAAATATACATAATAGCGACAGGTCCTTTAACCTCCGATTCTCTAGCTCAAAGTATTTCTGATACAATTGGAGGGGAAAAGCTATCATTTTATGATGCAATAGCTCCTGTAATTTATAAAGACAGCATAGATTTTACAAAAGCATGGTATCAATCAAGGTATGATAAAGGTGATAAATATGACTATATAAACTGCCCTTTGTCAAAAGAAGAATATTATAACTTTATCAATGAGTTATTAGCTGGAGAAAAAGTAAAGTTTCATGATTTTGAAACGCCAACATATTTTGATGGTTGCTTGCCAATAGAAGTAATGGCTGAAAGAGGGCCAGATACTTTAATGTTTGGTCCAATGAAGCCAGTTGGATTAACAAATCCTCATAGCCAAGAAAAGCCATATGCGGTAGTTCAGCTTCGTCAAGATAATAAAGAAGATACGCTTCGAAATATGGTTGGTTTTCAAACCAAATTAACCTACGGAGAACAAACAAGAATATTTAAAAAGATTCCAGGACTAGAAAATGCTGTTTTTGCTCGTCTTGGTGGTATTCATAAAAATACATTTATAAAATCACCGATTCTATTAGACCAGTATTTGCGTTTAAAAAAATCTCCAAATATTATGTTTGCAGGTCAGATAACCGGAACAGAAGGCTACATAGAAAGTGCATCAATAGGGTTGCTTGCAGGATACTTTGCATCATGTTTAATAAAAAATGATACCCCAGTTCTTCCTCCACGAACAACCGCTTTGGGATGTCAATTATCACATTTAAGTGATGATACAGATATAAAAAATTATCAACCAATGAATATAAACTTTGGGTTGTTTCCAGAAATTCCTCCGATAATAACAGAAAAAGGAAAGAAAAAATACCTAAAAGGTAGTGAAAAGAAAAAAGCTATATCTCAAAGAGCATTAGAAGATATAAAAGGGTGGGTAGATGCTGTTAAAATATAATGCAAATAATAAGTTACCACCTCTATCAATGTATTTAAAGCTTATAAATAAAAAAGATAGAGCCTTTTTTATTTGTTATATAGAGTGGATTAGATTACTTTTTATAAGAGGATTAAGGTTAAAAAATAATTCATCTAAAACCTTTGAATACTTACATAAAGCAGTCTACAAAAAATGGAAAAAAGAAACATTACTAGGCAATCTTCAAGACGAGTTTATTAAAAGAAATCTATCGCTATCTTTGCTTTTAGAACCAATAGATGGTTTTTCGTGGATTTCCAAAAATAGGTATGAATTAGATTACACAAAAGCAAGTCCAATGTTTTTGCAAATAATAGCCCCTATATCAAGAATGGTTGCAGTGTTAAATGATTGCAAACCGCCATTTTATCAACCATTTTCAAATTTACTATTTGCTTATTTGTCATTATATTTGGTTTCTTCCTCAAAATTAACAAAGATATTTAAAAACAATAAAATATCTATACAACCTAATGTAGTAAATAAAGAATTACCTCATATTTTTAATGAAGCAAAATTTGTAATTCCAACATCAAGTTCATTTTATTTTAAGTTAAAGTTAGGTTTTTTCTTAGGTTTATATAAAATATTACTAAAAAAAGGAACAAATAAGCTAAAAAAAATAAATTATGTTAACTCATTTTTATATGGTTTGTATTATACTTTAACAATAAAATCAAAAAAAATAAAACTAAATCAAATATAAAGTTAGGGAAATCAAATGAGTTCAATTGGACGTATTGTTAGAAAAAATCATTCAGCTGTGTTTTGGTGCACAAGACATTATCCAAAAGCTAAAAGAGAAGCTGTGTATACATTATATGCACTTGTAAAGCACCTTGATGATTTAAGCACTAGCAATCTACCTAAAAATGAAAAAGAAGATATTTTACAAGCATGGAGAAGAGAGCTTGTAAATATATATGATAAAAAAGTTCCAGAAACAGATATTGGTCGCAAAATATATAAAAACTGCATGCGTTTTAAAGTGCCAAGAGAAAGCTTAAATGCGATAATAGAAGGTTTTACGCTTGATTGCCCAGAGCCATTATGTCGCCCAAGCAATGAAGATTTTGAAAAGTACTGTTATGGTATAGCAGAAATCCCAAGCTTTTTAATCTTAAAAGTTATTGCAGAGTTTGATGAACCTACAACTAAATCTCTAAGTAAAGCAATTGGAAGAGCAGTAGAAATCACAAATATTCTAAAAAATATAAAAGAAGATATGCTAAATGGTCATATCTATATTCCAAAAGAATATTTAGAAGTAGCTGAAATTGATAGTAATTTATCACCAAAAGATGTCTTAACGCATACCAATCTTTATATCGCTCGCCAAAAATTAGCCCAGGAAGCTCGTTCGTCATTTAGAGAGGCATATAGATTGTTAGAAGAAAATAATAATAAAAACTCAAAACCAATTGTGTACATGCTAAATTTATACTATCGTTATTTTGAATTAATGGATACACGTGGGTGGGAAGTGATATCTCCCAAACCTGCTCTGAAAGCAAAAGATAGGTTGATGTTATTAATAAAAGCTCTGTTTTTCCATGGTAATTAAAGAAAAAAGAACGTTTAATAGCGTTCTTTTTTAATATTCTTCGTTGATAAGTAATTAAAAATCTTTGCTAATCTTCTAAGATAGAATTAACCTCTAAAAAGAACTACAAATTTGGACTAACTATCAATTAGGGTATAAATTATGAAAAATATGAACTTATGTGCATTAGTATGCACAGCATTGTTAACATCTTTTAGCGCATTAGCAGAAGACACAACAACCGTTGAAGCAAAAGATTATTCTCTAAAAGCAAACATTAAACGTATAGCTTTAGAATATATGGAACATAGTGTATCAAATAAAAACGATCCTAATTATCCAGATTCTTATAATTCTGATGAAAAAAGCAACATTGGTGGAACTTTTGATGCCAATATCACATATGATAAACAAAATATGGTATGGGTAAATGGTTTATTTGCTGAATATGCAAAATCAGAAACAACAGAAGATAACATTACAACCGAAAGTGAAGATAAAGATGAAATCTTGCTTTATACAGACTATACACATAAGGTATGGAGCCTAGAACAAGGGGTTGTTGGTCCATTTGCTTATCTTGGTTATGAAACAGAATTTACAAGTTTTGATTTAAATGATGAAAGCTATAGAACAAAGATTTTACGTGCAAAACTAGGTTTGAAATTATATGATGGAAAATACTTCAAACAACTCTATATCGCAGCTGTAGAAGAAAATGATATGACCTATGATGACAACAATATGAAAACCGGTGCTGAAATAGGTTATGAATTTAATTATCCATTAAATCCACACACAACATTTATTTCAGATGGTTATTATCGTCAATTCTTTAGTTATTCAGAAAAAGAACCAACAGATTTTGAATACAAAATGGCATTTAATAACCGCATTCAAACACAATTAACAGGAGATTTGTATTTAGCTCCATTTTATAATTATGAGTTAGCGCAAACAAGAGGCGCAAAAAGCTCTAGAGCACAAAGCACATTTGGTATTTCTCTAACATACAATAAAAGTTTTGACTTGTTTTAGGAGATAACATGAATTTTAAATATTATATTCCAACAAAAATTCTCTTTGGAAGAGGTTCATTAAATAAACTCCATACAGAAAAACTTCCAGGTAAAAAAGCTCTAATAGTTACAACATCTGGTCGTTCTGTTGTTGATAATGGATATTTATCCCGAGTAGAAGGTGAACTAAAAAAAGCAAATTGCGAATTTGTGCTTTATAATAAAATTACCAATAACCCAACATTAACAGAAGTAATGGAGGGGGCAAAGCTCGCCAAAGAAAATAATTGTGACTTTGTACTTGGTTTAGGTGGGGGTTCTCCAATAGATGCATCTAAATCAATTGCTATAATGGCTACAAATGAAGGCGATTATTGGGATTATATGGTTAAAGGTTCAGGAAGTCGTCGTAAAGTAACCATTAAACCATTACCAATTATAGCAATTACAACAACTGCCGGAACAGGAACAGAGGCAGATCCATGGACTGTTATTAGTAATGAAGACACAAAAGAAAAATTTGGATATGGTATTGAATGGACTTTCCCAACATTATCTATTGTAGACCCAGAACTAATGCTTAGTGTTCCTAAAAATTATACTATTTATCAAGGGTTTGATGCTTTGTTTCATAGCCTAGAAGGATATTTAGCAAATATTGCAACACCAATAAGTGATATGTATGCTCTAAAGGCAATAGAACTTATTGGAAAATATTTACCGCTTGCAGTACAAGATGGTAATAACATAGAAGCAAGAGAAAACATGGCATTAGCAAATACATTATCAGGAATGGTAGAAAGTACATCTTGTTGTATTTCAGAGCATGCAATAGAACACGTTTTAAGTGGTGTATATAAAAACTTGCCTCATGGCGCTGGTTTGATAATGGTAAGTCTTGCATATTTTTCTAAAATTGCTAAAAAAGGTTGTTCTGATGAGCGTCTAGTAAATATGGCAAAAGCTTTAGGCCAAAAAGATGCCACAAAACCAAGTGACTTTATTTCTGCTTTAGCAAATCTCCAAAAAATGTGCCAAGCAGATAATTTAAAGATGAGTGATTATGGTATAGATAAAAATCGCTTCAATGAATTTGCAAAATTAGCAAAAGAACAAAGCCCAGGCTCATTTGCTTTAGATCCTTGTGATTTAACAGTTCAAGATGTCGAAGATATCTATACTTTATCATACAAATAATAAAAGGAGCTCCTAATATGAATTATTTAGAAATGGAACAAAAAGTTATAAACTGGTATAAAAATATATCGCCATGTATAAAAAAATCATTTTTGATTTCTTTTATATTGATAAATATAGCATTCTTGTTTCATACAACAAATTTCATGTTTGGAGATCATGATTGGCTTTATCTAAAAGGTCAAACATATTGGAAAGAGGGGACGTTTGAAGGGCGTCCTCTCCATTTTGTTTTGCAATCAATATTATTTTCTGGGCAAATATTGCCATTATTAAATAATTTAGTTTCATTTTTTGCACTAACACTAAGCTCAATAATGCTTGCAAAATATTGGCGCGTTCCTGAAACAACTACAAATTTTACATTGTTTGCAACCTTTATTGGGGTTATTCCATATACTCTTGTTTGGCTATATTATGCCAAAGATGCGCTTATAAATTTAAGTTTGCCATTAATAGTTGTAAGTGGCTTAATGCTAGCAAGTAAAGCATCAAGCTCAAAAAAACATTATCTTCATATAATTTCTATATTAATTTTTACTTTTGCATTTTCATGTTATGTGGCAGTTATTGATATGATAGGTATATGCTTGTTAGGTTCAATAATTGTAGATTATGCAATATATAAAGAAAGCATAACAAATACAGCAAAAAAGAATATTTTAACAGCCCTAGATGTGATTATAGCACTAATAGCCTTTAAGATATTTATGAATATGTTCCCATTAACCTCAAGTTATAATACTAAAACAATCCCATTAGACTTATTATGGGAAAAATTACAATTAACTTTTAGTGTTATGTTTACACAATTCACAGCGATATTACCATTTATGGAATATAAATATAAGTTATTGTTGCTTATTATGAGCACAATGGGGCTATTTAGTTTATTGTATTTAAGTGGTATAAAAAGATTTATCCCAACATTGTTGATGTGTTTAGTTCTATTATTTATTTCTAAATTTGCATATTTTATAGCAGATCAACGAGGCGAAATATTGGCAGAAATGGAAGATTTTGCTTTTGTTCCAAGGCTTGATTTTTATGGTTTAGTATATGTATATGCGTTCTTTTTAATGTTTATTTTCTTAATTCCTGTAGAAAAAATAAAAAAATTAGGGTTGGTTCTTGCTACAATAATAACCTTTATGTCAATGGTAAGAGATGCTTATGCACTAAAAGTATGGAAGTTTGGTTTTGACGCAGAAATGAAAGCTCATGAACGTATTGTATCAAGGCTTGAGCAACATAAAGATTTTAACATCAATAGGCAATATCAATTATTGCAAGTGGGAAGTTTGTCTTTGCGCAAAAACTACTACAAAAAGCAAGAAAATGAAAAGAAAGGTCTAGATTTACTAGAAACCTCATTTACTCCACAATATATGTCTAGAATAGTATACAATTTTTATTATCCAAAAGACATATTCTATAATAATGCTTCAGTTTCTA
The DNA here is from genome assembly GCA_045634545.1 of Alphaproteobacteria bacterium. Lineage (GTDB taxonomy): Bacteria > Pseudomonadota > Alphaproteobacteria > RF32 > CAG-239 > CAG-267. Next base: position 32,865 of record JAZRAL010000057.1, on the reverse strand, counting down.
TGCTATCTCAACAAGGAAAAGACTATCTTAAAAACGTAGCTAAACCTTGGCCAGATAAAAATTCAATATATATCGATGGAGATACCATTATAATAGTTTTATCTGAAGATGGCTTAAATAAAGTAAGATAAATAAAAAAAAAGCAACCATAGTAGGTTGCTTTTATTTTTTAATCTAAAGAATTAATATACTACTTTAAAGCATTTAAAATACTATCATAATCAGGATATGAAAGATTTTTGCATCCAAGTAATGTATATGTTGGAGTTGATGAGAATATCTTTTGAGCAACATTTTGGAGATCTTCTTTTGTTATTGCTTCAATTTTTTGAACAATTTCATCACTAGGAATAACTCTGTTAAACAAAAGCATTTGTCTTGCAATAATTTCTGCTGTAGATGATGAACTTTCTAAAGACATCAATAGTCCCGCTTTTATTTGAGTTTTAGCTCTTTCAAGTTCAACATCTAATACTTTATCGTTAACAAGTTTTTTTATTTCAGTTGTAACAACTGGAAGTAATTCATTTAATTCTTTAGGAGTTGTTCCTGCATAAATACCAAATATTCCATCATTTTTAAGAGCCTGATTAAAACTACTTATAGTATAAACAAGTCCTCTTTTTTCTCTGATTTCTTGGAATAGGCGAGAAGACATTCCACCGCCAAAAATCATAGATAAAACAGAATATTTATAATAGTCTTCATTTAAGTATGAAGAACCTTTAAATCCTAAAACAAGATGAGTTTGTTCAATGTCTTTACATTCAACTCTAACACCTCCAACATATTTTTGCTCATCTGCTTTGTATTTTCCACTTTCAGAAACGCAAGACATGCGTTCTTCAACTATTTTAACCAAATTATCATGGTCTAAGTTTCCAACGGCAACAACAACCATATTTTTAGCAGTATAATGATTTTTCATATATTTACGCATGCGTTTAGCATCAAAGCCTCTAACAGTATCAATAGGGCCTAGGATTGTTCTTCCACTAGCTTGGTTTGGAAAACAAGTTTCTTGGAAATAATCAAAAACTAAATCATCAGGAGAGTCTAAATATTGTTTTATTTCTTGAACCACAACCTCTTTTTCTTTAATCATCTCTTTTTCATCAAAGCTAGGAGATGTTATAAAATCACAAATAACATCAGCTGCAAGTTCTAAGTCATTTTTAAGCATTTTTGCATAAAAGCAAGTAAAGTGCCTAGAAGTATATGCATTAGTAGAGCCACCAGCATTTTCAATATCTTCAGAAATTTGCAAAGAATTTCTTTTCTTTGTTCCTTTAAACACCATATGCTCAATAAAATGTGAAATACCATTATCTTCTAAAGTTTCTTCAGCAGAACCAGTATTTACCCAAATTCCTAAAGAAACACTTTCAATTTGAGGACGAGGAGCAGATATTACTCTTAATCCATTTTTTAATACAGATTGCCTTGTTTCCATAATCTTCCTATCCAAATAAATAATAAAATCGTCTATTAGAAGCAATATAATATTCCAAAAAATAAATCAATAAAAAGACGCATATAACTTTAATTTTTTTTTAAAAACATATATGTATATATATACTATCTCAATTTTTTTATATAAAGGAGAATAAAATGAAAAAAATGCCTCGTTTTGCAGTAATACTATCAGGTTGTGGAAGAACAGATGGCTCAGAAATACACGAGAGTGTAACCGCATTGTTAGCCATAGATGAACAAGGTTGCTCATACCAATGTTTTGCTCCAAATATTAAACAACAAGCGGTTATAAATAATCTAACTTCAGAAATATCAACAGAAGAACGTAATGTTTTAGTAGAGTCTGCTCGTATTGCAAGAGGGGATATTAAGCCTATAGAAGAATTAGACATAAATGAGTTTGATTGTATTTTATTTCCAGGAGGAATGGGGGCAATAAGTAATTGGTGTAATTTTAATATAAAAGGTATGGACTGTGATGTAGAGCCTTCAATTGCCAATCTTTTAGAAACAGCCTATAAAAATAAAAAGATAATAGGCGCAATGTGTATAGCTCCAGTTTTAATAGCAAAGGTGTTAGGTAAATATGGTGTAACTGTAACAATTGGAAATGATAAAAAAGTTGCTGATATTATACAAAAAATGGGAGCTATTCACCAAAATACAGATGTTTTATGTGCATGCGTTGATGATAAAAACTTGGTTGTTACAACCTCTGCATATATGCTAGCTTCATCAATAAGAGAGGTTGCAACAGGTGCAAATGCACTTGTTTGTTCTATGATAAATCTAACAACAAATAATTGATAACAACTAAAGCGCTAATAACAGTTTGAAAAAGCAAAATTTTTTAAAAAATCTCCTTACGCTAAATAGTACAGGGGATTTTTTTTATTTGTTTACTTTTTTATTGACAAAAAAACTTGAATATGATATTTTTGTGTCGATAACTGAAAATATTATGTAAAACTAAAAATATTATTACTATGTTAGGAAAAATTTCTACGGTTATTGCCAATAGCGATAACCCATTAGTTACAAGACTGCGAGATGGTGTTATCAGTCGAATGATTGATAATCTAAAAAACAAGGAAACAGAGGAAAATCTTTGTGAGTATATGAGAAAATACCAACTAAATGGTTGTCTCATTACTAAAATACTTCTAAAAGTAAAAGATGAAAGCTTTTTCCATTTCATGCAGGAATTGGTGCGAACACAAAATTTGAATGAGTACCACCAAGAACTATTAGCTTCCAAAAACAATATCTTGTTGCTGGAAACTTATCTTGCTCCTGATGGTTTTTTAGATCCATCTAAAAGATTGTCTAGGAAGGCAGAGTTTATCTACGTGTCAGGAATGATTGAGCGAAAGTCAATGGTCGGTATAGAATTACTAAAAACCTACATTGACAATTTCAAGCGAGATATCCTAACAGATGGGCTTCTTGAGATTGCCATGAAAAATGACTGTATTGCATCACGATATCTTCTTTTGCGCGCATTCTTAAGTGAAACGCAGGAAATTTATCTGATAAACAATATGTCAGAAAGCAATCTAAAAGACTATCTCGACGGTAAACCTATTTACCAAGAGGGCGCTCAAATAAAGCTCGTAGAAAATTTTTATGAGTTGTCAAAATTGCATCAGGAAGAATACGGTTTGCAACCCAAAGCTCTGCAGTTGTACCATGCAAAGAGAAAAGAGGAAATCCAAATAAGACATCCTCTTTCTACAGTGCCTTAGTTAAAAGCCCCCAAATATCTGTTTTACACAGCATTTGGGGATTTTTATTGCTAAATCATTAAAAATTATGTTTAATTATTAAAAAGGAGTTGTTATGAAAAAGTTTAAGCTAAAAGAAGCAATTGTTGCTAACCGCATTGTTCTGCTTAAAAGAGAACATTCTCATGACGAAGAAATGTGGGATGCTTTAGAAGAGAGTAGGGAATTTATTCGCGAATATCTTTTCTGGGTAGATGCGACAAAAAACTATGATGATGTTGTTAAAGCAACGGATATGTTTTTCCAAATGTGGGAAGATGATACAGAATGGGCATACGATATCTATTCATTAGACACCCATAAGTTGCTTGGTTGCATAGGTGTTCACCGTATAAATTTCTTGAATCAATCAGTAGAAATAGGATACTGGTTGCGCAAATCAGAAACCTCAAAGGGGTATATGAAAGAAGCTGTTTTAGCTTTAGAAAAGGAGCTTTTTGAACAAGGAATACATCGCATAAGCATTCTTTGTGATGTAAATAATGTAAACTCTTCAAATGTCGCTAAACGTTCGGGATACTCACTTGAAAGTGTTGCAAAAGAAGCAGTTTACCATTATACAGGTCTTCACGATTTGGAAACTTATGTAAAGTTTAGTCCATATCCCATAACAGGATTTTAAAAACAAAAACGGCTCTCAAAAGAGGGCCGTTTTTCGTTTTGTTAGTCTATGATGCTAAAACCATAGTTCTTAATGAGTATCTCCTTGTCAATGAATGCTGTATGCAAACCATCACTTGTTTTGAAGGTAAATGTTCCATTGTAATATGTTACATTTACTTCATAATCATAAATAGTTGCATCTTTTTCCTCAACAAGCCTTCCTGTTAACAAATCGATAAAACAAGGAAGGTAGGAGATTGTAACAACTGGCCTTTTGCATATACCATTGTCTACAATACCAAAATTCATACTTTTGCTGTCTTCTTTATATGCCATAGATAGCAAAGTAAATGAAATTTTCGCTTTAGTCTCAACCTCGGTGAAGACATTGTGTCCACCAAATTCTGTAGCAATAAACTCGGTCATAACATTACATTTTAGTTTGTACGACAACCTCGCTACCAAAGTTTTGGTAAAGAGTTTCTTTTGCAATCTCAAGTGTTAGCGAAGATGCATAGAAGCCAAAACTGTTCTTTGCTCGATCAAATAAAACAGCTGCGCTATGAAACTTCTGCTCCAAACCTCTTGGTGATGTGTTTTGCAACAATTGGCCAAGTGCAAGGTCAATATAATTGTCAGTACCTTTGACAAGAACAACAGGTGACAAATCCCATCCGTCTTCTCCATCAGAGGTTTCAGCAATTGCAAACAAGAGATTTTTTTTGCTCACACCATGCATTTCAGCTAAATGCTTAAGCGAAATGCGAAAACTTTTCTGCATAACATTTTTTTTGTTATTAGCAGACATTTTTTCTTTTTTACTCATAATGCATATATAATTATTTGTTTGTAACAACATATAGTTATCATAAAAAATAAAAATATGCAACTAAAAAATGACAAATTTGTCCAAAATGAGTTTGAAAACAAAAAAAAGGCTATAAAACTATAGCCTTTCTGTATAATTAAATATTAAAACTAGTAAGAGCGTGCATAAATAACATCTAAAGTAGCTTTTCTTCCGCTAACAAGGCAAACACCCTCTGTGCCACTTTGTTCAAATGGAATAGCTCTAATAGTTATCTTCATCTCTTTTAGCTTTTCAATAGTGTCATCATCACCACACCACTTACCTTTAACAAAAGCAACTTTAGGTGCATTTTTGTTATTTTCTAAGAATACATTTGAATTCTTAAAATAAGCTTCAAATTCTTCTTTAGTAGTGATATTAGTAACAATATTGTTTTCCATGCGGTCTTTTGCACGTTTTAGCATTTCATCTTGAATATCTTTCAATTTATCAGAAATACTATTAACAAAACTATCGAAATCTTCAAAGTTTTTCCAACGCTCTTTGTCGTTGATATAAATACGATTTCTGAACATTAATGCATTCTTATCTAAGTCTTTAGGACCAACTTCAATGATAATAGGTGCACCTTTTCTAGTCCATTCCCACATTTTATCAACGCCATCTTTTAGGCGGTTATCAAGTTTTACTCTAACTTTTTCACCAGCAAAAACCTTAGATTTAAGATTATCTCTTAATTTTTCAGCATAATCTAAAATCTCATTTTCACGAGCTTTATCCTTTAATAAAGGAATAATGATAACTTGATATGGAGCAAGCTTAGGAGGAACAACCATTCCCTCGTCATCAGCATGTGTCATAATAAGACCACCGATTAAACGAGTAGACACACCCCAAGAAGTAGTGTATGCAAAGTCTTGTTCATTATTTTGATTAACAAACTTAATGTTTGCAGATTTTGCAAAGTTTTGTCCCAAAAAGTGAGAAGTACCTGCTTGTAAAGAACGTCCATCTTGCATCATCGCTTCAATACAATATGTTGTAACAGCTCCAGGGAACTTGTCATATTCAGGTTTTTTACCAGTTAAAACTGGCATTGCCATATCATTTTCACATAAATCTTTGTATACATATAGCATTGTTTCCGCTTCTTTTTCAGCTTCAACAAAATTACTATGTGCAGTATGACCTTCTTGCCATAAGAATTCACGTGTTCTCAAGAATAGGCGAGGGCGCATTTCCCATCTAACCACATTTGCCCATTGATTTATCATAACAGGCAAATCTCTATAAGAGTGAACCCATTTAGAAAATGAATCAGCAATAATTGTTTCAGAAGTAGGTCGAACAATAAGAGGCTCTTCAAGTGGACTAGCAGGGACTAACTTGCCGTCAACAGATGTTAATCTCGAATGTGTCACCACAGCCATCTCTTTTGCAAAACCTTCAACATGTTCTGCTTCTTTTTGGAAATAGCTTAAAGGGATGAACATCGGGAAATAACAGTTTTCATGATTTGTTTCCTTAATTTTATCATCTAATAAACGTTGTAAGCGTTCCCAAATTCCATATCCCCAAGGTTTAATAACCATACAACCAGGAGATGATGAAACTTCGGCCATGTCAGCGCTAGCAACAACGTTTTGATACCAGTCAGGATAACTGTTCTCTCTAATGTTTTTAAGAGCCATAACCTAATGTCCTTTATAATTAATTGTTTAAACCACCCCAAAGTAAATACCAAAAATAACTTCATGTCAAGAATATAAGTGCATAAAATAAATATAAGCTTTAAGATTTTTTAATATTTATTATATATAAGGACAATAATGATAATTAGAGGATTATAAAATGAAACGTGTTTTTACAATATTACTAGTTAGTTTAAGTTTGTTTTTAAGTGCTTGTAATGAAAAAGTAAATACAAATCGTATTTATGTGTTTTCTCAACCAGGTTGTGGCCATTGTGTTAATGCTCACGAATATATGTTACGATATTATAAAAATTATGATATAAAGGAATTAAACATAAGAGAAGGTTCAAATATGTCATATATGCTTCGTTATGCTAAAAAATTTAAAGTAAATGAGCAAATGTTAGGTACACCATTTATAATAATGGGTGATAAATACATTATGGGATGGGGTAAAAATCAGATAAAAGAATTTAATCAAAATATAAAAAGCTTCAAACCTAAACAAACAAAATAAAAAAAAAGCCCCTTTGAAAGGGGCTTTTTTTAGGGTGTTAATTAATAAGACCAAGCATTTCTTTGGTGCCAATAGACTTAATTATATCAATTTCATCCCAAGATAGTTTCTTTATTTTCAAGACAAACTCTTTTATCAAAGAAATATCAAGAGATTTAATGATAAGAACGCGAAAATCAGGGATTCTATAAGTCTGTTTTGCAACATAAGAGATGAGCTTAGGATTACCCGTGAGGATGAGATCTCTTTGTATAAAAGCCGGCAAGTTGTTGTGATGATACTTTAAGTATTTTTCAATAGTATCAAAGTCAGCATTCTTGATAAACAATTTAAGAGCTTTGTCGTCAAGGTCTGTTCTTGATGTTAAGCATGTCATGAGTTCTTTGTCACCAAGCTTTATAATTTCAACCAAAACTTCACTAGGAAGTTGTTTGTGTCTTTTTAGCAAGGTCTTAATGCACTCATTGTTTCGTTTCTTAACAATAGAAACCTGTATATCTGGAGATACATAGTTTTTTCTATTGATAAGAGTTAAAACACACTTATCTGTTGAATTATCAATAACATACTCTTTAACAAAGAAAGATAACCCACGCTGGTGTTCTATAAGACTTAAAGTCCAGCTATCATTGTTTTGCTCTGCAATAATAGCTTGAGCAGACCATCCTAATTGGCGGTTAAGGAGTAATGATATTATTTCTTCATCAAGCATTTCAGCAATTAGCTTTTCAACATACCAGTTGATAGCTCTGCTTTTGTTTTTTACCAAACGCTTAATCCAAACAGAGTCTCCAAGTTTAAGACTTTCTTGAACCAATTTTAGCTGTTCATCTTTTTGATACAGCTGTTTAAGAGATTCTTTTAAGTCTTCATTTTCATCATTAAAGAACGCTTTGTAGGCCAAGGAAAGTTCTTCATCTCCTAATTGCTCGACTTTTTTTAACACTCTGTCACGATTTTCTGTGACTGAAAAACATTCGAATGCTGATAAATCATTAGCACTCAATAGGTCTTCATTAAAATTTTCCATAAACAAATATTTTTTAATTAATACTCACAAGGCAATATAAAATACATACATTATCAAGACTAAGTATCATTTAATAGGAAAACTACTACAACAATAATCCAAATAATACACATAAACTTACATTGCTTGAAGATGTTAATACAATCTTTAAAGTTTATAGTCAACAAAAATATAAGCAATTAAGAAGAAAGCAAAACTTGTGTAAATAACAAAAAAAAACTTGTTAAAAATGTGCTAAGCTAATAAATTTAACTCAACTCTTTAGCCTAAAGGGTAATTATATTCGTGTATCTGGGAGATAATAATGAGTGATAAAACTATGAAAATTGTTCTTTCAGTGCTAACATCTATTCTATTAGTACTGATTGTGTGTTTATTTGTATTTAAGGGTAGCTCAAACAAAGTTGATTTAAATAAGCTAGCTTTAAGAATTGGTGAACTTCGCCAATACAGAACAATGGGAAGAGCTGATGTAAATTCTCAAATGGAAAAAGCATTTTCTCGTATTGGTTATAATGTTGTAACATCAACGGAAGATAATCTTTATCCAAGTTTAGCAGATGATGCTGGTGTAAACTTTTATGTTAGAGGTTATACTCCATTTAATGAATTAAAAACAAATAAAAATGCAGTAAATGTTGTTTATATTCGTGATTTTGATTCATTGTATCCAGAAGAAATGGATGTATATGATGGTATAGCAACATCATCTCATGATTTTTATAATTATGTGATTGGTGCTGGATATGCGGCATTATATCTTCCAGAATTTACAGATCCATCAATATTTTTCCCATCTGTAAAACCTGAATTGGAAAGAAATTTATTGTTTGTTGGTGATAATAATCGTCATAGCCCAGCTATTGCGATGGCTCTTGAGGCAGGGCTTCCTCTAGAAATTTATGGTCGTTTTTGGCAAGGAATGATTGATGATGAATTTATAAAAGGTGAATATATTCATGATAATGATTTAAATTCATATTTCTCATCTGCAAAAATAAATATAGTAAATGTTGCAGCTCATGAATCAGAAATTGGTATAATCCCTTCAAGAGTATTTGATATTGCAGCATCAAAGGGCTTTATGTTAGCTCCATATAACAAAGAAATAGAAGCTGTATTTGGCGATTCTATTCCAATGTTCAAAAACGCAGAAGAGTTAAAGGCTTTGTACAATGAGTATATTAATAGTCCAGAATTAAGAGCTCAAAAAGCAGAAAAGGCATATAGAATTGCAGTTTCAGAATTTAATGTTGATGCATTTGTTCAACGTCTAAATGGCTTAGTTGATTTCTTAATTAAAGAGAAAAAGCTCTAAATGAAAGCAAATTTAACTAATAAAATTTATTTATATTTATTTTTAATAGTAACGGCAGTTGTGCTTTGCGCACTGTCGTTACACTTTTTTTCTAAAGATTTTATATACATATATACATTAGAAAAAGAGCCAAATAAAGATGAGCAATATTTAATCAATAACCTTCAAGAAAGAGGGTACAAAGTTATAATAAATAAAACAATATCAAAAAATGAAACAATATCTCTATGGTTTAAAAAGCCAGAGCAAATAGAAAATATAATGTCAAAAACAAAATTTAAATATAATTTTGTATATAGTGATGCTTATTATACGTTTGATTGGGATAATTTAGATAATTTACCAATAATGCTAACACCATACCAAGAGCTATATGAACATTATATGCGTTCTAATGTGAAAACAGCATTATTTAGAATAGAAAGTAAGGAAAATGCCAATATATTAATAGAATTAATTAATTGGCTAGAAAATAATAACTAGTTATTGCGATTTATAATTTCAGAGGCATCAATCATTTCATCTGTAATTAATTTGTGCTCAATACCTTCATATTCAATAGCTTCCCAATATACATTATGATTATCAAGCCATTCTTTTGTATATTCAAGAGTTTTATATTGTACAGCTAAATCACTTGTCCCATGAAACAAATAAACGTTTGGAGTTGTGTTTATTTCCTTTTCTAGCATGTCTTTTCCACAAATCACTCCAGCAAAAGGAAAAACTCCGCCAACTTTTGTTTTTCTTGTTAACCCAGTGTAGATAGCAAGCATTGCACCTTGAGAAAAACCCATGATATATGTATTTTTATTAGTAATGTTATACTCTTTTTGTAATTTTGTTATAAACTTGTTTATTTTTTTAGCAACACTACTTATGCGTTCACCTGTTTTGTTGTATATATCGATAATCTCTTTAGTTGTAGTTATAGGATTTCTGCGCCTTCTATCTGGATCAATATCTGTTAAGGCATACCATTGTTTTTTTAAAGGATTTCTCTCGCAAGTTAATTCAGAAGACGGGGCTACAATTATAGTGTCAGATAAGTTGTTTTCTAAAACTTTAATAGAAGGTAGTAAGTCATCTATACAACTATTATAGCCATGCAAAAATACAATAAGCTTTTTAGGTGTATTGCCAATCTGAAAGCTTTGGTATGCAAAATCACTCATATGAAACTCCTATCTTAATTAAGCTATAGATATATCTAAAAGGTTAAAAAATAATAAATTTAACAAAAGCAAGGTATTTAAAAAAAAGAATAAAAAAAGAACTTGACTTTTAGTAAAACGAGAACTAAAGTAGAACAAAATCAAGTGTTATTAGGAGGAAATATGCTAACACCAAAACAACATAAGTTACTTATATATATTGACAATTTTATTAAAGAAACAGGGCATTGTCCATCTTTTGAAGAAATGAAAGAAGCTGTAGGATTAAAATCAAAATCAGGTATTCATGCTTTGCTTAATTCTTTAGAAGAACGTGGTTTTGTTAGAAAGCTTGCTCACAAAGCAAGAGCACTAGAGGTTATAAAACTGCCAGATGCAGATGTTAAATCTTTAAGTACATCGTCATCTAGTGTTGCAAATGATAATAATGAAGCTGATTTTTCTTTAATGATACCATTATATGGTAAAATAGCTGCAGGAACACCAATCGAAGCAATTGCTAATCCTTCAGAATATATATATATTCCTAAGAGTTTTTCTACCAAGTCTGAATTATATGCTTTAACAATTGAAGGAGAGTCTATGATTGAGGCGGGTATATTTGATGGAGATACTGCAATTATTCGCCGTGCAAATAGAGCAGATAATGGACAAATTGTTGTAGCCTTAGTTGATAATGAAGAAGCAACATTAAAAATTCTCGATAAAAAACAAGGTAACGAAGTGTGGTTATTGCCATGCAATAAAGATTATGAACCAATCAAATTAACAACAGATAGATTGCAAATACAAGGTGTGCTATATGGTATAGTACGTAAATATAATTAGAGGTTTATATGAATACAATAGCAATTATTACTGCCATGGATAGTGAATTTAATGCAATACTATCTTTATATGATTTTAAATCAGATAACAATATGATGACAGCTTCAGTTTATGATAAAACAATATATCTAATAAAATCAGGTATTGGTAAAGTAAACGCAGCACTTTGTGCAAATTTTGCAATACAAAAAGGGGCAGACATGGTGTTAAATACAGGTCTTGCAGGTGGTATTAGCGAACATTTAAATCAAGGTGATGTTGTCTTAGCAGATAAAGTTTGTTATCATGATGTATGGTGTGGTAAGCCAAACTTAAAAGGACAAGTTCAAGATATGCCTTTATTTTACCAAATAGAGGAAGGCTTGCTTTTAAAACTCCAAAACGTGGCGAAAGACAATGGTTATAAATTTGGATTAACTGTTACAGGTGACCAATTTCTAACAGATGTTAATCGCTTAATGCAAATAAAAGAAGATTTTCCAGAAGCTGTTGCTGTTGACATGGAAAGTGCTGCAATTGCTCAAACTTGTTATGTAAATAATAAACCATTCTTATCTCTAAGAATTATTAGTGATGTAGTTGGTAAAACAAATCAAGTAGAACAATATAATGCATTTTGGCAAAATATGCCTCAAATGGCATCAATAATGGTAGATAAGGTTATACAATCTCTATAATTTTTGCATTACTTATTATTATAAAATTTCACTATTTCAAAAAAAACAACACCCCAAAATAAAATTTGGGGTGCTGTTTTTTTTAGAGTGTCAACTAAAAATACATTCCAAACATTTGATATAAAATAGGTAGCATAAATATTTGAGAAATAATAACTGACATAATAAAAATTAAAATTGAATAAATTGACATCATGCAGACAATTTTACTAATTTTTTTACTATCTGGAAGCTTTGCAGCACCATAGTCATTATCAGCTCTTTCTTCTTCAATAAATGAAGCAAATGTAAGTGTTTTTATTACATAATAAGTGTTTACTAACAATGAAATTGTTGCAATTAAATATAAAACAACAATTAATGTATTTAAGTTGTTATAACCAATATAATTTAAAATAGCAGAGGCAATAATATTGATTAATAAAGAGTAAGTCATAGGGCCAAAAAATTCTTTCCATAGCTTGTGACCTGTGTCATGCAATCTTCTAATATATAAAGATAAATAAACAAGAAGCTGGATAAGCATAAATGCAATAGCTAAAATACCTGTGGTAAATTCGGTTAATTTGTCAGAAAATAAAATCAACAGCACCATTACAATAGATGCAAATATCAAATTAATTAATCTAAACGCCCAAAATTCAAAACGATTAGAGCGTTCTTTATATGAGAAAATTTTCTTATACCCATTAATAAAAGCTCCAAACATTGATATGTCGGTAATATTTTTTTTCTCATTATCATTTTTTAGAGCAACAAATTTCTTTGCTTCAGCTTTTTTTGCATTTCCTTTTACTTCATCTCTCTTGTTTAATACGCTTGAAGTAGCAGGCTTAGTTTCTTTAACCTCTGCTTTTTTATCAGTATTAACAGCTTTTATTGCTTTTTTAGCAACTTTTGCAATTTTTTTTGCTTCTTTTTTAGAAGTGCTATTTGCTATTTTTTCGTCATTTTTTGCTTTAATAGATAAAACTTCTTCAAGAGGATTGTAGTTTGTTTTTTGGGGTTTCTTTGCTGTTTTAGAAATTTTACTTTTAGCTTCAATAACTTCAACAGTTGCCTGTAAATCTTTGCTAACATCATTTTTTTTAGCTGTATTTTTACTTTCAGCTTTAGCCGTTTTGGAAACAGTTTTTTTAACTACAGGAGTTTTTTTCTCATCAGTCTTTTGTACTGTTTCTTTTGCTTTTTCAGTAGAAGTTTTCTTAGTAGCCATTTTTTCCTCACAAAAAAATTAAATATCAATTATATAATAGTTAAAAGGTTTAATATTACAACCCTTAGTAAACTTTAAATCACAACATTTTATTAGAATAAAACCTTAGGAGATTTAAATTTTTTAGTTTTCTCATCAAATGTAATTTTGAGCACTGAGCCATTATTAAGACGAATAGTCTTTTTTAAGCAAAATTCTGTAAAAATACGAATAAGCATTCCATGAGTAACAAGTAAAACATTTTTTCTACCATCTTCATAAAGTTTAGTTATAAGCTTCATAAAACGTTGTTGAACTTCGCCAATAGTCTCTCCATTTGGATATTTTACATCATAGCGCTCAGGGTTATTTATATCATTAAAAGCAGGATAAATATGTGGAAATTTTGCCGGTAAATCAGTCTTCTTAACGCCTTCAGCTTTTCCGAAATTCATCTCTCTTAATCTTTTAGTGTAATGTACAGGTAAATCTAAAGATGCACTAATAATGTCTGCTGTTTTTTTAGCTCGTTTAAGATCGCTTGAATATATCGTTTCTATTTCTAAATTTCTAAGTTTTTCAGCAGCATTGTAAGATTGTTCAATACCATTATCATTTAATGTAATAGTATTATTCCATCCTTGTGATCTGTGTTTTATATTCCAGTCAGTCTGTCCATGTCTCATAAGATATAAAATCATGTTATATACAAGTCCGCTAAAATTAACCTTTCAAGTCCAACCTAGTGTTTTTTTTAATAAAATCAAGCTCAAATTATAACATAGTAACAATCTTGATTAATTTTTTCTCATAATACAAACAAAAAAGCCATCTGTTTTGGTTAATAATGGTGAAAAAGATATATGGTTTGTCGAATTAAAAGGATAAACCGATAGCTCTAAAGTGTCTTGCCATAGATCTTTGTGATTAAGAGGGGTAAATTCAGGATGCTTGTTTAAGAATCTTTCGATTTGTTCTTCGTTTTCCTCTTTAAATACAGAGCATGTTATATAGATTAATCTTCCACCAGATTTTGTATGTTTAGCGCCAAATTCTAAAATTTCACTTTGTGTTTTAATAATATCATCTAATTTTTCTTGTGATAATCTATATTTTGCATCAGGACATCTTCGCCATGTGCCACTACCAGAGCAAGGAGCATCAATAATAAATCTGTCATAGTCTTCATCAACAACATTTGTAATAGTTTTAATATTTGTAATATCAAGACGTTCTGCTCGTTTTTTTATTCTAGACAAGCGTTCAACACTAATATCATGAGCATAGATTAAGCCTTCATTACTTAAAGTTGATGCAATTGCAAGAGATTTTCCTCCAGCGCCAGCGCAGTAATCAATCGTTTTGTGATGTGCTTTTACATTACATAGTAAAGATATAATTTGCGAAGCTTCATCCATAACCTCAATTTCACCGTCTTGATATGTCATACAGTTGTTTAAGTTTATTCTATCATCACATCTTAATCCAATAGGAGAATAGGGGGTAAAAGAAAAGAATAATCCTTCTTTTTTTAATCGTTCTTTAGCCGCTTCTCTGCTTGTTAAGTTTGCTCTAACATCAAGAGTGGCAGTTGCGTTTAATGAAGCTAGCAATTCTTTGTTTTCAAATTTATCAAAAAGCCATTTAGGGCATTCATAAAAAGCAAGCTCATTAAAATCTTCAAAAACTTTTGCATTATCTATTAGTTGTTTTTCTTCTTTTGTTAATAATTTTGGGGCATATTCTTCTTCAGAAAATAAAAGTTCTAAATCTTCCTCAATAAAATTTATTGCAACAAGAAGTCTAGGTGTTACGTTATTTTCAAGCATTTGAGAGTATTTAGTGCGATTTCTAATGATTTTCCAAACATTATCGCTTATAAATCTTCTATCTTTTGAACCGATATATCGTCTTTGCTTGAAATAATTATCAAGTATAGCATCAGAAGGGGTTTTATCTTTTAATACGTCTGTTAAAATCTCAATAATCGCTTGAATTCTACTTGCTGGTTTCATTTTATTGTTTCCTGAAAATAAATTATTATGAAATTTATATAATAAAATTAATCTTTTTCAAGAATATTTTTTTATTGCATTCTAATAGATGAATTTTTTTTATTGCAATAATCTTAAAAATATGGTATATGTGCCGCGTTAATAACAGATGAAAGTAAAAAATATGGATAAAATTTTAGTTCTAAACTCTGGTTCAACTTCTGTGAAGTTCCAACTTTTTAATGTAGATGATAATAATTTTGATGTTATAACAAAAGGTTTAGTAGATAGGGTTGGTTTAGATGGTTCTAAGATAATCGTAAAAGCAGACAATGAACATGATTTTACAATGGAAACACCTATAAAAGATCACAAAGATGCAATTAAAGTTGTTCTTGATTATTTGCTAAAAAAACACCTAAAAAATGCTGATGAGTTGTCTGCAATTGGTCACAGAATGGGGCATGGTGGAGAATATTTTGATAAATCTGTTGTTATAGATGAAGATGTTATGGAAAAAATTTATGATACAGTTCCATTGATTCCTCTTCATGGTCCAGCTTTTGTTCATGGCCTAGAAGCAGTAACATCTTTGCTTCCAAATAAAATGCAAGTAGCAACATTTGATAGTGCATTCCATCAAAGCATGAAAAAATCTGCATATTTATATGCTTTACCTAAGGAGTATTATCAAAATCATAGAATTCGTCGTTACGGATTTCATGGTACATCTCATAATTATATTGCCCATATTACAGAAGATGTTTTAGGTTATAAAGGCAAAATTATAAGCTGTCATTTGGGAGGAGGCGCATCTATTTGTGCTATAAATAATGGTAAAAGTGTTGATACAACAATGGGATATACTCCAATTGCCGGTATTTTAATGTCAACAAGACCAGGTGATATGGATCCATTTATTCCGTTACATATCATGAAAACACAGAATAAAACAGCTGATGAAGTAAATCATATGTTTAATAAGCAAAGTGGTATGTTTGCTCTATCAAATGGCCATCTAGATATGAGAGATATTATTGAGAGTGCTAAAAATGGTGATAAAGATTGTGAGTTTGCAATAGATGCATATGTTTACAATCTTGTAAAAACCATAGGTGCGTATGTTGCTGTTTTAGGAGGCGTTGACGCTCTTGTATTTACCGCAGGTATAGGTGAAAATAGTAATATTATTCGCCAAAAAGTATGTGATAGATTATCTTACTTAGGTATATCGCTAGATGAGACAAAAAATAATCTTCATCCAGCACCACTAGAAATATCATCAGATAATAGTAAAATAAAAGTGTTAGTTATTCATGCAAATGAAGAATTAATGATTGCAAGAGAGACTTATGAGTTGATTGTAGAAAATAGAGGAAAGGAAGCTATTGCTGTATAAATTTTATAGCAAAAGGAGGAGAAATTTATGCTAACTTTTTTGATGCCATCCTTAAATAAACTTGTAAATTTTGATTACAAAAGTATAAAAAATGAAGAAAGTGAAGCAATTATTGCGCAATCACTAAAAGGACTAATTCCTGTAAAAAATCCTAAATTATTGCAGGTTTCAGGAATACCTGGAGCAGGGAAGAGTACATATTGTGCAAAACACATGTTGTCAAACTATTTATATTTAAGTTTTGATAATATTATGACTAAATTAGAAGGCTATAAAAAAGAATTAGCCTTAAATGGAAATGAAATAGCTTTTAAAAAATACGAAATGACAGCAAGAGTTATTGGTTATGAGTTGTTAAATAGAGCTATAAGTTTAAATATAAATATTATGCTTGAACATAGTGGTACAAATAACGCTCATCTAGAATTGTTTAAAAATGTAAAAAATAAAGGCTATAAAACTTCTATTGATTTTATCGTTTGTGATACAAATTTGGCAATTAAAAGAGTGAAAGAGCGAAGCTTGAAAATTAATCGTCATGTGCCAGAAAGCTTAGTATTTGAAAGAGCTAGAGCATGTATGGAATATATAAATGAGTATAAGAAAATAACCTCTGATATTAAAGTATTAGATGGTGCAAATGACTTTGTTTTATTAAAGAAAATTTAACAAAGTTATTATTAAAATAATTATGATGTAATAAAAAAAAGGGGATGAAATGAGGAAATATATACTTATGTTAACTTGTTCAGTGGTTTCTCTAGCCAGTATTAAGGCAAATGCTTTAACACCAAATGAACAGTTGCAAGCGATGAAGGGTGTTTTTGAAAAGTCTTTTATTGCTATGGATACAAATGAGGATGGAGTATTAAATAAAGAAGAATACTTAAATTATCAATTTGAAGAATTTAGGACTAATATTCTTGAGGCAGATAGCTTTGATACCAACTTAAATAAAAATGTATTACAAATAGTAGAAAATACAGCAAAAGAAAATAAAGAAGCATCAAAAGATGGTGTTGATAGTTTAGCCGATGAAGTAAAACAAGAAGATAAAAAAGATCCTAGTCTAAATTTAAAAGATAGTATAAATATTATGCAATCAATGGCAGATTTCAGTCTAGATGATGAAGATTTAGTAGAGAAATCTGAAGAAGCATCTCTGGAAAATGTTGTTGAAGAAAAAAATAAAGATGTTCTGCCTGCCTTAGAGAAGCTAGAATTTGATGATGTTAAAGATGATGTTGTTATAGAAGAAAACCCTAAAGATAAAGAAATTAATGAGATGCTCTCTGTTGTAAAGAAGAGTTTGCCTAAAAAAATAGACGATATTACAGACTGGGTTGATATAAAATATCAAGATAAAATAGTATCTTATGTATACAGGGCAAATGTAGATACATCGTCATTTTCTAGTGAAGAGCTTGGTATCTTATCAGATAGCATAAAAAATGATTCTTGTGTAAAAGCATATGAAACAATGTGTCCTAAAATTAAACCATTGTTTATAGATGAAGGTATAAATATGCGTATACGCTATATAGATGTTAAAGATAAAGAATTAAACTTTTGTGAGTTTAACAAAGAAACTTGTAACAGTAATGAGTAAGGGGTAAATATGAGAAAATTAAGATTTCTAACAACAGCAATTCTTTCAACAATTTTAAGCTGTAATATAGCAATTAGTGCTGAGAATTTTAATGATGTTCCAGAAGAAGAGGTGGCTCGTGCTATCGCTAATGTGTTAAAGAAAAATCCTAAAATTGCTTATGATGCATTAGTTGAGTACAATAAAGTTAAAAATGCTCAAAAGGCTGAAGTAGAAAAAAATAGAGAGTTAACTCCGTTAGAGGAAAAGATTTCTGAGGTATTAAAGGATAATCCATTACTTGTTGTTGGTGCTCTTCAAATTTATGAGCAAGAAAAACAACAACAAGAATTGTTAAAAACAGCTGAAGGTTATAAAAAATATATTAATGAAATAAATAGTGATGAACTATATGC
Source organism: Alphaproteobacteria bacterium (assembly GCA_045634545.1). GTDB lineage: Bacteria > Pseudomonadota > Alphaproteobacteria > RF32 > CAG-239 > CAG-267. The sequence continues at coordinate 14,360 of JAZRAL010000057.1, read as the reverse complement.
TGGTAATCCAAATGGTAAATATGTGCTAGCTGAATTTTTTGATTTTTCATGTGGTTATTGTAAGCAAATGGCTCCACGTTTAGAAAAACTTGTAAAAAATAATCCTGATTTGAAGGTGGTGTTTAAACCAGTTTCCTTCTTATCTAAAACTTCAGAAATTGCGGCCAAAGCTTCAATAGCAGCATCAAAGCAAGGTAAGTTTTTAGAAATGTATCTGAAAATCATGCAAGAAGTAAGACCTAATGAAGCTAGTATAGAAAAGATTGCTAAGGATTTAGGCTTGAATATGGATAAATATAAAGAAGATATTAATTCAAAAGAAACTAAAAATTTGTTAGATAAAATAAGAAAAACTGCTGATAATATTAACATGAAGAGTGTTCCAACATTAGTGTTAAATGGAATGCCTTTGTATGCAGTTGAGGATGTGCAGCTTCAAAGAGCTATAGATGTTTTAAGAGGTCAATAGCTAAAACACATCTTTTATAAGGCCATGCTTAGCATGGCTTTTTTTGTATTTTTTTAACTTGATTTTTTAATTTAAGTGTTGTTAAATGCCAATCACAAAAGATATTATTATGATAATTATGTTAAATAATACAGTTATGAAAGAAAAAATAGTTAAAGCGACGTATCTTCTTGGTGTATTAGGTATGTCAATGTTTCTAATCTCGTTCTTCATGGATGTTGAAACCTCTGAAAAGATGTGCCTCTGGGTGGCGCTAATCGGTGTGGGAAGTCTTTTTCCTGTAATAAAGAAAAGAGGAGGGGTAGGTGTTAAAATTATTTATGCATCAATACTCTTTTGGGTCATGTCTCGTTTTATGCTGGTCTATGGTAATGATGTCGCCTCTAATATCTTTTCTGGTGCTGCTTCTATATTTTTGCTTTGTTTTATAATAAAAGCGATGCTCTATTTTAATAAATATTCAAGCCAGGACATTGATGCGCACTTAGATGATGAGGACTATTGATAAAACCCCTAGTTTACATTGGTAAACTAGGGGTTTTGTTTAGTTAAAAGCAAAAAAAAAGAGGAGGTAGAACCTCCTCAGATTGTTTATTAAAGTAAAATTACTTCAATTCAACTTTAGCGCCAGCAGCTTCAAGTTTAGCTTTCATTTCTTCAGCTTCAGCCTTTGGAGCGCCTTCTTTAACAGTTTTAGGAGCGCCATCAACTAAGTCTTTAGCTTCTTTCAAGCCTAAACCTGTGATGCCACGGATTTCTTTAATAACGTTAATTTTGTTAGCGCCAGCTTCAGCAAGAATTACATCGAATTCTGTTTTTTCTTCAGCTGCAGCAGCACCACCAGCAGCAGGAGCAGCAGCAACTGCAACAGCAGCAGAAACGCCCCATTTTTCTTCTAACATTTTAGATAAATCAGCAGCTTCCATAACTGTCAATGCTGATAATTCTTCAACTAATTTAGCTAAATCAGCCATTTTTTTTCTCCAATAAAATACTTTTTTTTAATAAAAACTTTTTTTCTTACCGCTCGATATAAACTTTGATAAATTAACCAAATTTTACACCGAAACAACTATTTTGCTCTTGATAGCATTTTGCAAAATAAAGCGTATTAATTTTAAGCAAGCTATTAAAATATCTTGCCCCAAATTGCTTAAAATAATTAAGCAGCTTCTTTTTCGCTGTATGCTTTGGCAACTCTTGCAAGTTGAGAACCAGGTGTTTGTAGCAAAGCGATGATTTTTGCACGCAATTCGTCCATAGAAGGAATTGTTGCCAATCTTTCGATTTCTGCCAAAGATAATACACCAGAGCTCAATCCACCACCAACAACAACAAACTTTTCATTAGCTTTCGCAAATTCTACACATAATTTACATGCAGAAATTGGATCTTCTGAATAAGCCATAACTGTTGGACCTTTGAAGAGTTCGTCTAAACCTTCAAAATTGGTACCTTTAAGAGCAAGACGAGTAATGCGGTTTTTTGTAACTCTTAATTCACAGCCAAGTTCACGAGCTTTACTTCTAAGTTCACCCATTTCTTGAACAGTTAAACCTCTGTAGTGAGAGATAACAACTGCTTCAGAACCAGAAATAAGTTCATTCATTTCGCTTAAGAGTTCTGCTTTTTCTTCGCGATTCACTTACTTGTCTCCAAAATTTGATTTCATGACTAATAAAAATCATAAAATCGTTTACAACAACTACGTTGATATCAAGTAATATTACACAACAAATGTACATAATAAAACTCTACATAACGTAGCACCAAATCTGTCCGGAGGGGAGAAAAATTGATTAAAAAATCTTTGTTAACTCCGTCTGCGTAGGAAATTAAGGTCATTTGATATTAAAATCAAATACTTAAAGACCACCTACGGTCTTGGACAGCGTTAAGTCAAACAATATTTGACCAAACTTGACACACTCTATAAGCCACAAACTATTAAAAGTCAATACTTTTTTTATACATTTCTTATCATTTCTTATATGAGAGTTATACATTTAATATCATTTTTTATATAAATACTATACTTTAAGTATGCTTTTTTATTCATTTTTTATATAAAAACTATACTTTTAGTATGTTTTTTTATGCTTTTATAATGTTTTTTATCCACAAAAATTCAAAAAAAATATTGCATCACAAAATGTTTTATTTTAAAAAGCACTGTCTTCATAATGAAACTCCTTGAATGGTGCAGGCATAATTCAATGGTAGAATGAGAGCTTCCCAAGCTTTTAATGCGGGTTCGATTCCCGTTGCCTGCTCCATTTCTCTCCCCAGCCTTTAAATTAAGGGCTTTTTTTATGCCTTTTTTTCAGCCCATTTTAACCTGCACGTCGGACCTACACGTCACTCAAGACGTAGGAGACATTTTGCTTTATTCACTTTTATAAGATTTTCTACGATTTTCCCCGATTAGATATAATCAAAAATATTTAATTAAAATTCTCTCAACCTATTGACATATATGTCATAGTTTGTTTAAAATTATGTTAGTGTGGAAATTTGTGTTTATATTTTTACACATAAAGCTCTTCCGTTTGGGAGAGTTTTTTTTGTTTTAAATTTAACCAAAGAGTTACGATGCAACATTCGTAGCTCTTTTTTATTGAAAGGAATAGTTATGACTAATAATAGATATAATAAAACTAAAAAAGAGGAGGGTTTTGTAAGAAATACTCTAAAGAAAACAAATCCATCAGTATATAGAGCTTTAAAAGAAAAAGATAAAGTAACGCCGATGGATATATCAGATGAAAATAAACATCAGTATATAAGTTGTGTTGGTTCACAAGGTGGTTTAGGATCTTCTATTGCAACATTAGCAGGTGGAACATACAAAGAAGCAAAAGACATATATAAAAAATTATCAAATCCTGAAGAACGAAAAAAATATGGAGGGAGTTTAGGTGTATTAAAAGATAGTGCAAAAGATATGAAGAACAATCTCTATGGAGCGGGATATGGTTTAACATATTGCCAAAATGGAGATTGCAATAGTCTTTTAAAATGCAAAATCAAATAATTCTTTATTTTTTATATTTTTATGATAATTATTATGTATGTTTTTAATATTTAAGAGAGAATAAAATTGAAAAAAATAATTAAAATATTTGGCAAATTTTTACTTGGTTGCATTTTAAGCTTATTTCTACTTTTAGGAGTTGGCTTGTTAATAAATGTTGCTTATGAAGATGATATAATATTATTTTTAGCATCATCTATATTTTTGATAGCTTATTGCATAGGAATTATATTGCTATTGGTTAAAAAAGATAGTAAACATAAATATATTTTTTTCTGGACAGGACTTATGGGGATTATGGTTTCATTTATCTGCGATAGTGAATTACATCCTACAACAGAAAAAGAATTTTATGAAGAGCTTTGTGGTGATACAGGAATTTGTTATGAAAATGTTATAAGCAAAGAAGAATGTGCAAAACATGAAGGAACTTGGAAAAAAGGTGAAAACGAATGGTTTTGCCGTCTTAAGTGGGCTGATGTTGAAGAATGAATAAAAAGTCTTTTTTATACACTATATGGTATAGTTTAATCACTTTTTTAGCGATTTTAATATATCGTGGTAATTTAGGGGATAATACACAAGGTGCAATGTGTGTACCTGATGATTGGCGTTATGGAAAAATATATCAATGGATATGGGACGGAGCACCTTGTGTTTATTCTTTAGAATTTTATTTTGGATATTATATTTTGAGTTCTGTTATTTATGTAATATTTGATGTTATACGGCGAAAAATTGTTGGATTTAACCCTTCTTATTTGTTTCGGATATGCGAAGGATTTGGCTGGTTTGCAATAAATTACGTTTATCTATTATTGATAACCAAATACAACTATGGCAACATTGATTTCACTATGTGCTTAATGGCTTTTGTTGGAGTAAGCATTTTCTTTTTACCTTTATTTTTGATTTTTATTTTATCAAGAAAATTATTACATACCTCTTATCCTCATAAGGACGAGTAAACTAGATAATCTTTATGAAGAGGGCAAGGTTTGATAACAAAAAGATTATTAAGGTACTTTTAGTTTATTAACTCCTTTTCCCATTTTGTTTATTGACTTTTTTGCAAGTTTATTATAAACAGTCAGTTAAGTATGGTTGACGATAGAGAATTTAAGACAGATGTTTTTATATATTAGTGTTTTTTTTAAGACTGTTATGTATAAACATCAACTCTTTTGAAAGTCGCTTGAATATTGAAGAATAGGGCTTTTTATGGTCAAGATTGACGTGTAGACGACATCAAAAAAAACATAGCAAAAAAAGCGTTAAAAAACAATGTTTATTCAATGATTTCAAAAGTTTAACCTTTAATTCCCCGTCGCCTGCTCCATTTCTCTCCCCACACATCATAAAATAGAAAAGCGACCCCGAAGAGCGGGTTTGACTACGAGCGAAAGTAAGACGGAAGTATCGCGGTAAGCAAAGCTTATGAGCAAGTGCGGCCAAACAAAAAGAGGTTATTTTCTATAACTCTCCATTTCTTAGCATGTTCAATATCTTATCCCATCAATTTAAAAGATAGTTTTTCTTGATTTTTAATAAAAAAACATTTACATTACCAAAAAACTTTAACGCAAGCGAAGAAAAACAATGGAAATTATAGAAAAAAATATTGGCTATACATTTAAAAATAAAACACTATTACAACAAGCTTTGACACATTCTAGCTTGACTTCAAATATTCATAGAAACTATGAACGTTTGGAGTTTTTAGGTGATAGAATTTTAGGTTTAACAATTGCTGATATGCTCTATGAAATGTTTCCAGATGAGCCAGAAGGAAATTTGGCGCAAAGATTTGCTATTCTTGTTAGTAAAGAAACTGTTTCTGAAGTAGTTAATAAGCTTGATATAACATCCCATATAGGTGTTCAAATGTCTGAGATAAGAACAAGCGAAAACGTTCTTTGTGACATAGGAGAAGCTATAATTGCTGCAATTTATTTAGATAGTAAAGATCTAAAAATAGCTCAAGAGTTTATAAAAAACAATTTTAGAGAAATGATAGATACCAAATCTCGTCCTCATAAAGATTATAAAACAACACTTCAAGAAGTGTCTCATCAAAAGGGGTATAATGCGCCAATATATACACTTCTTGAGAAAAAAGGCTCAGAGCATGAACCAATATTTTTAATAAAAGTAGATATAGGGTCTAACAAAATAGCTCAAGGTAAAGGTAAAAATAAAAAACAAGCAGAGCAAAATGCAGCCCATGAAATGCTAGATATATTAGGTATTAAGGATTAAAGATGTCTGAAGATATAAAAACAAGATGTGGCTTTGTAGCCTTACTTGGTGCACCAAATGCAGGTAAATCAACTATAACCAATAATTTTGTTGGTTCAAAAGTAAGTATAGTATCTCCCAAAGCTCAAACAACAAGAGCAACAATAAAAGGCATTGGTATATACAACAATACCCAGATCATATTTTTAGATACTCCAGGTATTTTTTCTCCTAAACGTCGCTTAGATAGAGCAATGGTTGCATCTGCATGGAATGGAGTAGGGGATGCAGATATTGTTACCTTAGTTGTTGATGCAAAACGAGGCTTTGATGAAGAAACCAAGGCAATTATTGAAAAATTAAAACAAACCAATCAAGAAGCATTGCTAGTATTAAACAAAACTGACCTAGTTAAAGAAGAAGTATTGCTAAATTTATGCAAAACACTAAATGAGGCATACAATTTTAAAGAAACATTTATGATATCAGCCTTAAATAATAAGGGAACAGATGAATTTTATACTTATCTTGCAAATAATTTGCCTGAAAGTCCATGGTATTATCCAGAAGAGCAAATGTCTGACTTACCATTGAAATTACTAGCTGCAGAAATCGTTCGTGAAAAGCTATTTTTATATCTTCGTCAAGAACTACCATATGCAATAACTGTAGAGCCAGAGCTATGGGAAAGACGTGAAGATAATTCTGTTAGAGCAGAAATGACTATATATGTTGAAAGAGATGGGCAAAAGCAAATAGTTTTAGGTCACAATGGTTCAATGATAAAGAAAATAGGGCAGTCTGCAAGACATGAGCTAGAAGAATTGCTAGAAGATAGAATTCACTTATTTTTATTTGTAAAAGTTCGTTCTAACTGGGGGGATGATCCTGCTCGTTATAGTGATTGGAACTTAGAATTTAATAGCTAAATCTTAAAATTTTTAAAATTTCGTCTAAAAAATATTGACTAGAGGGCAAAAAAATGCTACCCTAAAAGGGCTAGATATCATTCTGCTGCGCATTTTTGCGTATTATGATGGAAATTATTAATAACCGATAAAGGAAGTAACTTATAGTTATTTAAGAATTTAGAAATATAGAAGTATAATATTAGCCCTAAAAAGTTGGTATTGTGTTTTTGTGTCTCACTTTATTGTGTCTATCTTAGAAAGTGTTGGAAGTTGCACTGAAGCTTTTGCGTAAAGATATGGATAGTATACAGTATTGTAAAATAAATTTAAGAGTAATAATAAGTCCTTTGTCATAAACTAAATTATAATATGGGAACATTCGAAAGAAACTTACCAAAAATTCAGAAGTGGTCAACTATAGTTGGACTGCCTCTTAGTATTACAATCTTTATCCTGGGATGCTACTTCTCAGGATGGTTGGTAATCCTAGGTCTAATATTGTTTGCAGCGGTTATCGCAGTGGACTGCCTTTGGGTTGTCCCAACGGGCTACATCGGTTACATGACTGTTTTTTCCAAACTTTGGGAAAGGTCATTTGCCCCTGGTCTCAACATAATGGTACCGTTTCTGTCAGACACTTATCTGATGGATACGACCGTCATTACAAAGTCTATCACCGACACCAAGAAGGTGAAGACACGTAATGATGTAACTCTTGAATACACAATTAGCTACAGACTTAAGGAACGCTATGTTTCATTAGTCTTCAAGGCTATGCGTGGCAACTACTGGGATACTCACGTATCAAAGTGGATTGATGCAGTTTTCGATACGTTCGTTTCTCAACTCACCTATCATGAGTTCCAACTTATGAAAAGTGAAATTGAAGAAATGGCGTCAAAACTCATCCAAGAGGAAGTCGATAAAAAGTGTTGCGATATGACTACTGGTATGAGTCTACGCAACGCCACAAGGTACCGCATAGTGCCTGTGATGGAGCCAGATCCTGACAACCCCACCATTGAAGTTCCTGATCCCGCAGATCCAAGTAAGACTGTGGAGGTTGAAAACCTTATTCCTAAGGTAATCAAAATCGAGGAAAACGGTGAGACAGAGGAAGTCATCGTAAAAACACTTGAAGAGTTTTCAGTACCTGTTTCAGGCGTCAATTTCTTCGAGTTTGTGGATCTCAAAATTAACCGAGTTAAGTTTGAGAACACTTACGAGGAACAACTCGCTAAGGTTGCAGTAACTAAAGCCCAGACAATCCAGACCAAAGAACTTGCAAAGCAGATGGAAATCCAGGCTGAAGCAAGGAAAAAGGCTATGATTATTGAGGCTGAAGGTAAGGCCGAAAAGATGCGTCTGGAAGGAGCGTCTGAGAACGAGGTTAAACTTGCTCTTGGACAGATCTTAAAGGATCATCCTGAACTCTTAAAGCAGGAGCTTGCAAAGCACTTCCCAAAAGTGTTTGGCGGTTCTACCATGGTAAACCTTGGTGAGATGCTTGGTGAAGAAAAGTAACCAATATCTTTGTAAAGAGAGTAACCCATAATTAGGTTCCGCGAGCAATAAGCTCACGGAACCTTTTTTTTATCTAATTTGCCAATTTTTATAATATCTTTTCCAAATTTGTTTTCTAATTCATCAAGAGCTTTTCCAAGTTTGTCATTGCTTTTTTTAGGTTTATTAAACAAATCATCCCAAAAAATATCATCATAAATTAAATTTGATAACGTAATTCCGACACTTCTCCAAACAATAAATGGACTATAAAGTTTATCAAGAAGTTTTAATGCAATAGGTATAATATCCGTTTCTTGATTAGTTGCAAAATCTAATTTTTGTTTTTCCGTGATTACTCTAAAGGCTTTATCACGAAGCATTAATTCAATAACTAAAGCCTTAGCATTTTCAATTCTAGCCTTTTTACAAGCTTTTCTAATATGTTCAATTAACGCATCTTTTAACACCTCAATATCAGAGCTAAATTCTTTTAATGCAGATGTTTGCTGAATAGAAATAGGGGACTTATGCTCTTTTTCAACCTTAAACAGAGATATTCCGTTAAGTTCGTTTTTTAAATCCATCCCATGTTTGTGAAATTCTGCTTTTATCCAATAATCAGGACGAGAAACAAAGTCAAGAGCAGTAAATATACATTCAGCCCTCATCTTTTCTGCAATCTTTTTCCCAACACCTGAAACATCAGTAATCAAAGTTTGGCTTAAAACTTTATTCTTTTTAGCATTTCCAATTACATAAATTCCACCACATGATTTTGCTTTGTCGCTTGCAAGTTTTGCTAACGTTTTTGTTGAGGAAATTCCAATAGATACAGGAATTTTGAGTTCTCTATAAAGAGTCTCTCTTATCATTTTAGCAATTTCAATATAATTTTTTTTGTATAATCTTTTAAGCCCCGTTAATAAAACAAAAGCCTCATCAACAGAGCAAACTTCAACCTCATTAGTAAAACTTTTAAGTTTATTCATAACTTTATTTGAGATTTTTTGATAAAGTTCATGATTTGCCCTAACATATAATATATCAGGATGACTATGCTTTGCCAAAAAATAAGGTTCACCCATTTTAAGCCCTAAGGCCTTGGCTTCTTTTGAGCGAGAAATAACACAACCATCATTGTTGGATAAAACAGCAACAGCTTTTCCTTCTAATGAAGGATTAAAAGCTCTTTCTGCAGAAACAAAAAAGCAATCACAATCAACAAGAGCTATATACTGCTTAGCCATTTATATCCTATAAAAACAAAATCATTTAAAATCTAATATCTAAATATAAAATCTAAACTAAAATGTCAACAAATGTTTTGGTTTTGTTCTATTGTTTTGTGCTTAAAACTTCTATCTTTTACTTGTAAAATAAATAAAAAATAAATAATTTGAACAAAAAGGAGATAAAAATGGAACGTATAGCAGAATTTCAAAAAGTAAGTTTTAATGAGTTTACTAAATCATGGAAAAAGATTTTTTTTAATGATACAGATGAACAAATAAAAGAAATATATGATAACATAAAGCTTCCAATACGAGCAACAAGAGGCTCTGCTGGATATGACTTTTTTTCTCCAATAGCATTTAATTTAAGCCATGGTAAAACAATTTTACTCCCAACAGGGGTTAGAGTAAAGATAGATGAGGGATGGTTCTTAGGAGTTTTCCCAAAATCAGGATTAGGGTTCAAATATCGCCTTCAATTAGACAATACTGTCGGTATAATCGATAGTGATTACTATTATTCAGATAATGAAGGTCATATGTTTGTAAAAATCACAAACGACTCCAGAGAAAATAAAGAATTAGAGATAAAATCAGCTCAATCAATTTGCCAAGGAATTTTTATACCATTTGGTATAACATATGATGATAATGCTTCAGGCATAAGAAACGGCGGTTTGGGTTCAACCACAAAATAAAAAGCCCAAATCAATAAGATTTGAGCCTTAAATAGGTTAATTATGCCTCTTTGGAAAAGGTATAATAATTCCTTTTGGGCGATTGTCTGGCTTTTCTTGATTGTTTTTAGAGGCAAAAGAAGGATTCAATTTAATTAAATTAGAAGTCCTTTCATTTTTTCGTAAATTAAGGGCCGTATGTCGCCACAAAAGGGGCTTATTACTCTTTTTAAGATAAAATCCAACTTCCTTATTACACAAAACTTCAAATGTAATGTTAGATGCTCTAGTTACATCACCAATGTCTATTGGATACATCGAGATATCTTCATTTTCATAGTCCTGAAGTTTTTTGAAATCATCCCAGCAAACAGGATACCAGTTTACTGTATCTTCCTCTGGGTCTTCAATGGCCCAAACAGTAGTTATAAAATGATGCTTGGATTTGGAAAACAATTCAACAGGATAAATACTGGGAAAACGTAAATGTGGAATTCTTATTGATATTAGTGTTTTAACATCTGCTTCACACCAAACTCCATTTATTTGTTTTACCACAAAGTTTCCTTTTGATGTTAACAAAACACAATAAAAAGAATTATTCCAAACGACGAATTTCTCACAATCAACAACCTCAATAGATTTTAAGTTAATATGGTTAAGAGCGTCGATGTCTTTTATCTTAAATACGGGCATAAAAGACTTCAGGGTTTTGGTTTCAACGTCTACAATAGCCCAAAAAAGATAAATAGGTCTATCCATTGTGTTTAATTCTAGTTCAACCGGAAAAGCTGTTATTGTTTTAGGATATCCCATATCCAAGAAAAACTCTAGCACTTCAACGCTATTATCAAAGACACAAATTTCCTTAGGTATGTCAAGGAATTGTTCAGGATTGTCAATTTTACCAATTAAATCATCCATAATTATTTGTTTTAAAATTAAACATAAAAATATTTCTCGCAAAAAAAGTATAATTTTCTATTGAATTTTGTCAACAAAATATTTCTGCAATTCTGTGGAGAAATATAAAAAAAAGGTATCTAGCTTTGTAAAATTAAGTAAACTATGAAAATAATTTAGTATTTTACTAAAGAGAGAATAATGTCAAAAATATACTATAAAATAGCAATATTTGTATTGATTTTTATTATAGCCTGGTTTACTGGCTTTATCCTTTTTACAAATTCAATATTTTCATATTCTTCTCCTCAAATAGCAGATAATAATAAAAATACAGGAATAACCGTCTTAACAGGTGGTCGTAATAGAATAGCTAAAGCCATAGATTTATTAAATAATGAAAAAGGAACGCGCTTACTAATTTCTGGTGTAAAAAAAGGCACAACACTTCAAGACATAATCTCTCGTGAAGATGTAAAGTTAGAAAGCAACTTACCAATAGATTTAGGTTATAGCGCAACAGATACAGTAGGTAATGCAAAAGAAATAAAACAATGGGCAACAAAACATAAAATAGAAAAAATATATGTTGTAACCTCGTTTTATCATATTCCAAGGTCAAGCCTAGAAATAGAAGAAGAATTAAAAAATAAAGAGATACAATACATTCCAACTCCATCAAAGTTTGTGTCAAGCAAATGGTGGAAGAATTTTAGAAGTTTTAAATTTTTGGCAAACGAATATACCAAATATTTAATTGTGTTTTTTCAATATAAAGTGTTAGGAATATTAAGATGAATAAATTTAAGTTATTTTTACGTTCAACAATTGGAAATATCTATTTTTACCCAGCATTAATGATAGGTTTATCTTTAATTGTATTAATAGGTATATTTTCACGAAAAAAATCAATTTATTTTTGGGATAATTATATTCATCCTGTAATATTTAAGGTATCTCTAAAACTTTATGGAATTGAAGTTGAAGTACGAGGTGCGGAATATATTAAACCTAAACAAATATATGCTTCCAAACATGAATCTGCAATGGAAACATATATATATACCGGAATTGTTAAAAATTCAGCATTTGTTATGAAAAAAGAATTAACATATATTCCTATCTTTGGATGGGCTCAAGCTTTTTATGGAATGATACCAATAGATAGAAAGTCCGGCGGTAAGGCTATGAAAGGAATGCTCAAAGAAGCTAAAAAACGTGTTGAAGACGGACGTTCTATAGTTATATTCCCAGAAGGTACTCGTTGTAAGCACCTAGAAGTAAAAGGATATAAGCCAGGTATTGTATTCTTATCAGAAGGTCTTGATTTACCAATAGTTCCTGTTGCTCTTAATACAGGACTACATTGGCCTAAATCTTCATATATAAAATATCCAGGAAAAGTAATTTTTGAATTTATGGAGCCAATAAGAGTTTCAGACTATAAAAACAAAAAAGAATTTATGGATGCGCTGCAAGATAAAATAGAAACAGCTTGTCAAAAAATGGTTTAAAAGAAGGAGGCGCAAAGCCTCCTTTTTATTGCTTGATAATAACCTGTTTTTATGATACTATTAATATATTGAATATAAAAGAGGTTATTATGGAAGAAAAAAGCTTTGAAAAATTAAATAGAAATATACACCACGAAGTAACAGAGCTTTGGGATAAATGCTTTTGTGATTTACCTTTAATAAATCAGCGCCTAATGAAGGCTTTTGGAACTGTTTATTCTAAAAAAGCATACAAGCATAAACCTCGTCATCCTATAACAATTAGTGGGTTACAAAAAATAGGTAAATTACATCTTTATGAAGGTGAGCACTACTTTGAAAAAGGTACACCCCAACAAGAATATGCTGAAAACCTAACTAATAAAATTGTAGAAAAATTAAAAAATGGTAACAACCAAACATCTAAATATTTAAAAGATTTTCTAGAAGGTAAAAAAATTAAAGTAGGTTTATATAAAAAACTAGAAGATGATGCAGGTTTTGATGGCTACAATCCATTAACTAAAGAATTATATATAGATTTGAGTGCAGGTCTTTTTTATTACAATAAAAAATTTCCTGATTTTTTTAATGAAGATGCTTTAGCAAGAACTATAGGCCATGAACTAGGACATGCTGTAGAGCAAGCAAATAGAAGCCATAAAACTTCATCAAATAGTGTTGGTTATTCATCAAACGGTTGGGAAATAGAAAGTTTTTGTGATGCTTTTGGAACAGCACTTTGCATAGGAGCAGGCTATAGTCTTACCCCAACACTTGAAAAAATGAAGAAATTTGAAGAACAAGAACTTGCAATGCATCGAGAAAATGATCCTCATCCTTCTCAAAAACAGCGTCATCAACTCTTAGATGTGATGTTAAAGGCTTATAATTACGATACAAAAAATAAAGAACCTACACCATATCCAGAAAATATCAAAGATATAGATTTTCATGACAAAGATTATTATAAAAAACTTAAAGCAAGTTCTAAAAACAATCAAAATCAATCAAGACAATAAAAAAGCCCCTTTGATTTCTCAAAGGGGATATTTTATTTGATACTATATCTTAGCCAATCAGTTTTTTCCACCAAGTTTTCTTTTCTTCCTTAGGCTCTTCTTGTTTAACCTCTATAACGTTATTAGAAGGGGTTTTTATGGCTTCTAAATTAGTATTCTTATCTCTTTTGAAGTTATCTCTGCGACGACCCTTTGTGCGAGATTTGCGTCTATTATCAAATCTGCGACGATGATGTTTATTTTCGTTTGGTGTCTCTTCAGCAACATCATCATAATCATCATCACTTAAATCTTCTTCATCATTTCTTTGAGAAGCATGTTCATAAGCAGAAGTTGCTGCAACTTGAACTTTGGCTTCTTTAACAACCTTGGTTCTTTCTAATTTATAATCAGAAATATTGCGAATAGAACTATCTGCAGAAATAACAATTTCAAGATTATACTTTTCTTCTAAATCAGCTAATATTCTTCTCTTGTGATTTAAGATATAAATAGCAGTATCAGAAGGAAGTTTTGCTTCTAAATGATTATAAGCTTTTTTAATTCCTTCTTCTTCAAGAGCTCTCAAAATAAGGTTAGCACTAGATTCTGTAGTTCTTTGAACACCTTGACCTTTGCAATATGGACAAGTTGTGTAATTGCTTTCAACAAAAGAAGAGTGCATTCTTTGGCGAGATATTTCTAATAGTCCAAAAATACTCATTTTAGCAACTTGAACTCTTGAACGATCTGTTTTTAGAGCTTCTTTCATACGTTTTTCAACAGCATGATTATTAGCTGGTTCATCCATATCAATAAAGTCAACAACAATAAGCCCTGCAAGATTGCGAAGTTTAAGTTGTCTTGCAATTTCATCAGCAGCTTCAAGGTTTGTT
>JAZRAL010000056.1:0-7417 GCA_045634545.1 Alphaproteobacteria bacterium | reverse complement strand
TAATATTAATCTGTAAGAGTATTATACTAAAAAAAATAGTTTATTTCAAGATATTTTGATGATTTTTTTTATTTAAGACAGGCTTTTGCTTGTTATTTTTTTGTTTAATTTAAGGAGATAAAATATGGAGTTTGATATGGAACTTTGGATGAAAAAACTTATAAAAAATGAAGGTATGCGTTTAAAACCTTATAGATGTACTTTAGGAAAATTAACAATTGGAGTAGGGCGGAATTTGGAAGATAATCCTTTAAATTTTGAAGAAAAACGGGCTTGTGGTGATTTTATGCATGGGATTACGGAAAATGGGGCAAAAATGTTACTGCGTAATGATATTGTAAGGTGTTATGATGAGGTTTCTCATTTATTTAAGGATTATAAGAAATTATCTGAGGGCAGACAATTTGCCTTGCTTGATATGTGTTTTCAATTAGGAATAGGGGGATTAAGAAAATTTAGGATTATGCGAAAGGCAATTGATAATAATGATTTTGATTTGGCAAGTGAGGCTTGTTTAAAATCAGTTTATGCTAAACAAACTCCTAATAGAGCAAGAAGAAATGCTGTGGCATTAAAGTGTGGAGTTTGGAAATAAAGTACTAAAAATGATATATTTATACTTGATTCTTTTTTTTAGGGTTTATATATCTAAAAGTAGCAAAATATTATTCTAAACTTTATTTTATATATATAAGTATGAAAAAATCTGATAACGAGTATGTAGCTCAAGGAGCTGCTGCTTGGAAAGAAAATGAAGAGCATTTTAAGATTATGAAAATGCTTAATGAGGTGTGCATGGATCGTGTGGTTCATCATACGACGGAAGAAGAATGGCAGATGATGTCTGATCTTCCTGCTTCTTGGGATGAATGGATCTATAAAGGTCCTGATTCTAATGAACTCCTTAATATTGCTATTCGTGGCAATAGTGAGGAAATAGTCTTTATGATTGAGAAGTTTGCCAAGTTTTTGGGAAATTCTAACACAGCTTATAAAGCCTATATGCCGGAAAATGTTCAAGAGATTATTGCAAAACGAAATAAGAAGGAAGAGGTTCAAGCTCTTGTTAAGTATTATGGATTTTGCAATCAGGCTCAGAAGGTAATGCTTGGTACTTGGCCTATTAACGATTTGATGTGGTACATTAATTATCACGGATTTGCAGATGATGGGCAGAAGTATATTATGGAAAACTGGAGTTCATCAAATGTCACTGAGTACATTAAGCGTCATTACTTGAGTGAGGTAGGTGAGGTTGCTCTTATTAATCGTGGATACCATGAGGAAATTGAGCAGTATATGGAAAAAACTAATTTTTCTAAACCGGCGACTATCAAACTCATAGAGCGAGGTAATCATGAAGAGGTTATTCAGCTTCTTATGAAGCATGGTGGACCTCTCTGCAAAGATGCTGAGGAACTTCTTTTTTTGCGTGATGTAAAGGATGAAATTAATTTTTATATTAAATTTTATCCTGTGTCTGAAAATCTTATCATGGATATGTTTGATAAGATGGATAAAGGGGAAAGCGCAGATAGGTTGTTTTTCTACTTTTGGCATCATGGAATGCCTGCAAATGCAGAGAAACGCTTGATAAATACTCCAAATAGTGAAGTTTTATTTGCGGAGTATATTAAGCGTCATCCTATTTCTTTTGATGCTCATGAAGAGATGGTCTTAAAGCGCAAGCCTGAGGAATTGCGTTTTTATATAGAAATGTATAAAAAACTCGGTTGGGAAGGCGAAGATGCTTTGTTTAGTAGCGCAAGTTTTGATGATAAGATGTTTTATCTCAATAATTGCGAGCTTTCTGATTGCCATGTTCTTAATTCTATTTTAAGGGTAAAACCTTTGGATTATGAAATTTTGGTGACAGCTTTCCTTCGTTGTCAAAAGAACTTAAATTTTGACGGTACTCTTGATTGTATTAATACCAATGATGTTGTTGAAAAAGCTAAAAATGGGGAAGAACTTTCTAAAAAGGAGGTTGTTGCTTTGTTTTTTGCTGGTGATACAAAGGTTTTTGAGGATTACATTGATATGTATCAAGTTGTATTCTAATATTATCCCTTCTAGCAATGCTAGAAGGGATTTTTTTTGTGTGTTATTATTTTATTATTATAGTTAATTTATTTTTATGTTGTTATGTTTGGGTATGAGATTTTGTATGAAAAGAGGCTTTTTATGTTTAAAATTAATAAATGGTTTTTAGTGTTTGTTTTTGCTGTATTTGTTAATTTTGTAGCAATTTTGTTTTATATGAATGCACGAGATGGAATGCATGTTGATGAGCAATTTTCGTATGGACATTCGAATAGTTCAAGAGGGGGATTTATATTTGATGGAATAGATCACCATTTTGGAGATTCTAAAGATATTAATAATAAATGGATAGATGCTAATATCTATATGAATTATTTTAGCGTTTCTAGCAAAAATAGATTTTCGTATGGCAATATTGTAGAAAATTTACGTAAAGATGTTCATCCTCCATTGTATTATGTTATTTTGCATACAATTTCTTCTGTTTTTTATGGTGAATTTAATAAATGGTTTGGGTTAGGGATTAATTTAGTTTTATTTTGGTTAATTGCATTTGGAATTTATAAGCTTAATAAACTTATAATTGGTGATGATAAATATGCTCTTGTTTGTTTCTGTTTGTGGGGTATGTCAAATATTGGTGTTTCAACGATATTATTTATTAGAATGTATGCTTTGCAAACTTTTCTTTTAACAATGCTTATTTATGAAACAGGAAAAATTGTAAAAGAAAATAGGGTATCAAATAGTGGGTTGTATTTAGTTTTTCTTTATTCTGCACTTGGAATATTAACTCAATATAATTCTATCTTTTTTTCATTTTTTCTAGCAGTTTCTACAGGTTGTGTTTTATTAATTAGAAAAAATTATAGTCTGTTGATAAAGTATTCTATTGTTATGTTATTAAGCATATTAACTTTATTTATTGTTTTTGAGCCTGCATATGATGTTTTACTAAAATCTCAACGTTCAAAAGGTGCTTTTGAGAATAGCTTGTTTATGCTAGAAGATCCTCTTTTAATTTTTGATATGGAATTTTATCGCTTTTTGAAGATTTTTATGTATGACTTTTGGAATATTGATAATAGCATTAATTTTGTTTTGCTTAGTATGGTTATTATTGTTTTTAGGTGGTTTAATTTTAGAAAATATTTATTAAAAGATAAAAAAATAAAAGTTTTATGCAATTTATCTTTTATTATGCTACTGTTTTTTGCTTTTTTTGGGCCGATTGGAGCGTTATTTTTATTGTTTTTATTTGAAAAAAGTAAATATTTAATTTTGAAAGTTGAAAATAAAGAAAAAATAGATGGTGAAAAGGCAAAATCTCAGTATATTATTGGGTGGTCTTTAGGGTGTATTTTACCAAGTACTATATTTATTTTTGTTATAATGCCTTTTATGGGGGAATATGAGACTAGATATATAATGGCGATAATGCCTTTTGTTACTGTTTTGAATATATATATATTAATAAAAACTGGGAATTATTTTAAACTAACCAAAAATAAATTATATGTATTTTTGCTTTGTCTTGTTATTTTTAATGGTATGATAACAAATTTTTATAAAGAAAGTGTTTTTAGATTTAGGAATACAATTGAAACTAATAATTTTATGAAAAATATTAAAAATAAAGATGTTTTTGTTGTTTCTCATGAAAAAGAACCTTTGTTATTTTTTGAAAGAGGGTATTATCTAAAAGATGCTAAAAGAGTTTATTTAGAGCCAAAATTGACGGATGAAAATTTAATAAAAGAAATTAATAATAATAGACAAGATATGTATGTTCTAGTTTTAGAGCAGAGTTATATTGATAGTTTTTGGGGAAAGCCATCATTTATGGAAAAAAATCCTAGAATGAAAGATGTTTTAAAATTTGTTTCTAAAATAGTTTTATCTGAAAGAGGGTATGATTTGTACCAAATAAAATAGTACTTGATTTTAAAAATAATATTTGTATATATGGACTTAGAGTAAGTATTATTAAGTATAAATAAAAACAAGTACAATTATGGAAGATAATTTTGAAAAAAAATCTTCAGATCATGTATCTGAAGAATGGAGTGAGCAGCTTAAGCATGACGAGGTTATGGAAAAGCTTAGTCGTATTCGTGGTTATGAAAAGCAAGTAACATGTGATTATGGCTATTGCATGCAGTGGTTTGTTGATGCACCAAAAGTTGAGGTGCTTCGTGAAATTGTGGCTCGAGGAGTTATTGAAGAAATTCTCTATCTTATTCATCAGTATGGTAGAGCGCTTCCTCCTCAAACCCCACCTAAAGGATGTTCTGCATGTAATGAAGGTAAATGGACTGTTACAGTGATGCCGGAAGAAATTCAGGAAATGATTGCCAAGCGAGGTCTTACGGTTGAGATGGCTGCATTTGTTTCTTATTATGGTTTTGGAGCTAAAGGACAAGATGTAATCTTGAAGCGTGGCAACCATGATGAAATCATGTGGTATCTTGAAAAACATGGATTGCTGCTTGAGCAACAGCGTAAGCTTTTTAAGAGAGGTAATAAAGATGAAATAGCTCTTCATCTGTCTCGGCATGGCATGCATGACGCTCTTTTGGATGAGATGTTTGAAGGAATGAAGGATGGTAAAAATCTTGACTTGTTCCATCAATGCGTTAAGGGGCCGGAATTTTCGGTTAAGTACCAAAAGAAAATGCTGGCTATTGCTAAATCTCCAGAATTTGAGGCGTATGTTACTCGTCATGGATTGTGGGAAGAGGCGCATGAGGAACTGGTAGAGAAGCGTTCTGATAGAGAAGTTCGCTTTTATATCATAAAGCATCATTACCTGTCATCAAAAGCATCTGCTAAGTACATAGAGAGAGGTGGTACATCTGATCGCATGTTCTTTATGAAAAATGCGATAAATGGTGTTTATTTTGCTATGGAAGTTTTGTTGAAACATAAGCCATATGACTACGACGCTTTGGATTATGGTTTTGAACATTACGAGTATCATCGTTTTGAGACTGATATAGATGAGCTCAACATGATGCATGAAGGACTTGAAACTCAGGTGATTGAATACGTTGAAAATAAGCGTAACCTGAAGATGAAGTCTTGGGCAGCATTGTACTATCGTTGTGATAGGAAACTCTTTGAAAGATGTCTTGAAATTGCTTTTAAGCGCTAAAAATTATCCCCTAGATTAACATCTAGGGGATTTTTTTATTGATCTAAGAATGAGCGTAAGCGTTTGCTGCGGCTAGGATGCTTTAATTTTCTTAAAGCTTTAGCTTCAATTTGACGAATACGTTCACGTGTAACGTTAAACTGTTGACCAACTTCTTCTAATGTATGGTCTGTATTCATACCAATACCAAAACGCATTCTTAGTACACGTTCTTCTCTAGGGGTTAAAGAAGATAAGATGCGAGTGCATGTTTCTTTAAGGTTTGTATGAATAGCTGAATCAACAGGTTGTAAAGCATTTTCGTCTGCGATAAAATCACCTAAAGATGAATCTTCTTCATCACCAACTGGAGCTTCTAAGCTTACAGGTTCTTTAGCTATTTTCATAACTTTACGGATTTTATCTACTGGCATTGATAGACGTTTAGCTAATTCCTCTGGAATTGGTTCACGACCTGTTTCTAATGTCATTTGACGAGATGTGCGTACTAATTTATTAATTGTTTCAATCATATGAACAGGAATACGGATTGTACGTGCTTGGTCTGCAATAGAACGTGTTATTGCTTGACGTATCCACCATGTAGCATATGTTGAGAATTTGTAACCACGACGATATTCAAATTTATCAACGGCTTTCATTAAGCCAATATTTCCTTCTTGAATTAAATCTAAGAATTGCATGCCTCGATTGGTGTATTTTTTAGAAATAGAAATAACTAAGCGAAGGTTTGCTTCAATCATTTCTTTTTTAGCGCGTTCTGCTTCACGTTCACCACGTTTGATTGTGTCAACCATTTTGCGATATTCGGAAATAGGTAGACCACATTCTTTACTCATTTCGGCAAGTAATGTACGTAATTCTATAATTTCATCACGATTGTCTTTTACAAAAGCTAGCCAATGCTTGTCTTTTGTTTCTTCTAGTTTTTCAACCCAATGTGGATCTAATTCTGAGTGTTGATATGCACTTAAGAAATCTTCTCTTTTAACTCTACAATTAAGAGCAAGGCGCATTAATTTACCTTCAACACCCATTAAGCGACGATTTAATTCGTTTAATTGCTCAACTAATTCTTCAACACGGGCAGAGTTTAAGTGAATTGAACTCATTAATTCAATTAATTCTTTTTTGATGTTTTGATATTTTTTCTCTAATGAAGTTTGTGCTTTACGTCCTGCAAGGATAGCTTTCATTCTTTGAGATTGGATACGACTTAATTCGTCATAGTAACTAGAAATTTTAGTTAAAATATCAAGTACAGGTTCAAATAATGCCTGTTCCATTGCTGTAATAGATGTAGCTGTATGAGATGCTTCATCGTCATCAAGTTCACCTTCATGTTCTCCATCTAAATCATCATCTGAGTGAACATCTTCTTCTGGTTCGTCATCAACAGCGCCATCAAATTCAATATCTGTTTCTAAATCATCATCAATTTCATCTAGGTTTTTATTTTCTAAATCTTTAGTTACATCAGATAGATCGTCATCTGTAGATTGGTCATCTTCATAAGCAATGGCTTCAGAGTCTACACCATACATCATTTCAAGATCAATGATATTTCTTAACTGAGTTGTTCCATCAATTAATTCATCACGCCATTTGGATATAGCTTTTAAGGTCATCGGATTTTCACAAAGACCACCAATCATAACAGTTTTTCCTGCTTCAATTCTTTTGGCTATGGCTATTTCACCTTCACGTGATAACAATTCAACAGATCCCATTTCTTTTAGGTACATTCTAACAGGGTCATCTGAACGCATTAAATCTTTAGCGTCAAAATTACCTGTTTGTTCGTCATCATCATAGTTGGCTTCTGGTGAAGTTTCGTTTTCAATCTCGTCTTCTTCGTAATCATCTGTTTCATCAGCAGAGATAATGCTTATTTCCATATCGGAAATGGCAGCCATAATATCTTCTATCTGGTCAGATGTTTCTTTTTCTGAAGGGAGAGCTTGATTTAGTTCTTCGATTGTGATGTACCCTTGTTCTTTTCCTTTGGTTATCAGCTTTTTTAAAGCACCGCCAAAAGAATCTAATAATGGAGCATCGTGGGTTTTGTAATCTTCGTTATCTATATCTGACATGTCGTTCCTTAAATAAATAGATTTAACCTACGCTTGTAGAGCGTAGTTAGTAATGTGGGTTTGCAAACTTTGAAGTATGTAATACTTCTTTTTTTATTTGTCAAGTCTTTTGTTTAGTTTTTTTTAA
>JAZRAL010000055.1:0-28975 GCA_045634545.1 Alphaproteobacteria bacterium | reverse complement strand
ATTTTAGTTGGAAGAGGAATTGGTCCTCTAACATTAGCTCCGGTTCTTTTAGCTGTATGAACAATCTCTTTAGTAGACAAGTCTAATAAACGATGATCAAAAGCCTTAAGGCGGATTCTGATATTTTGTGTATCCATCATTTTAACACTTTTCCTATAACTAAATGGCAAAAAATTCCACAATGGAACCTGCCATCTAAAAATTATTGCAAACTTTAGCAACATTCGTCTGCATTATGGGTTATATTTGATTCGCAAGAAAGTTAACACTTCCTTAACTTTTTTGTTGCTTGGCTTTTGTAACATTTAAATTTTAATAATGCAAGCAAAAAATGCACAAAAAACGAAAAAAAATTAAAAAAAATATCTTTTAAAAACCCTTGCAGAGATTCACGTTGAATCATATTGACAAAAAAATCATTTTTACCACTTTTTTTGAACTCAAATATTTAAAATATGCAACAATATATTATTTAAATAAGAAAAGGAGTTATGTATGCTATCGCTAATTTTATCATCATTAATTATTACTGCAGCCCAAAATCAATCAACTGAAATAATAGGGTCTGCCGCAACTTCCAATGGAAAAAGGCACGAAATAACAGTAACTCAACCCAACAACTACATCCAATTATTGAATAACGAAAACACATCCATCACCCCAAACAGCTCTCCAAATACATCACCACACAAACTTTCACCAAATCAAACACAAACAAAACTAAACCTAATAGAAACACAAACATCAACAATCTTCCCCAAAAACATGAACCCTTTAGACTACCAAAATAAAATAGAAAACACCATCTATCAATTAGATGACAGGATAATCATCATCCAATCAATTCCTCTAAAATACATAAAAAAAGCCCTAACCCCTAATATCCAACCAACAATAACAGATTACCCAACATTATAAATCGCTAACAAAATTATATTATTGATTTTAAAATAAATTGCCCTATACTCATCTTGCAACTATATTATCATAAAATTTATATAATTATGAAAAACAGAGAATTAACTGAGGTTTTTCAAGGGTATGATTTTCAAATAAAAATCACACACCCTGTTGTTAACTCAACCGGAACTACGGTCGTCTATGTACACGGTCAACAAGCACGCAATCAACATCGCAAACCCAAAATGATTTGCGAAATTGCAACACGCTTACACTCTTCTTTTTGTTGGTATGAACTTGCCGGTCATTCTAATGACTTAGAGCAATATGATAAAGCAGATATTTTTACTTGGATAGAACAACTAAAATATTTGCTAACCAATATCATAACTGGCAACGTAATTCTTGTCGGCTCTTGCTTAGGTGGCATCATCAGCCTTTTTACCGCTCCATATTTCAAAGAGCGAGTTAAAGGTGTTATCACTTTAAGCGCAGCAGATATTGATTGGCGACAAAAACTTTGTCCCGACCAACAAGAAGACCTAAAAAAACAGGGGTACACTGTTTTTTATTTACAAGACAAACGCATTCCATTCAAACTAACGGAAAAATTCATTTCATCCACCGAAGAAATTCGCAAACAAGAAAACATATCTCTTGCTTGCCCTGCTCACCTACTTATTGGAAGAAATGACCCTGCCGTCAAAGTAACTGATGTCTTAAATTTATCTGATAAAATTTCTTCACCTGAAACTATTATCAAGATAATTCAAAACGACACACATGGAATGCGCACTAAAACAAGTATGAACGAAGTTGAATACTCTCTTTGTTCATTACTTAAATAACATCAAACGCCGAGATAATAATCTCGGCGTTTATACTATAAAAAACTTCCTTATATTAATACATAAAAACTCAACCCCAAAATATTGTACCATTACAACCAAATAACCAACACTTTAAAAAATTAAAAGCACCTAAAGGATGCCTTTATGTTCATTAATAAATATAGTTCGCCTATTTCATAATAATATAAAATTTATCAGTTTCCATCGCTACCTTTATTGCGATTATAATTAACTATATTTACCACCATCTCACTAGTTGAAGTATCTCGTTTATTTGAAGATATCACTCTATTTGTATCCCCCCTATGTTCTTCTTTAGATTCTTTTAATTTATCGGCTCTATCAATTAATTCCTTTGCACCTCTTATACGACGCTCTACATATTCTTTTATTGCTTGCTCTTCTAAAACTGCATCTTTTACACATTCCTCTTGCTCAGATTTTTCGCCTTCCAAAGCCTGTGCAGATCTATCCATAAAAAATCTCACATAATTCTTTCGCTCATTTTCATCTGTCAAATCAAATGTTTTAATTACATTTTGCCCATTTTCCGAATGTTTTTTATCAATATCAATTGCTTGATAAGCTCCAATATCTTCTATTTCCCTTACATCATGTGTAATATAGATGATAGTCTTTTCTTTTCGTAATTCTTTTAAATATTCAACAATTTCTTGAGACATTTTTTCATCTACACCAGAAGTAGGCTCATCCAATATCATAATAGGACTATCTTTTATTAAAACTCTCGCTAATTCTATTCTCTTTTGTTGCCCGCCTGATAAACGATTAGAAACACTAGCATTTTCATCAATCAAACCACTTTCATTTCCCTCACCTATTCCTAATAATTTTTTAACCTGTTTAACCTTTTCTACATCAGCATCTGGATTTTCTAATTTTATATAATCATCAACACTAATACTTTCTGCAACTGGAGATGATTGAAAAGCTATACCAACATTATCTACAATATTTTTAATATCTTTATATTCCGTACCAACAAATTCACCTCTTTCATTAACATGCCCTAACTTTATAGATCCCTCTGTAGCTAAAGAAGATTTTGTTAATAAAGAAATAAGTGTAGATTTACCTGCACCACTAGCTCCACCTAGTACTGTAATTCCTTTATTAATAATAATATCTTCATTAGACCTAAACAAATCTTCTCCTGATAAAGGGGCTCCTGCCTCATTAAAATTTCTATGCTGATAAGCCATATCTTTAGATATCACAATAACATTATCATCTTTTTGAAGCTCCATATCCCCCTTTTCAAAACTTTTATCTTTCTTATCAAGTAACTTCATATGTGTTACGACCATTTTTATAGCTTCTTCACCTTCAAGCTTCGAATTAACATAATTCATTAAAGACGAAACACCAAAACTTGTACACGTACTACAAATAGCCGCACCCTTAACACCAGTAGTAGCTAAAGCACTTAAACCGCCATCAAAATAAGCTAAAGCCATAGGAACACTAACAGCAACAGTAGAGAAAAAGCCATCCACAAGAGTATTTTTGTCTGCGTTTTTTCTAAACACTTCTTGCTTTTTATCGTTAGCTTCTATTTCTTTTTTGCTAACATTTAACATTTCTTGATTCATTCTAGATGAAAAATTTGCAATATTATTATAATATGGAGAGTTTTCTAATACTTGCGTATGTTCTCGCAAAACTTCTTTCGCTTTATTATCATGATTAGATTTAGCTTCAATATTTACAGATATTTGTGCTTTGTTAATCTTTCTACGCAATATCGTACATGCCGCAGTAGTACCCAACGCTATTGGCAAAATTGATGGCCGATCAACAGCCACCCATGCAACCAATAAACCGCCAACACCTATAGCTATCTTATTACTAAGATTTCTAGCTCTTGCCATTATTGTAGCGCAAGTAGCTTCTGCAATTTTATCCATATGCATTTTAGGATATTGCGCAGGTACACTTTTAAGCTCAACAGAAGATCGTTCTTTATACTCAT
The DNA here is from genome assembly GCA_045634545.1 of Alphaproteobacteria bacterium. Classification (GTDB taxonomy): domain Bacteria; phylum Pseudomonadota; class Alphaproteobacteria; order RF32; family CAG-239; genus CAG-267. Next base: position 25,231 of record JAZRAL010000055.1, on the reverse strand, counting down.
TATTTAGCATATTACGTACTTCATTTGTAATTGCTAATCTCCATTGATTCTTTCTAGTATCTTTTCTCCATTCTGCTTTATTTACAAACACTCCAACAGGTTTTTCTACTAATGTTGCTACCCAATTCACAACCGGAACAGATTTAATATTATTAACAAGCGTATACACTGCATTAAGTATCCTACACCCGATTTCTTCCCTTAACAACTTTTTCTTAATACCAGTACGCTTTAAAACTTCTGCCACCAACGTCTCTGCTCTTTTCAAATCTTCTTTTGAGAGCGCCTCTTTATTTTCTTGCTTATTCATTTCATTTTCCCTCTAACAACCATATGATATATACTACTATTTTTTAGAGACAAAGTCAATACATACATTACAAACTTATCAAAATAAACAAAGCCAAAACACTGCTCGATTGTTCGCATAAAAAAAACTCCGCTAACGCAGAGTTTACAATATGGGGCAAACGAATTTATGAGAAAAAACAATCCGGTGAATTGTTTTTGCCATAAATTATCAGTCTTTGTTAATTTGCATTAGCCGGAAACGGCGTTAATGCAAATATTACACTGACTTGCCCGAGGTGAAGTTAGGTTGTAGCATAACTACAACCTTACGAAACAAGACAGGCTCGAACCTTCGAGCTCGATTGTTCGCATAAAAAAAACTCCGCTAACGCAGAGTTTACAATATGGGGCGAACGATCGGGCTCGAACCGACGACAACCGGTACCACAAACCGGGGCTCTACCAACTGAGCTACGTTCGCCATCGCTTGAAATCTTTTACATATATATTTTTATAAAGTCAAGCTAAAAAATAATAAAAAAAATTATATTCATAACTAAAATTAATAATTTATTTTCTTTTTATTTGCTATTATAACTCATCTCTGTAGCGATGAAAGGAATTAAAGCCCAATGTTTATTATGAAAAAATTATATTTAGGTCTTGTTTTACTTGGTTTAACTGCTTTTTCTGCAAATGCATCAAACACTTCTTCAATAGTAATAGATGCAAAAACAGGAAATGTTTTGTACTCTGACAATGCAGAAACACTACGTTACCCTGCATCACTAACCAAGCTTATGACACTATATATAACTTTCAACGCATTAGAAACCGGCAAACTAAAAATGACTGACAAGCTAAAAGTGTCACACACTGCAGCTTCACGTTCTCCTTCCAAATTAGGCATGCCAGCAGGTTCATACATTGATGTAAAAACTTTAATTCAAGCTTTAATTGTTAAATCTGCAAACGACTGCGCAACAGTTTTAGCAGAAGCTTTAAGTCCAACAGAAAGAGATTTTGCAGTACTAATGACCAAAACTGCACACAAATTAGGAATGTATAGAACAACTTTCAAAAACGCATCAGGTCTTCCAAATTCTCAACAAAAAACAACAGCAAAAGATTTAGCTATTTTAGGCGCTGCAATATATCATCACTTCCCACAATATTACCACCTATTCTCAATCACACAATTTACATACAATAACACAACATACAAGACGCACAATTACCTATTAAACGATTCGCTTGGAACAGATGGAATGAAAACAGGCTACACTGCCGCCTCCGGTTTTAACATCTTAACTTCTGCTCAACAAGGAAACTATCGTGTTATTGCTGTAACATTAGGGCATAAAAAAGTAAAACAACGTGATGAAAGCATTTCTAAAATGATGGAAATCTCCCTAAATCACATAAAAGAAAACAAACAAATAAATACTTACAGCCTAAAAAATGCAATAAATCGTTCAATCAAAACCGAAAAAACTAAAACAGCATACAACCATCGTTAATATAGTATAAAAATGGAACCAAAACAAGCACATATTATAATCGTTGATGGCCCTTCAAAATCAGGTAAAAAACTTTTCGGCTTAGAACTTGCAATAACATTAATGTATAACAAACAAAAAACAGCCATCTTACTTGATAGCGATTCTCCGTTAAATAAAATAATAAACACACGTTTAGTTTCACATCAATTTTTACCAACACCAACAATAATAAACAAAGATTCGTTTACAAAAGAATGTCAAAATTTTGATGCAATAATCATCCCTGGCATAACCAACATTGACGATTTAGCGACAAATGCTGATACATATATTACTCTACTTCCCCCATCAACAGCACACAAATTCCCTAAAAACAAAATATACTTAAACAACATGTGGGAATTAAAAAAGAAAATAGCTTCAGCACATAACAAAACGCTAAACTGGGTAATATGTGAAAACAACCTAAAAGATAAATCTATAACCGAACCATCAAAAGAACTTTCTTCAATAGCAAGAATGTATGGTTTTAGGGTTGCTCCCCCAATAAATAAAAGAGCATCATATCTAAATACTTTTAATGGAATATCTTCTCAAGACAAAACTTATTCCAACCTAAAAAACAACCTAACCTATGAAGATATATGTGCTAAACGTGAAATAACTAAACTTGCAGAATTCATTTTTAGCTAATAAATAATCTTTACAATTAGGACTTTTTATTCTAAACATAGCAATGTATTTTTTAACAAATAAGGATTAATGATGATAGAAACTATTAAAACAACTCCATATACTGACCAAAAAATGGGAACTGCTGGTTTAAGAAAAAAAACCAAGATTGCCATGCAAGAAAATTACATTGAAAATTTCCTTCAAAGTATTTTCAATACAATCCCAAATCTAGAAGATAAATCTTTTTTAGTTGGTGGTGATGGTAGATTCTATAATAGTGCAGTCATTCAAAAAATCATCAAAATTGCTTCTGCAAATAATGTAAAAAAACTTCTTATCGCTAAAGATGGTTTAGTATCAACCCCTGCAGGCTCTCATATTATATTAAAAAATCACTTAGATGGCGGTTTTGTTCTTTCTGCATCTCACAATCCAGGAGGAATAGATGGCGACTTTGGTATAAAATATGCAACTTCTTCTGGTGGACAATGCCAGCCTGATGAAAGCAAAGCCATCCAAGACCAAGCACTAAAAATAAAAGAATACAAAATATCAAATTGTCCAGACATAGATATCACAGAATTAAAAACAACTAAATGCGAAAATACCATAATTGAAATAATTGACCCATACGTTGATTATATAAAATTAATGGAAAGTATTTTTGATTTCCCTAAAATCAAAGAGCTTCTATCATCAGATTTCCGTTTTGTTTTTGATGCCATGAATGGTGTAACAGGTCCTTATGCTAAAAAAATGTTTGAAGAAACCTTAAATGCACCCAAAGGAACTGTTATAAATGCAACTCCACTTGAAGACTTTGGCGGGCTTCATCCTGACCCAAATCTAATCTATGCTAAACACTTGGTTGATTTAATGTATTCAGAATGTGCTCCAGATTTTGCCGCTGCAAATGATGGGGATGGCGATAGAAACATGATTTTAGGAAAAAGCTTTTTTGTTAGTCCAAGTGATTGCTTAGCTATTTTAACCGACAATTATAAGTTAATCCCTGCTTACAAAAATGGCATATATGGTGTTGCAAAATCTGCAGCCACATCAATGGCTATAAAAAAAGTTGCTGATGCTCTAAACTTAGGTTTTTATGAAGTACCAACAGGATGGAAATATTTCATCAACTTAATGGATTCTAACCGCATTTCTTTCTGTGGAGAAGAAAGCTTTGGAACAGGCGCATCTCACATTCGTGAAAAAGATGGTATTTGGGCAACTCTTTTCTGGCTCAACATCATTGCTGAAAAGAGACAATCTATAAAAGATATCGCGTTATCACACTGGAAAAAATATGGTAGAAACTATTATTTAAGAAACGATTTTGAAAACATACCACAAAACGTTGCAGATAAATTAATGGAAGATTTAGAAAACTCTCTACCATCATTGATAAACAAGAACTTTTCTGGTTACACAGTATCAAATGCTTATCCATTTATATACAACGACCCAGTAGATAAAACCTCTACAAAAAATGGTCTTGTTGTACATTTCTCAGATGGTTCTCGCATTGTTTATCGCTTATCTGGAACAGGAACAAGTGGAGCAACATTAAGAACATACATTGAGCGTTATGAAACAAACGACTTATTAGAAAATCCAGAAACAATACTTGAAGAATTAAGTAAAATTTCAAGAGAAATTTCAAAAATAACTAAACTAACAGGAAAAACAAAACCAGACATAATAACTTAAAAAGCAACTATACTTAGGACACCACATGTTTAGAGACAAACAAGACATACGGCCAGATAAAATACTAGAAGAGCGTTTATTGTTATTAGTATTTATGCTAACTGCAACAGTCATAAGTATTGGTTTTTTGTTTGCCTACCCTAAATATCTTGGCCCGATTATTTTGTCTGTTTTTATTTTTATAATATTAAGCATTTACATAACTATCACCATACTTCAATCAGGTGAAACAGCTATCCTCTATGGAGGTCTTGCAAATGAAATATTAAAAAATAAAAAAATCTGCTATACAATCACAAATCAAAATAAAAAAGTGATTTTACAAAATGAATTAGCTAAAGATTTACTAAAAAACGAATCAATTATTGATTTCTTGAAAAAACATATTGTAACAGACGAAAGCAATCTACAAAAATTAAAAGAATTAGAATATGCATCTAAAAACTTAAAAAACAACACTCAAGAATTAGCTCTAAAATTTGATGATTCTACAATTTTTTCAAATTATGAATGGTATAGAATAACCCTTCGCCCCCTAACTTTAAATGAAAACAAAACAACAGAAATTGTAAATGCCTCAAATTTTGATAAAAGATATAACTTATACCAATTCTGGAGCATGGAAAATATTACATCGCTAAAAACAATCGACGATATTTTCAAAGAAGAACGTAGAGCTTTTTATAATTTTCTAAACTATTTACCTATTGGAATATACGTTTTAAATTCCAAAGGCAAAATTGACTATGCAAATAAAACTCTAAGCACAATGCTTGGAACCCCAAAAGAAAATATTTTAGGAAAAGAAATTGATCAATTTTTAACCAAGGCACCCAATAGTGAAGAAAAACTATTAAATGGTTCGATTCAATACAATGCATACATAAAAATATCAAATAAAATTCATGAATATCTTGTAAAAATAGATCACTTTAAAGAAGGCGAAGACATACAAACAAGAGGCCTTGTTATAGGAGAAATTCCAACCAACAATACTCTACAACAAAACTATAAAGAAATTATATCAGAGGCAAACAGCATCTTTAACTTATCACCCTTTGGCATAATGTTATTAGATAAAGATTTAACCATAAAAAGAGTAAACCAACAATTTACAGACATTTTAGGCGTGCCGTCCCCTTCACAATTACAAAACAACTACCTCATCAATTATCTCGATGATGAAAGTGTTCAAAAAATCAAAAAACAAATTGATACATTTTCATCAAATAAAGATAAACTACAAGTTGCATATTTTGACTTAAACTTCCAAAAGAAAAAAGAAAATAAGATTTTAAGAATTTATATTTGCCCATCTTTTTCTTCTACCCTACAAATAAAAGAAAACATTACCGGCATTATTTTATTCTGTTTAGATACAACAGAACAAAAAAATCTTGAAACACAATTTGCACAAGCTCAAAAAATGCAAGCAATGGGACAACTTGCTGGAGGTATTGCTCACGACTTTAATAACCTACTTACAGCTATGATTGGGTTCTGTGATTTATTATTACAACGTCACGGTCCTAAAGACTCATCACATGCAGATATTATCCAAATCAAACAAAATGCAAACTGCGCTGCAGAATTAGTTCGCCAGCTTTTGCAATTTTCAAGAAAACAACCGCTAAAACCAGAGCTAAATAGCATAACCGATATTCTTTTGACATACACCCCATTGTTAAAAAGAACTGTTGGCAACCAAGTAGAATTAAAATTTAATCATGGCGAAAATCTAAATCCAATAAAAGTTGATAAAGTTCAGTTTTTACAAGTAGTGCTAAACCTATGCGTAAATGCTAAAGATGCCATGAACAAAAAAGGAACTCTTACAATCTCAACACAAATGGAAACCCTTTTAGAGCCATATCATTTTGGTGCAGAAACCATAGATGCAGGTACATTTGTTAGAATGGATGTAACCGATTCTGGATGTGGTATCCCACTTGAAAATCTATCCCGTATATTTGAACCATTTTTCTCAACCAAACAAAACATTGTTGGCTCAGGAACAGGTTTAGGCTTAGCAACAGTATATGGTATAGTTCGCCAAATGGAAGGCTTCATTAAAGTAAATAGTACTGTAAATGTTGGAACAACATTCTCAATATATCTTCCTGCCCATTCTTCACAAACTATCACTAAAACAACAGAAGAAAATCCTTCACTCCGTACCCTAAACGACAAAAAAGGAAGAGCTGTATTAACTCCAACGCCAATGCCTCCTGCTGACAAAGATAAAATAATTTTAGGCTTGAGTTTATCTGCAACAGATACCTTGAATCAAACACCAGAAAATATCGAGAACATCCGTATATTACTAGTAGATGATGAAGATTCTGTTAGAACATTTGCCCAACGTGCTCTTCGCAAAAAAGGCTATACTGTTGTAAGTTGCAACTCTGCCGAAAATGCTCTTGAAACACTAGAAACAGATAAAAACTTTAACTTATTAATTACCGACATGGTAATGCCTGGTCTTAATGGTATAGAACTATCCAAATTAGTTTTAGAACAAATTCCAGATATAAAAATAATCCTCGCATCAGGATATTCTGAAGATATCTTAAAAGGCGAATTTGCAGACGTTGAAAACATGTCATTTATTCCTAAACCATTTAGTTTAAGTGACCTAACCCAAAAAGTATATGAGGTTTTAGAAGGATAAAATGACAAGCAATAAATCAAAACAATTTACCTTTAATTTCTTGCCTAAAACATATTTAGGTGAAGAAGATTTTATGGTTACATCATGTAATCAAAATGCTTACATGGCAGTAAAGATGTGGCCAAATTGGCAACATTTTTCATTAAACATTTTTGGACCTAAAAGTTCAGGCAAATCTCATCTTGCACACATCTGGGTAGAAACAATTCAAAATTCCCTCCCTCGTCCAATACAAATCCCTATTTTATCTTCACATAGCATAAATATGAAAAATCTAAATAAAATCACCAATGAACACCCATATTTAGTAATTGAAGACTTAGATTCTAATATAAATGAAGAAGCGTTTTTCCATTTATATAACAATTATAACGTTCCAAACAGGTTTATTTTATTCACATCAGAATTACCCCCCTCAAAACTTTCATTAAAATTACCTGATTTGCGTTCACGTCTAAACATCATCCCAACAATAGAAATCAATCAACCTGATGATGAAATGTTAACAGCGCTTATTGCCAAATTATTTAATGACCGCCAAATAATTATCAATCAAGAAATCCTTGACTATATCCTAAAATATTCTGAGCGTTCATTTGATTACATAACCAAGCTCATCGCAGAAATAGATGAAATATCTTGGATATACAAAAGAGCCGTATCAATCCCTATTGTAAAAGAAGCCATTGAAAACCTAAATCATAATCAACAATTGGAACTATTTATATGACAAAGCACAACAATCTAGATATTAACGGTTGGATAATATTAGATAAACCAAAAGACTTAAGCTCAAATCAAGTTCTACGCAAAATCCAATATGAACTAAAAGCCAAAAAAGCCGGACACATTGGAACACTAGACCCCTTTGCTAGTGGGGTTTTGCCTCTTGCATTTGGCGAAGCAACTAAACTAATTCCTTATTTAGAAAATGGTGATAAAACATATGAGTTTGAACTAGAATTCGGTACATCAACCACAACAGATGACACCGAAGGCGAAATCTTATCTACTTCAAACATCATTCCTTCACTAGAGGAAATAGAAAAGATTATTCCCCAATTTATTGGAAAAATTACTCAAATTCCTCCAAAATATTCGGCAATACACATTAATGGCAAACGAGCATACACATTAGCAAGAGAAGGAAAAGATTTCGAAATACCCAAACGAGAAATAACAATCACATCCCTTCTCTTAAAATCTTATCAAAAAGACCTCAAAAAAGCCCTATTTGAAGTAACTTGTTCTAAAGGAACATATGTTAGAACTCTTGGTTCAGATATTGCCAAATCATTAAATACTGTTGGCCATTTATCCTCTCTTCGCCGAACAAAAAATGCAAAATTTGACATCTCGCATACGATTTTGCTGGATAATTTAAAAAATATGTTGTATAAGGATGGCGGAGCAAACCCTGTTTTACCAGTTGAAACGTTTCTGTGCGACATCACGGTTACCGCTTTAACTAAAACAGAAGCTCTTAAGCTTAAAAATGGACAAGCTATTGATTCTAGAGGATTAACACCTAAAGAACAACCATATGCTTGTTGTTTAGAAAATAAGCTTATAGCCCTATGTGAAGTAAAAGAAAATCTTCTTTTACCGATTCGGGTTTTTAATCATTAATTTTAATATTTTAATAAAAAAAGGAAAAAAAGATGTCGATTACAAATGAAAAAAAGCAAGAAATTATTGCTCAATATGGATTAAAAGAAGGCGATACAGGTTCTCCTGAAGTTCAAATCGCAATCTGGACATACAGAATTAACTCTTTGATTGAACACTTCAACACACACAAGAAAGACCTTCACTCTCGTTTAGGTCTTATGAAGATGGTTAGCCGTCGTCGTCACTTGCTTGACCACTTGAAGAAATCAAGCGAAGAAAGATATCAAACACTAATCAAAAAATTAGATTTACGTAAGTAAGATGTTTGAATGAAATAGCGGGGCAATGGGGCTCCGCTATTTCTTAAAATCCTAGTATAAAACTAGGTGAGGTATTTAAAGGAAAGGTAAAAAAATATGGTAAATTGGAACGTATGCCGCAAAGAAATGGAATGGGGCGGTCGTAAATTAGTTTTAGAAACAGGTAAAATTGCTAAACAAGCGACAGGTGCAGTTTTAGCCTCTTACGGAGATACAACTGTAATGGCAACTGTTGTTGGTGCAAAAGAAGCAAAACCAGATCAAGATTTCTTCCCACTAACAGTTAATTATCAAGAAAAATATTATGCTACAGGTAAAATCCCTGGCGGTTTCATGAAACGTGAAGGAAAACCTTCAGAACATGAAGTTTTGGTATCTCGCTTAATCGATAGACCAATCCGTCCACTTTTCCCAGATGCGTTCAAAAACGAAGTACAAATCGTATGTACAACTATTGCACATGATAAAAAAACAGACTCAGATATCTTAGCTATGGTTGCCGCATCTGCAGCACTTGCTGTTTCTGGCATTCCATTCTTAGGCCCAATCGGCGCTGCAAAAGTTGGTTACATTAATGGCGAATATGTACTAAACCCAACAATTGAAGAAATCAAAAACTCTGAACTAGAATTAACAGTTGCCGGAACAAAAGAAGGCGTTTTAATGGTTGAATCAGAAGCTCAAGAATTATCTGAAGAAACTATGTTAAATGCTGTTATGTTTGGTTTTGATAACTTCCAAAAAGTTATCGATATGATTAACGAGCTCAAAGCCGAAGCAGGAAAAGAAGCTTGGGAAGCTCCAACATTCCCTAAAGAATTTGACGAATTATATGCTCGTACAGAAAAAGCTTTCCGCTCTAAATATGAAGAAGCTTTCAATGAAGTAGATAAACAAAAACGTGCAACTCGTCTTGGCGAATTAAAAGCAGAAGTAGAAGCAACTATCGACCCAGAAAATGAATTAGAAGTTCGCTACTGCTTAGATGTAACAGAAAAATTGATGCATTCTGTAATGCGTGAAAAAGTATTATCTACTGGCTCACGTATAGACGGACGTGACACAAAGACCGTTCGCCCAATCACATGCGAAGTAAATCTTCTTTCAACAACACATGGTTCTGCATTATTTACACGTGGTGAAACACAAGCTCTTGTTGTAACAACTTTAGGTACTGCAGAAGATTCTCAAATCATTGATGGCTTGATGGAAGAAGAGCGTCAAGAATTTATGTTAAACTACAACTTCCCACCATTCTCTGTTGGTGAATGTGGTAGACTTGGTTCTCCTGGTCGTCGTGAAATTGGTCATGGTAAACTTGCATGGCGTGCAATTCACCCAATGATGCCCAAAGACAAATCAGAATTCCCATACACAATCCGTGTAGTATCAGATATTATGGAATCAAATGGTTCATCTTCAATGGCAACTGTTTGCGGTTCAACTCTTGCCCTTATGGATGCAGGTGTACCACTTAAAAAACCAGTTGCAGGTATCGCAATGGGCTTAATCAAAGAAGACGATGGCCGTGTTGCAATCTTAACAGATATCCTTGGTGATGAAGACCACCTTGGCGATATGGACTTCAAAGTGGCCGGAACAAAAGATGGTGTAACAGCCCTTCAAATGGATATTAAAATTACATCAATCACTAAAGAGATTATGAAAAACGCTCTTGCACAAGCTCATGAAGGTCGTATTCACATCTTAGGTGAAATGGCAAAAGCTCTAGCAGAACCTCGTCCAGAAGTATCACCAAATGCTCCACGTATTATCTCTATTAAAATTCCAACAGATAAAATTCGTGAAGTAATTGGTACAGGTGGTAAAGTAATTCGTGAAATTATCGAAAAGACAAACACCAAGATTGATATTGATGATGATGGTACAGTAAATGTTGCAGCCGTAGATAAAAAAGATGCAGAAGCAGCTTTAGAGATCATCAACGGTATCGTTGCTGTTCCAGAAGAAGGTAAAAATTACCACGGTACAATCACCAAGATTATGGACTTTGGTGCATTTGTTCGTTTCCTTGGTTCAACCGAAGGTCTTGTTCATATTTCAGAAGTTAAAAATGAGCGTATTGCTTCTGTTTGCGACTTCTATAAAGAAGGTGACAGAATTTGGGTTAAATGCCTAGGTACAGACAATCGTGGCAAAATTAAATTATCAGCAAAACGCGTAAACCAAGAAACAGGACAAGATGCTGAATAATTTAAATCTATAAAAACAAAAAAGAGGAGTTAAAACTCCTCTTTTTTTTATCAATAAACCTAAATTATCTTTCATGATCAAATGGCTTATTATTCAAATGTTCCCTTGTTCTAGTATCTTTTTAAAAACTTAACCAAACAAAAAAAATAACAGATTGAAAAAAAACAACTATTTTCATTAATAACAAACATTATACCATTTTTTCCAATCAATGCAACAAAAAAAGCCCGAGAACTTATCTCGGACTTTTCTCTCTTAAAAAAACTTTCTACAAATATTTTTTATTACTTGCTAAAAACTCTTTTGCAATGTCACATCCTTCTGCTGTTCCCTCATACCAAAAGAAGTTTTTTCCTTCTTTTTTAAGCTCAACAACAGCAGGCTTTGTCATTTCCTCGTATTCAGCAAGTCTTTCAGGCAAAACTCTATCATCACGACGTTTTATAAGTCTTCCACCGCACTCACAAACACCATCACCAACATTGTGAGCCTGACCGCATTTTTCACAAATTCTGCGGTCTTTTACTCTTTCCAAAATTAAATCTTTAGGAGTATCTCTAAAAATAACCGCACTATTATACCCCTTTAATAATTGAGGAAATTCTCTAACCTGACCTACTGTTCTAGGATATCCATCCAAAATTAAAATCTTTGCATCAACTGTTTTAAGCTCTTCTGTCATCATTTCACTAATCATTTCATCAGGAGCAAGCCCTCCTTCTTTCATATTCTGAGCCAATCTCACGCCTAGAGGTGTATTATTTTTCTTCTCACGTCTAATCAATTCACCAACAGAAAGATTAGTGATTTCTTCTTCTTTTAATCCATATCTATCTTTTAATTCATTTCTTAAACACATTGCTATATAACCCTTACCAGAAGCAGGAGCCCCAATCAATGCAATTACAAATTTCTTATTCATTTTTTCCGATTCCTATACCATTCCAATATAAAGAGCTCCAAACATTCATCTGAAGCTCTTTTATAATAAAACATAATTGTTAATTTTTATTTTATATATTCATCCAAATCATCAACATAAACTTCCTCATAACCATAATACCCATCTTCAGGTTCATCATCAATTAGAGGAACTTCTTGTTCATCTGGATTAATTATAATTTCGTTGTTCTTATTTGATGAGCTTTTAGCACTACCATAAATAAGAGGCTCAACATTTGGGTTAACCTTTGCATTACTCAAACTTCTACTAACATCATCTTTAACTTTTACAGCTTTTTCTTCAGCCTCTTTCTTTACAGCATCAACAACATCTTCAACTTCTTTTGCTTGATCAGCCAACATCTCTGTTTTAACTTCTGGCTTCAAAACAGGTTTACTAACCTCTTTAGGCTTAACCTCTTCTTCTGGCGCTTTTAAAACAGGATTTAATGGATGAGCATCATTTGGTAATCTAATCATAGCATAACCAGAACCGCCACCATAAGCTGGTCCACTCATACCAATTGAGTAATATCCACCAAGATATCCATAATCCAAATCAATATAATCAATATTAAACATTATACGAATAGTTGTAACACCTTGGCTCGTCATATCACAGCCAAAACCATTACCATTTAACACGATATTGTTATTATCCTTTACATACAAAACCGCTCTATCTGGCTTACAAACATATGGAGTCTGCCCATTATAACTCAAATTATATCCCAAAACTAAACTAAGTGCAGTCTTGCCTTTTACTTGACCTGCATCTATAACCTTTACACCATCAAAGAATACATAACCAAGTGTAACGCCAATTTTAGCAGGAATTGTTAAATACGGATTAACACAAACATGAGCTTGAGGATTTGCCTCACAAAGCAAAGCGGTAGCATCACTATTATTATCAACCAAATGAGCAAGCGCATTAAAAATATATTGCTTAGATGTAGCAAGCTCTGCTGGAGCACATTGTTTATCTCTGCAAACCAATAAAGAGTTTAACTCTGGAACCCTTTTATTAAAAACCTTTGCGTCCAACAAAGGATCATTCATATACATAGTATTGCTTTCTAAAGACATACCACTTGTCTCTGAAGCAAAATATACATCTTCATCTACAGAATAACTAGAACAAGAAACTAATCCCAAAATTCCAGCACACACACAAAGCTTAAAAAATATTTTTTTCACGCTAACTAACCTTTAATAAAATTTAAGTATATACTATTTACAATAAAAATATAACTAAACTATTTCAATGGAAAGAAAATTGTCAAAAATATACACACCATATGCAATTCTATTTTTCACATTCGTCATTCCTCTAATAAGCGCCCTAAGTGCTGATGAAAACGAAATAAAAGCACCCTCATATCAAATAAAAGTTGTTGATGGTGATAGCCTAGAAATAAACTCTAAGCGAATACGCCTAACTGGCATTGACGCCCCTGAATATATGCAATCATGCAAAACAGATAAAAATAAAAAATATAACTGTGGCAATAAATCAAAAGAATTCTTAAAAGAACTAATCAAAGATAAAACCATAACTTGTATTTCTCACTCAAAAGACCAATACGACAGAGATTTGTGCACGTGCTATGCAAATAACATAGATATAAATAAAGAGCTTGTTAGAACAGGTCATGCAATCGCCTATTTAGAAAGTAATTACTACAAAGACCAAGAATATGCCAAACAAAACAAATTAGGCATTTGGCAAGGAGATTTCATACATCCTCGCTTATTCCGTCGTTTAAAAAATCAATAAAATCCATTTTTTTTAAAATTTTATACAGATTCTTATTGACTCCTTAAAAATCTTCTGTATATTGCTCAAAAAAGTTATGTTTAAATCTATAAAATAGGTGATAAAAATGTATGCAGTAATTAAAACAGGCGGCAAGCAATATAAAGTAACATCAAATGATGTTATCAAAATCGAAAAAATTGCTGGCGACGCTGGAAGCGAAGTTATTTTTAACGAAGTATTAGCTATGGATGACGTTATCGGCACTCCATTAGTTTCTGGTGCTAGTGTTAAAGGCACTATTGTTAAACAAGCAAAAGACGCAAAAGTTATTGTTTTCAAGAAAAAGAGAAGACAAAACTACCGTCGTAAAAATGGTCACAGACAAAACATCACAATCGTAAAAATTACCGATTTGTGTAAATAATTAACTAGGAGTTATTAAAAATGGCACATAAGAAATCAGGCGGTAGCTCATCAAACGGACGTGACTCTATTGGACGTCGTTTAGGTGTAAAGAAATTCGGTGGTGAATCTGTTATCGCTGGAAACATCATTATCCGTCAACGTGGTACAAAATTCCACCCAGGAAACAACGTTGGTATGGGTAAAGACCACACTATCTTTGCTACAACAGAAGGCAAAGTAGAGTTCAAAACAAAAGCAAATGACAGAACTTACGTATCTGTTGTTCCAGCTGAGTAATAAACACTCAAATAAAAATAACAAGGGGGTGGCAATCATCCCCTTTATTTTTCAAAAAACATCTGTTAATTATATCATATCTTAAATAAGAGAGTTTCAAAATGAAGTTTTTAGACCAGGCAAAAATATACTTAAAATCAGGAGATGGCGGTAGAGGTTGTGTATCTTTCCGTCGTGAAAAGTATATTGAATTCGGAGGCCCAAATGGTGGCGATGGAGGCAAAGGCGGTAGTGTATATTTTGTTGCCGTAGAAAATCTAAACACTTTAATAGATTTCCGCTATCAACAACACTTCAAAGCCGGAAATGGTCAACATGGTATGGGCTCAGAAATGAGTGGCGCCAAAGGCGAAGATATGATAATCAAAGTACCTGTTGGTACAGAAATTGTTGCAGATGACGGTGAAACTGTTATTGCAGATATGACAGAAGCAGACCAAACATTTATGATAGCAAAAGGTGGTGATGGCGGTCGTGGTAACGTACGTTTCAAAACATCAACCAACCAAGCTCCTCGCTATGCAGAACCAGGATGGCCTGGTGTTGAGATGTGGGTATGGTTACGCTTAAAAATCATTGCAGACGTAGGTTTAATTGGTTTACCAAATGCCGGTAAATCAACATTCTTAAGCGCAGTAACCAAAGCTCGCCCAAAAATTGCAGACTACCCATTTACAACACTTCATCCAAATCTAGGTGTTGCATGGGTAGACAACAAAGAAATCGTTTTAGCAGACATCCCTGGCCTTATTGAAGGTGCTCATGATGGTGTTGGTCTAGGAGATAGATTCTTAAAACACGTAGAACGCTGTTCTGTATTTTTACACCTCATAGATGCCACATCAGAAAGTGTTACAAAGGCGTACAAAACTATCCGTAAAGAATTAGAGTTGTATGAAAGAAATTTAATAAACAAACCAGAAGTTATTGCATTAAATAAAATCGATTCTCTAACCAAAGAAGAAATAGATAAAAAAGTAAAATCTCTAAAGAGAATAACCAAATCACCAGTGTTTGCAATTTCAGCAATTGCTAACATAAACACTTTAGAGTGCTTACGTGAGATATCAAGTTTTGTACCATTAAAAAACAAAAAACAAGACATAGACGCCCCAATTGTAGAAGAAGCGCCAATAAAAAAACCATGGTCCCCATTAGATTAAGATTATCAAGGAGAAATTCATGTCAGATACAAACAACGAATTATTAGAGTTAATAGAAAAAACTTTAGATGACAACAAAGCTGAAGACATTGTAACCATAGACCTAAAAGGCAAGACATCAATTGCAAACTATATGGTTATCGCAAGCGGAACATCAAATCGCCATGTTGCATCACTTGCAGATAAAGTAAAATATGAACTAAAACAAAAAGGTTACACAGCATCATCAGAAGGCGAGGAAAAAGCTAACTGGGTATTAATTGATGCTTTTGATGTTATTGTACACATCTTCTGCCCTGAAGTAAGAGACTTCTACAACTTAGAAAAAATGTGGAACTCTGTTGCAGAATTACGTAAAAATTAATATATTTTATCGACAAGTATAAAAAATACTTGATTTATTAATTCTAAACGTGTATCAAGTACAAGCGATTGGATGAAATCATTCAATCAGTTTAGGGGTATAGCTCAGTTGGTAGAGCATCGGTCTCCAAAACCGAGTGTCGTGAGTTCGAATCTTACTGCCCCTGCCATTAAACAACCACCCTTTCATGGGTGGTTTTTTAATAGCTAGGAGAAGTTGATGAGAACTCACGAAAAAGTGAGTTTGACTACGAGCGAGAGGCGGGCGAAAGAACGCCGTTGAGCTTATGCAAACGAGCGAAGTGCGACGAAGATTTTTTATGAAAAATCAAGTCTATCTTACTGCCCCTGTAATTCAAACAACCACCCATGAAAGGGGGGCAAAAGTTATTCTAGAATACTTAGAAAACTATAGTTTACCAATAGAAAAAAAGCAACAATGGAAAGAACTAATCAATCTCTTAAAATCTAGAGATATTAAAGCAGAAATACACTCAATAACAAACAAAGATGATCTTGAAAAATTCCAAACACTATGCAATCAAAACTTTCATACAATATAATTTATTAAAAACCAACCATTACAGCCTTTTCTAAACTTCACATAAAAGAAAACCCTTGAAACATTGTTTCAAGGGGAAAAGAATCAAAAGACAGGCATTCTAATGATAATGTATCACTGTCTCATACAATATACTTTTTTCTCTTATACATAAAAATATATAAATAACCATTTTGCTCCAGCGTTAATAAAACAATCTAACAAAAAAGTCAACTTCTATTAAAAAAATTATAATTATTTTAAACTAGCAATAAAAAACTAAAATTCATTTGACATATAAAACACCTTAGAATAACCTAATCTTACATTGGATGATTACCAATGTGAGGTTTAGAACCCTCTTTGAACACGTCATTAGTGTATAAGACGTTAAATTTTACACGCCTCTAGTTATTTAAATAAAATGACTGGAAGGCGGTAAAATAAGCCTTGCGGTCAATATACCGCACTATTTGTTCAATAGGTTCTAACTTCCAGTCGCCTCTCATCAAGGCGATTTAATTTTAATGGAAGGATGTTGTAAAATCTAAATATATAACATTTGAAAGGACTAAAATGAAAAAAATTTTATTATCACTTATGATTCTAGCTCTTGCTGGATGTACAAATCTCACAAGGCAAGAAGAAATGGAGTTACGTACACTCAAAGGACAAGGCGTCACTATAGACAAACCTGTCGGTAGTTGGGAAAAACCAGCAAGTCCTGCCGGGGCAGCTCTATTAAACATTTTACCAGGTTTTGGTAATTTTTATTTAGCATCAGGAAATGGAGGAGATAGCTCCCATTATATGTATGGAACATTAAATCTATTAACCTGGCCACTTTCTGTATTATGGGGAATTCCTGAAGCTGCAATTGACGCAAATAAAATCAACGAAAGAGAACTAATATACTATTACAAATTTGACCCTCAAGGTAAAAAAGAATTTCAAAAAAGTGGATTACATTTAAATATTGATAAATAATAAAAAAAATCACTCTAATTAACAAAAAAAACAGAAGCATCTTACAGCTTCTGTTTTTTCTTTACCTCTCACGCTTAATCGGCATAAACCACCCAACGAGAAACCAAAACAACAGTAAAAACACTGTTATTAACCTTACAATCTCGTCATCATATGTCAAAAATGGAAAAGAAAGCCAAATCGCAATTCCAAAAAACAATAAGGATATAACCGACAAAGCTACAGAACTTTGCCATCCACCTGACGAATTACAAATTTCTTCTTCTACAATTTTAACACCTATACCAAAAGCGCCAATAAACGCACAAAAAGCAATAACGCTAATCACTTCCGTCCACCCAAAAGACAGAACTAGCTTAATAAGAGGTTCAAATACATCCATAACACAAAAATTTATTTAAATAATTATACTTTTAACACTTTGAGTATATCTAGCTTTATTTTAAAGTAAAGCAAGATTACATTTGAACATTAAATAAAGAGGGCGATAAATTAAACTTACCGCCCCTTTTAAGATAAAATTTTATTATCTAGAAGATGTTATTCCTAAAAACTTTTTCACTTTCATTCTTGCAAGTCTTCGTTTTGCACGATGCTTTTCTTTTTTCGCTTCTAATTCTTTTTTCTTAGCCTCTTTTGCACCTTTTTCTAAAAATTTATCAGTATCTATAACATCATCTGTATAATGCTCAAAAGTTACAATTGACTCACCTGGACAACTATAACAACGTTTTGAAAACACCTTTTCCCCAGTTTTAGGAGAATAAAGAGTCGTAGTAATCTCTTTATCTATAATTCCA
The DNA here is from genome assembly GCA_045634545.1 of Alphaproteobacteria bacterium. Lineage (GTDB taxonomy): Bacteria > Pseudomonadota > Alphaproteobacteria > RF32 > CAG-239 > CAG-267. The sequence goes on along the minus strand of JAZRAL010000055.1, from coordinate 6,977 downwards.
GCCCATCCGTCTTCACTCATTACGAGTTTACCATCTTTATCAAAATATTTATTCTCTGTATAACGATCATCACCATTACGCAAAGTTTTAGAATCATCAATACACGCCTTAGCTTCTCTCAAACATAAATCATAATGTACCGATAAAATACTATTTCGATTAGCAACCCAATCTTCATATCTCAGCTTCATTTTCATTTCCATAGCTTCTCGATATTGAGGATCTTCCATCATTTTTCTTCTACGTGCAGCAGCTGCAGCATTCATTGATGCTGTTGCAGCATTTACCGCCGCAGTAGCTGCAACAACTGGTACAATACTAACCATAGATTTTCTCCTATCTCACTTACCTTACATCATTAATATACCTCCAAAACCTCTTATTGTAAAGCAAAATAAGATCTTAAAATATTGACTTTAAATTTCACCATCTCCAAAACTTAAACAAAACACATTGCTTACAAATAGTTACAACACAAGCAAATGTACAAAAACTAAAAACACTCCCCCTTTTATAATATTCATAATTGACACCATCTTATGTTTATGATACCATTTATTATCTAGAGGAGAAAACAATGGCAAAAAAAACAAGATCATCAGACAAAAACGACCATGTAGAAATATTACATTCTGCACTAACCTTTATAGAAGGTATGCTATTAGATAGTCCCAATAGTTCTATTGAAAAAATAAACGAAACTATAGAACGTGCTGAACTTTTTTTCAAAAAAAACCCCGACATAGCCACTTTACCTAAAGATAAAAAAAGAGAAATAGAAAAAATTTTTGCTCCCTCAAAAATATTTGCTAATACATATAAAAAAGATCCCCAATATGCCCAAAAAAGAATAATAGAGCTATTACACAAAACTAGAAAAAAAATAGATAAAGAGTATATTGAAAACCTATTAAATACATCAACTACCCCAAAAGAAGAAACAATAAACCAAGCTAGAAACTTTTTTATTCAAATCAAAAAATCAGATCCTTTATATTTTGAAGATATGGTATCTACCACTCTAAAAATTTTTAAAGAAATCCCTCAAAAACTAAACTACGACATGGACGACTTAACCAAAATATACTCCATGACAAATGAAGATATCGAAAAAATAAAAAAGACAAGAGATTTTATAAACCAAATAATTCCGGGCTACAAAATAGAACAAAAAGAACAAGAAAGTATAAAACCATATGCTATCGCTTTTATGGATAGAGTTTTATTTAATGGTGCAATAAACAAAGCTGACTATGCAGATAAAGACTCAAAGTATCCAACATCTAAAGAAACAATTGATATTCTAGAAGCCGAAACAAAAGAAAATGGTTTATATGCAAAAAACAAAACAGCTAAAGCCTTTATCACCTTATTTAAAGAATACATGAAAAAAAACAAATTAGAAAAAAAACCTTTTCCTCAGTTAATAAATTACATGATATCAAGCTATCAAACAAAATATTCCTATAAAGGAAAAAGCATAAGCTTTCAAATAGTTGACCGAGATAAAAATGGTGTATATTCATATCAAACAAACCAATATCTAAAAGATTTTTATTTCAGCATAACAAATAATATCCTGAAAACTAGCGATATAAATGCTGGCGAAAAATACAAATATCGTGAACAAATAGAAAAAAATGATGTTAACCTAGCCCTTATGTGCGAAGGCGCAGAGCAGTATTTATTACACCAATGCGAACAACATGGCTTAAATAAAAATATAATTTATCATTTATTTGGTAGAGAAAAACTAGACGCAAACAACAAGATAAAACCAAATTATCACAAAAACTTATACCATTTTTTAACAACAGCAACACTTACAGTTAAAGACAATAAAAAAACTATAAATACAACAATGTTTACGCCATCTCTTCATCATGATAAAATTCGTATACATACAGACCTAAATCCCAATAATAGTCCTAATAACTTTATTTTAACACTAATTCCGTCTGAAAAAGTTTCATTCTTGGATATATACGAAAGATTTATACATTCACTAGAACTATCCGACCAAAATGAACATCAATTAGATCCCAAAATCATCCAAGAAGAACGAGAAAAAGTAGCAAACTTAAGAAAATCAAAAATAAAAACTCCAAACGTTCATCACAATATTCTTCATGCTGCAGATTTAAATATACACTCAACAACAGATACCTCTGATAGATATTTGCAATTTTTATTTACCCCAACAACAGATGAACAAAACCCAAAAACAAACTATGTTGTTGCAATTACACATTCTGCATCCCCTATCTACAAAGAAAAAACACAAACAATGGAAGACATGTACAAACAAATAAGCTCTTCTGCACATACATATATAAATTCTCAAAAAGCCCTCAGGAGATAAGAATGAATAATATTATAGAAAAAATTCAGCATCACACTGATTTTGCAACAACTAATCCTTGTTCCAAACAAGATATTACAACACGTTTACTCTTATTAAAAACAACAGATATAGCTCTTCCACCATTAGAGTATTTGCAGTTTTTGCAAAAAATAAATGGTGTAAAATCATTTGATGCCTGCATATATGGCTGTTATGAAAAATCTAATAGTAATTTTATCGATTTTTTAGACAAAAATATATTACTTGACAGAAGTGATAAAATGCGTATAATAACGCTAGGTGAAAATACGATGGATTATTTGGTATATAATAAAAACAATGAAGTTTACGAAACAAGAGACCTAAATACAGACCAAGTAACCTTTACATTCAAAACACTAGAAGATGCCTTGTCATATTTTTTAGCACTAGATAATGAAGAATAACAAATGCCATACTAAAAAATTGACGCAACCCCAAAAAACTAATTATTATAAACCTTTTATTATTAAAAAATGGAAGCAAAAGAGATTATCGTTTATTTTAATAAAATTAAGGTAAACATTAAGCTTTCTGGAGTTATGTCAGAATCTGCTGACGCATGTATCGTACCACAATTTGACCACGGAATATCACTTTCAGGCATTTCTTGCGCGTTCATACATTCTCCAGCAGTAGGGGCTATCAGCAAATACCAAAAACTCATTGCAGAAAAAACATTAAAACCCAATGATGCATTATGTTCTTCTGTTGAAGATTGTAACTACAAATATTTAATACAAATCCCTGTATTGATATTAAAAGACAAAACAAACAAAACAGACGCTATCCAAAACCACACTACCAATTGTGTGATAGAAGCACTAAAAAAAGCATCTAGCGTAAAAGCAACAAGCATTGTTTTACCTTCAATGAATACCGGTATTAGATACCCTCTAAGCTACTCCGAAGCAGCACGTGCTATCTTAGCCGCAATCAAGATTTTTTCTAAAACCCCTAAGGCGAACATCAAAGAAATTACTATCGCCTTAACAAGTGAAAACGCTTTCCTTGATTTTGTGGCCAAAGCAGCTTCTCTAAAACTAATTGATTAATTAACTTCACGGGGCAAAACATGCCCCATTTTTTATTTTAAAATCAAATCCATAAAAAAACTTAAGACATCTCAAACTTTTACTTGACATATGGCAATAAAAATATTTATATAGAGCCAATGTTTAATGACAATTAAGCCTTAATTGTCTGTGTTCGTAACACTTATTGAAATGGTACAGCTATGGGAAAAACAAGTCCAATACAATTTTTTAGACAAGTTAAACAAGAAGTAAAAAAAGTTACTTGGCCAACAAAGAAAGAAGTAACTCAAGCAACAATTATGGTTATAATTATCGTTGCAATAGCAGCTACATTCTTTTTTGGTGTAGATTTAGTTTTTGGCTCAATAGTTAGTAAAATATTTAAGTAGGAGTTTTCATTATGACCGCTCGTTGGTATGTAGTTAATGTTTATTCTGGTTCAGAAAAAAAAGTTGCTGAATCGATTCGTGAACAAGCAGTTCTAAAGAAAATGGATGACAAAATTTTAGAAGTTTTAGTTCCAACAGAACAAGTTGTTGAAGTTAGAAAAGGTACAAAAGTAAACGCTGAACACAAGTTCTTCCCAGGTTATATCTTAATCAAAATGGAAATGAATGATGATACATGGCATATCGTAAAAGATACACCACGTGTTAGCGGTTTCTTAGGTAGTCATAATAAACCACAAGCAATTACAGAAAAAGAAGTTAAACGTATTATGACTCAAATTGAAGAAGGTATTGAACGCCCAACAACTGAAATTTATTTCGAAATCGGCGAACAAATCCGTGTTACAGATGGTCCTTTCGCATCATTCATCGGTACTGTAAACGAAATCGATACAGAAAGAACTCGCTTAAAGGTTTCTGTTTCAATCTTTGGACGTGAAACACCTGTTGAATTAGAGTTCAATCAAGTAGAAAAATTATCTTAAAAAAATTAAAGCCTCCTTTTCGGAGGCTTTTTCTTACACTCTTTCCTTTATATAATTAATTATCTCTTTTTTATACACCTCTCGTGATGCTTCATCCCAATATTTATCACAATTATCCATCAAAATATTCATCACATTTAATTTATCTAAAAATTCAAAACTAGCTCTATAGTTCAAATCATAAACACAAGCCATTACCATTAGTGTTTGATCAGCAACATTTTTTACATCTTTTTTATTAATTGACTTATGCCCCATAAACGCTTCATAAACCCCAAAAGAAGCAACTATTGAGCCATCAAACCTATCCGGATGGAAAAATAGATTATCCATTTTGCTAAAACTTCTAATCAACAAATAAAAATTAGCAATCTTATCAGCATCTCTAACTAAAAAGATGTATTTTTTTACTTCATTCTTTTCTTCTTCGCTTAAAACCTTATATTCTTCATCATCATATAAAGCCTCAATCAAATGTCCATGGTGTTTAACTGCCAAATAAACCTTATTTTGCTTAAAATCCTCATCTTCTTTCAATAAATTTGCACCATGCACCCCATGGTCAATATTTGGAGTTACTCCCTCTTGAAAACGCCCTAAATCATGAAGCAACACTGTCGCCTTTAACAAATCAATTTCCTCATCAGAGCAATTCTTATATATTTTTTCATTTTTCAAAATCATATTACCAGCACCTAGAACCTGATAAGAATGTACAATTTTTTCTTCAATCAAAATTAACCCCTTCTCATCAGCCAATGCTTTTTGTCTTCTATATTCTTCATCTAAAATTTTTTTAGCTTTTTCTAAATACATTTTATGCCTCCCTAACTACCATAAAAATATACCTAATTTGTAAAAAAACATTAAAAAAAAGGAAGCTTTTTTCAAGCTTCCTTCTAAAATACGAAAATTCTTATTAGAATCCTTCAGTATCTAAGCGTTTACGCAACTGCTTTCTAGAACGTCTAATAGCTTCTGCTTTACGACGTGTCTTTTTCTCAGAATTCTTTTCGTGACAACGGCGAAGTTTCATTTCACGGAAAATACCTTCACGTTGCATTTTCTTCTTCAAAATTTTCAAAGACTGAGCTACGTCATTACCAATAACAGTAACTTGAACCACTTAAATCACCTCTTTTCTATTCTTCTAATTGTTAAAATTTAAGCCCTTATAACATATATATTTTATAATGCAAACAAAAAATGCACCTCTTTTTTATTTTTTTGTAATATATTCTTAATAACTTATACTATAAAATACTACCAAAAGTCACTATGAAAGGATAAAACCATGGAAGATAATTCAATTCCAGCTTTAGAATCATATGAAATAATAGAAAATGAAAAAAATGAAATTATGATATTGATTTATGCTGGTTCAACAGAACCTACAAATTCAACATACACAATAAATGAATATGCAAAACATATTATTCTTAAAAGAAATCCCAAAGATACACTATACATAGAACAATTATCTGATGAATATATGGAAAAAATCAAACAATTAGATACTATTTATATCTGTGAACTAAAATACAATGAAAATCTAAAAGAAGACGAAGAAACAGATATTGTATATGCATATGCTGCAACTAAAGAAACCCCTAATCAAAACACAAAACAAGAAGCAGCCAAAGATGAAGCAACACAAGAAACCGTTTTAGAAAAAGCTAAAAAAACTAGAGAGAAACTCTTAGCTAAAAAAAATAATAAATAAAACATCAAACAAAGGATTAACCTATGAATCAACTGCTAAACGAAAAAACATCAAAACAAAAAAACATTCTACATCATTTATATACTATATTATGTTATATAGTATATATAGTTTTCACGTTTTTCATGGGATTTATATTTATTTACTCAACGTTCATTTTATTCCGTGTTATTATAGATCTTTTACAATCTAAACATATATCCTCTCATGATTTATCATCAATAGTAGCAATTATTGCTATAAATATATGTTCCGCAATATGTATGTTTAAATCTGTAAAAGCGATAAGAAACAAAACCTTTCATTTATACCGCATAATTATAATTTTTTTAATTATATTAAGTATCACACTACTTGTCGTAACACTTAATTCTTGTTATTGTAGCATTGCTCTAAACTTTGAAATGCTAATATGCTCTGTGCTTCTTATCCCTTTAACTATAACTATGAACTATTTAATCAAGAAAAATAAGAATTTAACATCAAACTCTAAAATTATCATTAATTTAATTGGCGTGATTTCAATCATTTCATTATGCTTAATAGCTCTATTAATAAGAATAGCAAGTATTGACCCTCATAAAATGCCCGATAATGCTATAATTATAGATGCTTTTAATATCCCAAACACCCAAACATCAAATAATATTCTATCACAAGAGCTTAAATAAAAAATGGTGGACTTAAAGGGATTTCGAACCCTTAGGTCAACCTTTGGGGGCACACACGATTTCCAATCGGCAAAAACCACAAACACTATCCCATCACAAAAAAAAGAGCGCCATAACAAGCACTCCATAAAAAATGGCGGACAGAGTGGGATTCGAACCCACGGTACCCTTTGGGGGTACACACGATTTCCAATCGTGCACCTTCGGCCTCTCGGTCATCTGTCCAAGC
>JAZRAL010000054.1:0-27981 GCA_045634545.1 Alphaproteobacteria bacterium | reverse complement strand
ATAATACAGATATTAAACATCTAAAAGAAGAAACCTTAGAAATTGATTTACAACAGTTGGAAAAAGAAAAATTAGAGAAATTTATATTAGAGGAACAAAATAATATAAAACGCATGGATGTCAAAAATTCTAAAGCAGGTGGAGATGTTAAGAAAGAAATTATTGAATGGGAAGAAAATAGTTCAAATAAATCAGATTCAAGCAAAAGAATTAATTTTGATAGTATACTAAAAATAAATTCTAGTGAGGTTGATAAATATTTTGAAAAAATTAAAGAAGTAACAACTTTAGCAATAAAACGGGCAGAAGAAAAAGCTTTAGAAATAAAGCAAAAAGTTGAAGATAGAATGGATGATGATCTTGAAAATCCTATAATTGTAAAGAAATTTAAAGATATTGCCAATAAGATTAAAGGATTAAAGAAAAAATAGTTTTTTATTTGTCTATGTGTATGAATTTTAAGAGATGCTTGAAAATAAATATGTTATGAATATAAAATTTAAATGTTAGGATTGTTGGGAGGATGCAATGAAATCCAAGTTGTTGTTTTGTTATTTTTTAGTATTTAGTTTTTTTTATTCAAATATTGTTATAGCAAATGATTATGAAGACGATTTTATGGTTGTTGAAGATGAATTTGCAGAAGATGATTTATCTGCTGGTGATGATGTTTTTAATGGTGAAGAAGATTTTATTCCAGAAGGAGAGGTGCTAAGTCCTAGTGATATCCCAATAGCTGATCCTGAAAGAAAAGTATCATTTGTTGGTACAAGAGAATTATTTAATAAGTTAAAATATGGGCAGATATTTACCGTTGATGATGTTTATGGATGGGTGCAAAATACTTCAGACATTAATGAATGTTTGGAAAATGGTAGGACAATGTTATTACAAATGATTGCTAATTCATCTAATTTAGAAGCGATTGCTTTGTTGTTAGATAGAGGAGCAGATTTAGTTACTAATTGTAATCCAAGTTATAATGCTTTATTTATTGCGGTGCAAAATAATCACAGTCCTGCAGTTACAGATTTATTGATTACCAAAGGAGCTGATGTTGTTGTTAAGGATTTTGAAGGTAGTAATGCGTTGAGTATAGCGGCTGCATCAAATCCAAATCCTGGAGTTACAGAAACATTACTTGAATATGGGTTAAGAATTAATGATAAAAATAATTTTGGCTTTACTCCTTTGATGCTTGCAGCACATAAGAATAATATTGATGTTGTAAAGATGCTTATAAAAAGTGGTGCAAATGTTAATATTTTAGATAGTAAAGGACGAAGCGCACTAATGGCGGCAGCTGTTAGAGGTAATGATGAGATAATGCAATTACTTATAAAAAGTGGTGCTGATTTTAAGTTAGTTGATAAAAATAAAATGAGTGTATTGGATTATTATAACAAAAATAAGTATTTAAAAGATAAGGAGTTTGTGGAAAATGAATTTGCTTCTCCTTCTGAAAGATTAGAAAGACAGTATGGTTATATTGCAAATAATCACTATAAATACAATGAAGAATTAAAAAAAGCAATTATGGGTAATAATCCTGAGGTTGAGGTTAAGGTTGCTATTGAGAGATTAGCTGATATTAATATTTTAGATGATAAAGGATGTACACCTTTAATAAATGCTGCAAATAATAATAGTTCAGTTGAAGTATTTGAATTATTGGTTAATGCAAAAGCGGATGTTAATGCAAAATGTCTAAAAAATATTACAGCTCCAATGATAGTATCGACGCAAGCTCAGAATCAAGAATTAGCTCAAATTGCAATAAATAAATTAGATTTAATGAGTGAGCAAGGTTTAGATGTTAATCAGAGAGATTTAGAAGGTAATACCTCTTTAATGTATGCTCTTTCTAGTAATGCTGATATTAGTTATATTGAAAAGCTTTTAATGTTAAATGCAGATGTTAATGTAGTTAATAGAAATGGTGATACTCCTCTATGGGTTGCTTTAAAAAACAATCTATCAATAAAAATTTTGGAACTTTTAATTGAAAATGGGGCAAATGTAAATACTATTTCAATGAGTGGTGAAAATATATTGTGGTATTTGCTTAATAATAATGCAGATGCAGAAAGAATTATATTAATGCTTGCTAGCGGTATTGATTCATCAAAGGTAAATGCTTTAGGAAAAACTCCTTTATGGCATATTCTTATAAATGGCGGTAGAGAAGATATTTTGCATGCTCTTATTAAATATGAGAGAAATATTAATGAACCAGATGCAAGAGGTGATACAGTATTGTTGTATGCTGTTAAAAATGAATATCCTGCTGAAATTATTAAAAGTATGCTTTATTATGGGGCAGATCCAGAAATTAAAGATGCTAAAGGTAGAAATACTATGGATATATTGTCAGCAAATAAATTTTTCCAAGAGACGATAAAAAAACAAACAAGAGAAAATGTATTAAATCAATGGTAAAATAAGAAATAGCCCCGTAGAAGGGGCTATTTTAATTTGAAAAATATGATTTGTTAGAATAATCCTATAATATTACCGTTGTCATCAACATCTATATTTTCTGCAGCGGGGATTTTAGGAAGTCCAGGCATGGTATTTATTGAGCCAGAAAGTGCCACAACAAAGCCAGCTCCTGCAGATAATCTAACAGATGTGATAGGGAAGGTATAGCCTTTTGGGGCTCCTAATAGTGTTTTGTCATGTGAAATTGAGTTTTGAGTTTTTGCTATACAAACAGGTAGTCTTGAATAACCCCATGATGTAAATTTTTCTAAATCTTTTATGGCTTCGTCTGTGAAAGTAACGTCTTTGGCACGATATATTTCTTTTGCTATGATTTCTATTTTTTCTTTTAATGGAGCAATTTCTGGGTATAGCATATGAAGGTTAGAATGAACGTTTGAGTGGTTTTCTATTTGTGCAGTGATAGCTTTTGCTAGATTTAAACAACCACGTCCACCTTTTTCCCATCCTTCGGAAACAATGGCATCAATGTTTTCTTGTTTACATAGTTTTTTTAGTAAATTTATTTCTTTTTTAGTGTCTTTTGAAAATTTATTTATAGCAACAATTGGTGTGTAGCCGAATTTTTTTAAGTTTTCGATATGTGTTTTTAAGTTTTCAAAACCTTTTTCTAGAGCTTTAGTGTTTTCTTTGTTTAGTTCATCTTTTAATACACCGCCATGCATTTTTAAAGCTCTGATTGTTGCAACAAGTACGATTGCATCAGGGAAGATGTTGCTTGAACGACCAAAGATATTAAAGAATTTTTCTGCGCCAAGATCTGCTCCAAATCCAGCTTCTGTAATAACAAAATCAGCTAATTTTAATGCTGTTTGAGCAGCTATAACAGAGCTTGTACCGTGAGCTATGTTAGCAAATGGTCCACCATGGATTAGAGCAGGGGTATGTTCTAATGTTTGAACAAGGTTGGGTAGCATAGCATCTTTTAGAATTGCAGTCATAGCACCTGATGCGTTTAGGTCTTTGGCATAAATTGGTTCTTGTTTAGAATTTTGACCAACAATGATTTTATCTAATCTGTTTTTTAAGTCTTTTAGGTCTTTGCTTAAGCATAAAATTGCCATTATCTCTGAGGCAACAGTTATATTAAATCCATCATCACGTGGTGTTCCATTTATTGTGCCACCTAAAGCAATTTTTATTTCTCGTAAAGCTCTATCATTTAAGTCTATGCAGCGTTTAAATAAAATTTTTTTAAAATCTAAAGTATTTCCATGTTTAATATGGTTGTCTATAAGAGCGCAAAGCAAGTTATTTGCTGAAGTTATTGCATGTATGTCACCTGTGAAGTTTAGATTAATATCATCCATAGGTATAACTTGAGAATAACCACCGCCAGTTGCGCCTCCTTTAATACCAAAGCAGGGGCCTAAAGATGGTTCTCTTAAAGATAGGCAAGATTTTTTCTTTAATTTATTAAAGGCATCAGCTAAACCAATTGATACAGTTGATTTACCTTCTCCTGCTGGGGTTGGGGTTAGGGCTGTAACAAGGATTAATCTCCCTTTTAAATCTTTGTTTTCTAATGATGATAAAGTTTTTCTTGAGATTTTAGCTTTATAATGTCCGAAAGGCTCTATGTCTTCAGGTGTTAGTTGAAGTTTCTTTGCTATTTTGTTGATTTTAAACATAGTTGCATTGTTTGATATTTCTATATCGGTTAACATTTCTTATTCCTTTTTAATTTTCTAGGTATTTTTCAAGAGCTTTTTTAAATAATTCTTCGGAATTTTCATCCCATCCCATAATGTAGCTATTTTTCATACAAATTAGAGGAAGGCGTAGTTCGTAGTTTGGTATGCTAAATTTTTTTACACATTGCTTATATAAATCGAGACTGTGCTTTTCAGACATATTTGTTATTGGTATGTTTAGGTCTTTATGATGGGTGTGGAGGTATACATAAGCATTTTTGCAAGATGAACACATTGAGTGTGCAAAAAAGTATATTTTATCGTGAATTAGATTTTCTTCAGAATTAGTTGCTATAATTTGAGGGTTATCATTATTTTGGGGTGTTTGTGCATACGAGGTTGAAAAGTTTAGTAAAAACAATAGAATAGCGATTATAAGTCTTTTCATCTATGGCACTCCTAAAGGTTTTAAATATCTAGCCCTTTATTTGTATGTTAAAACAAATAGTTTATTATGGCAAGTTTGAGTATTTGTTTTTCCACTTTATTGTGGATGAATAGTATTTGGGCTTGGAATAATTGATATTTTATATAACCTTTTTGTAGAGGTTATGATAATGTTAGACAAAGTAAAGTTAAGTAATATTTTTGCGCAAATTTTAGTTGTTTTGGCTATAATTAATGGTTTTTATTGGCTTTATCTTTATGGAGATGAATTTCCTCATATAGATGAGTGGAACTTTGTGCCAGTTAATGGAGATTTTTTTGAATATATTTTTAGATTTAATAATGAAAATTTGCAGGTTTTTACAAATTTTAAATTTTATTTAGTTGAACATTTTGGGGCATCTTGGGGTGTTGTTAAATATATATCTTATAGTGTATATTTATTGATGATTTTTGTTTTATTTAATAGCATAAAAGAAAGTGTTTGTGGTTTTAGGAAATCTTTGTCTTGCTTGTTATTGGTTTCTTTTTTTACTCATTATAGTATAGAAGTTTCTATTTGGGTTATTTTATCACAGACTTGGTTTTATTTTATTTTTACATTTTTGGCTATAAAATATGGTTTTAATGAAAAAATTGCATATCAAAATATATGGATTACTATTTTTATGGTGCTTTGTTCTATTTTAGCTATGAATGTTGCTTTTGGTATATGCTTTAGTTTGGTATATGTTGCTAAAAATATTTTAAATGCAAAAGATAAGGATGAAAAAAAGAAAGTTTTTCTTTGTAGTTTGATTTATATAGAAATTATGCTTGCTATTATTGTTTTATTTTGGGTTAATATGAGAAAAGGAGATGAAACAGTTATATATTGGCATAAATTATTTAGTTTAGAATTCTTTTATTGGTTGTTTTATGTGTTGTTAGCGCCTTGTTTTGGAATGCTTTTACCTAAAGATAACATGGTATTAGTGCTTGTTTTGGGAGTCGTTTTATTTTCGCTTATAGGGTATCTATTTTTTAGGCAAATAAAGAATAAAGATAAACAAAATGTTTGGGCTTTGTTTTTGGTTTTATGTGGTGGAATGTGTGCTATTGTTTTGTTTAGGGGAGTGCATGTTTTAGAAATAAATTCTTATGCTTCAAGATATATTGTTTATGGTTTATGTCTTTGTCCTGTGATGTATGTGTTATTTGCTCAAGATGATAAAAAATGGGTTAGGGGTGTTGGTGATATTTTGTTTTTAATTATGTTATTTTGTACATGTAGTAATTTTTTGGGAAACAGAATAATAGATACCTATAATATAAATAAATTTAATAAAAAATGTATTATGGAATATTATAATAATGATAATAGACCTGTGGTTTATTACTGTTCAGGCAAATATTGGGGAAATATTGCGCCTAAGTTGTCTAGATTTGAAAAAGTATATTTATCTATAAATAATAATTAGTAAACTTAGATGTGTTATTTTAAATGAATAAAGAAAAAATTATCTAAAATGATTCATATTCAAGGTGATAATAAAAAAAGATAAATTTTATTTTTTTTGTTAAGATTATGCTAACTAAATGTATATTATCGTATAGCTAATGTTGATATTATTTTTGCAGGATTAGCTATGAGTAATTATGAATTAAATAATATTTTGAATACCGTTATCAATGCTGATTGTGTTGAGACAATGAAAAAAATTGAAGATAACTCTATAGATGTTATCTTTGCTGATCCTCCCTATAATTTGCAATTAGGTGATCAATTAAAACGTCCTGATAATACTGATGTTAAAGGCGTTTATGAAGAGTGGGATAGTTTTGAAAGTATTGCTGAGTATGATAAATATACAAAAGCATGGATGGTTGAAGCAAAAAGAATATTAAAAGACAATGGTACTATTTGGGTAATTGGCTCTTATCATAATATATTTAGAGTAGGGTATATTATGCAAGATTTGGGATTTTGGATATTAAATGATATTATTTGGAATAAAACAAATCCTATGCCTAACTTTAAAGGTACTCGTTTTACTAATGCTCATGAAACTCTTATTTGGGCAACAAAGAATCCTAAAGCTCGTTATACTTTTAATTATGAAGCTATGAAAGCTATGAATGATGATGTTCAAATGAGGTCAACTTGGGAAATTCCTTTATGTACTGGAAAAGAGAGATTAAAAAATAGTGATACAGGAGAAAAACTTCATCCTACACAAAAGCCTGAAGCTTTATTATATCGTATAATTATGGCTTCAACAAATGTTGGTGATGTTGTTTTAGATCCTTTCTTTGGTACTGGTACAACAGGTGCGGTTGCTAAAAAGTTAGGTCGAAAATTTATCGGTATTGAAAAAGACAAAACTTATATTAAAGGTGCAAGAGCAAGAATCGAAGGTGTTGAAGAAAATTTAGATGAAGCAGCTCTTGAATATACTTGTAAACGTAAACTTCCTAAAGTTCCTTTTGGTTCTGTGTTAGAAAGGGGCTTGATTTCTCCAGGAGATGTGTTATACGATGATAAAAAGAAAGTAAAAGCAGTTGTTCGTTCAGATGGTACTATTAAGTTTAAGAATGAAAATGGTTCTATCCATCAAATGGGGGCTTTGGCACAAAATAGTTCTACTTGTAATGGATGGGCTTATTGGCATTATGTTGATAAGAAAAGTAAAAAACTCGTATGTATTGATGAATTGAGGCAATTGATAAGAGAAGAAATGCACGGAGAATAAATGATAAAAATAAATGCTAGGACTAGTGCTAAAAAGAATAAAAAGGTAGGTAATAGACCTAATAAAATAAACGTTTCGGCGCCTGCTTCAAATGTAGCTCAGAGTAATTATGCGGCGATTGATTTGGGGACAAATTCTTGTAGATTAGTGGTTGCTAGTCCAACTACTACATCTTTTAGGGTGGTTGAAACTTATTCTAAAGTTGTTCGCTTAGGTGAAGGCATTATTCAGGATAATGAGCTTTCTATGAGAGCTATGAGAAGAACTTTGCAAGCTTTGAAAGTTTGTAGAGGTGTTATTGATGAATATATGCCTATTGCAGCATCTCGTTTTGTTGCAACTGCTGCTTGTAGAAGAGCAAAAAATGTTTCATCATTTGTTGATATGGTGAAAAAAGAAGCAGGAATCGAGTTAGAAGTTATTTCTTCAAAAGAAGAAGCGAGATTATCTGTAGTTGGATGTTTGCCTTTATTAAATAGAAATATCAAGCGGGTACTTGTTTTTGATATAGGTGGTGGTTCTACACAAATATCTTTAGCAAGAGTTACTGATTTTGGTAAGACGTTTATTGAAGGATTTGTTTCTCTTCCATATGGGGTAGTTACTATTTCTGAAGCCTTTGCAGGTCATGAAATGAGCAAGCTTGAATATAATACAGTATTAGAGCGAACTCAAGGTATTTTGCAAGAATTTGAAGATAAACACAAAATTAATGACGCTATACTTAATCAAGAAATTCAAGTAATTGGAACATCTGGTACGGTTACTGTTATTGGGGCTGTTCATTTAAAACTTCCAAGATATAATAGATCTGCAGTAGATGGTATAGCTATTTCGCAACCAGATATAAGCTTTACAATTAATAAAATTAAAAATATGGGGGCTGAAGGTAGATGCAAACATCCATGTATTGGACAGAGTAAGTCTGATTTAACAATTGCAGGATGTGCTATTATAGAGGCATTAACAACGTTTTGGCCAATTTCTGAAATAACAGTTGCAGATAGAGGAATTCGTGAGGGAATTTTGCTTGACTTAATGCATTCAAAGAGGATACAACATAGCCATTATAAAAAGAAACGAAATCGCTTTCCATTTGCAAGAGGAGGAGATAATGGAAGATTTAATAAAAAGAGCAAATAAAGAAGGGTGTGTTGCTGCTCTTGATTTAGGTACAAATTCAAATAGATTGCTTATTGTAGATAAAAGTGGGAATCCTATATTTAGAGATGTTCGTCATGTTGCCTTAGGTGAAGGATTGGCAGAAAATAAATGTTTTTGTAAAAAAGCAATGGAAAGGGCTATATGTTCGTATATGGACTTTTCAGAAATGATGAAAATGTATGGGATTGAAAAATATAGAGCAATTGCAACTGCTGCTTGTAGAATGAGTACTAATACATCTTCTTTTTTAAGTGAAGTAAAAAAAGTTTCTGAAATTGATGTTGAAGTTATTAGTGAGTATGAAGAAGCTCGTCTTACTCTTAAAGGAGCTATGCTTAATGCACCAAAAGATAAAAAATATATCTTTGTTTATGATTTAGGTGGTGGTTCTACTGAAATTACGCTTGCAACGAATGAAGAAAATCCAAAAATTTTGGCAACAATATCTATTCCTCTTGGGGCACGTAATGCAACAGAAATGTATGGACTTAGAAATTATAATAGAGAAGGGGCGTTAAAGCTTAGAGGAGATGTTGAAAAATATGTAGATGAGCTATTAGAAAGCGTTAAAGATATTGATTATCAAAATAATGTTGCATTAATTGCGACGTCTTCTACTCCATTAAGATTAGCGGCTGCGTATAAGAACTTGTCTAAATATGATAAGTTTGCATCAGATGGAGTTTGCGTTCCTATAAAAGAGTTGGATAGAATTATTTCTTCAATGCTGAAAATGGGATATAAACAAATGGTTAATTCTGTATATATTGGTCCTAATAGAGCTCCTATTTTTGTAGCTGCATTGGTGATATTTAGGGCTATTTATAAAAAGTTAAATGTCGAAGAAATGGTTGCATCATTGAAAGCAGCGCAAGAGGCTATAATTGAAGAATTACTTTAATTTTAAGGTGTAAGTATATGGCAAAACTAACAAAATCAGCTAAAGAAGTTCGTGGAAGAAAAATGCTAACAGTAAGGCTTAAAGAAGCTAAGTATCATTCTTCCTCTTCAAACCGTTGGCTTGAAAGACAGCTTAATGACCCATATGTGCAAGAAGCAAAGAGGCTAGGCTATCGTTCAAGAGCGGCTTTTAAGCTTATTCAGTTGGATGAGAAATATAAGTTTTTGAGTAAAAATAAAGTTATTGTTGATTTAGGATGTGCACCTGGTGGTTGGTCGCAAGTTGCAAGTCTTAAATTAAAAGGAACAGGTAAGCTTGTTGGACTTGATATTTTGCCAACAGAACCAATGGATGGTGCTACATTTGTTTGTCAGGATTTTACAGAAGATGGTGCTACAGAAAAGCTTTTAGAACTTTTGGGTGGTGAACGTGCCAATGTTGTAATGAGTGATATGGCTGCTAATACAACGGGGCACCAGCAAACAGACCATTTAAGAACTATTGGATTGGTTGAGGCTGCTTATGAATTTGCAAAAACAGTATTAGCTATTGATGGTATTTTTATTGCTAAAGTTTTTCAAGGTGGGGCAGAAGGTGGATTGCTTTCGGATATGAAGAAAAACTTTAAGAAAGTTAGTCATTATAAGCCAGATGCTAGTCGTGATAAATCGCCAGAGTGTTATGTCGTAGCTCAAGGATTTAAAGGTTAAAGTTTTATTGTTGTAAAATTAAAAAGGCACTTGAATTTAAGTGCCTTTTGTTTTGATTTTAAAAGATATTTTTATGCGAAATATTCTCTTAAGTATGCTGGTAATTCGCTTGTAGCTATACGAATTTGTTCCATTGTATCTCTATCTCTTAGAGTTACTGTTTCTGGAGATTGTTCAATTGTTTCAAAATCAACAGTTAAACAAAGAGGAGTACCAATTTCGTCATGACGACGATATGCTTTACCAATGTTACCAGTATTTTCCAATGCTACACGGCCAATACCTAGTTTCATTAGGTTTTTCTTTAATTCATGGCATTTTGCCATGATTGCTTCGCTGTTTTTCTTTAATGGAACGATAGCAATTTTAATTGGAGCTAGGTGTTTTTTTAGTTTCATTACAATACGTTCTGAACCATTTTCTAGTTTTTCTTCTGTATAACCTTCTGTTAAAACAGCAAGAACAGCTCTATCAACACCCATTGATGGCTCAATAACGTATGGAATAACCCAAGAATTTGTTTCGTCATCACGTATGCACATTTTGGTGTTTGATTCATGATTTTCATGACAATGTGCTTCTAGTTTAAATTCTTCTTGAGATTTAGTGTGGTTTCCAAGGTCGTAGTCACGACGATTTGCGATACCTTCAAGTTCTTCAATACCATGAGGGAAGGCATATTCAATATCTGAACATGCTTTTGCATAGTGTGCTAGTTCATCTTGTTTTTGATCATAAACTCTAAATCTATCACGTGGAAGTCCTTGTTCTACCCACCAATTAATGCGAGTTTCTTTCCAGTGTTCGTGCCATTTTTCATCTTCTCCTGGTTTTACGAAGAATTCTAATTCTGCTTGTTCAAATTCACGAACTCTAAAAATGAAGTTCTTTGGTGTAATTTCATTTCTAAAGGTTTTACCAATTTGAGCTATACCAAATGGGAGTTTGCGAGATGTCGAATCGACAACGTTTTTAAATTGGGTAAAGATTGCTTGTGCTGTTTCTGGTCTTAAATAAGCAATGTTATTTTCATCTACAACTGGACCTACAGTTGTTTTGAACATTAAATTAAATGGACGAGGTTCTGTTAAGTCTGTTGAACCACAGTTAGGGCATTTTCCATCTGTTAAGTGGTCAGCTCTAAAACGACCTTTACATTTTTTACAGTCAACCATTGGGTCTGAAAATGTATCTTCATGACCTGAGTAGTGTAACACTTTGCGGTTAGTTAAGATGGCAGCATCTAAGCCTTCAACATCATCACGTTCATATACCATTGAACGCCACCATGCTTGTTTGATGTTGTTTTTTAACTCAACACCTAATGGACCGTAGTCGTATAAACCTTGAAGGCCTCCGTAAATGTCAGAGTTTTGAAAGATAAATCCTCTACGTTTACATAACGATACAAGTTGTTCCATTTGTGTTGCTGGCATTTTTTTACCCCTTTATATATTCTAATAGTTAAACCTAAGAACGGATTTTATCTGATATAAATTTAAATTGCAATAGTAAAAGAAAAAAGCCAGTATTTCTACTGGCTTTTAAGGTCTAATTTATGTCTTTAAGTGGTTTTATCTTTTTTTCAAGTGCAATATCTAGTACTTCATTTGCGTTTTCTACAAGTACAATATTTAGCTCATTTTTTACATTATCAGGTAATTCTTTTAAGTCTTTTTCGTTACCTTTAGGGATAATAACTGTTTTTATACCACCTCTTAAAGCTGATAATAGTTTTTCTTTTAGTCCGCCAATTGGGAGAACTCTTCCTTGAAGGGTTATTTCACCAGTCATGGCAACATCATTTTTTACAGGAATTTTAGTAAATACTGAGACAAGAGTTGTGTACATAGTAATACCTGCTGATGGGCCATCTTTAGGGGTTGCACCTTCTGGAACGTGTACGTGAATGTCGGTTTTTTCAAAAACATCATCTTTAATACCTAGAGATGAAGCATGTGAACGAACAACAGAAAAAGCTGTATCAATTGATTCTTTCATCACATCTCCAAGTTTACCGGTTTGTTTGATTAAACCTTTACCAGGCATGTCAACAGCTTCAATAAAGAGAATATCTCCTCCAACTTCTGTCCAAGCAAGACCTGTTGTTACACCTATATGATTTTTTTCTTCTTTTATACCATAATGGTAACGTTTTACACCTAAGTAATCTTCTAGATTGTTGGTATCAACAGTAATATGAGGATCTTTTTCATTTTTTATCATGATATTTGTTGTTGATTTGCGAGCAATTGTTGCTAGTTCTCTTTCAAGATTGCGTACGCCAGACTCTGATGTATAATAACGGATAATATTTCTTATTGCATCATCTGTTATGAACAATTCTTCAGGTTTAATGCCATTTTCTTTGAATACTTTTGGCATTAGGTGGCGTTTAGAGATTTCAAGTTTTTCGTCTTCTGTATAACCATCTATGCGAATAATTTCCATACGGTCTAAAAGAGGGCGAGGCATATTAAGTGAGTTTGCTGTAGTTACAAACATTACTTTTGATAAGTCATAATCTACTTCTAGATAATGATCGTTAAATGTTGAGTTTTGTTCTGGGTCTAAAACCTCAAGTAATGCTGAGCTTGGGTCACCACGCCAGTCTGAGCCTAGTTTATCAATTTCATCTAATAAGAATAATGGGTTTGATGTTCCGGCTTTTTTGATGTTTTGTAAGATTTTTCCAGGCATTGCTCCTATGTAGGTTCTGCGATGTCCTCTTATTTCAGATTCATCACGCATACCACCAAGAGATGCTCTTACAAATTTACGACCTGTTGCACGAGCGATTGAACGACCAAGGGATGTTTTTCCAACACCTGGAGCTCCAACTAAACATAGAATAGGGCTTTTTATGTTTTTAGACCTAGCAAGAACAGCTAAATGTTCAATAATGCGTTCTTTTACTTTTTTTAATCCATAATGATCTTCGTCTAAAATCTCTATCGCACGGTTAATATCTGATGTTGTTGGAGAGTTTTTCTTCCATGGAAGATCAACTAACCAGTCTAAATAGTTGCGAATAATAGTACTTTCAGCATTCATCATTCCTGATGCTTTTAATTTACGCAATTCAGCCATTGCTTTGTTATGAGCTTCTTTTGAGAGTTTTGCTTGTTTAATCTTTTTGGTATAAAGAGAAATTTCGTCTTCTTCACCTTCTAGACCATTATTTTGAGTTAATTCTTTTTGAATGGCTCTCATTTGCTCATTTAAGTAATATTCTCTTTGATTTTTCTCCATTTGGTCTTTTACACGCTTTTTTATTTTTTTCTCAACTTCTTCTTTAGCACGTGTTTGCCCAATATATGTTAATAGGTTTTCTAAAAGTTCAGAATGATTTTTAGCTTCTAAAAGTTTTTGCTTGTTAGTTGTTGGTAATTCAATATTGCCAATTATAGCGGCAATAAATTCTGTAACATCAGATGGAGAATATATAGTAGATAGGTTTTCTTTGATTATTTTATTGTAGTCATGAGATTGATTTTTAAATTCTTCAGCGATTAAGCTCATAAGAGCGTTGATGTTTTGAGATGAAGTTTCTTCGGTTACCATATCGTAAGGAGTAATGAATGCAGTGTAGTATTTACTAAAAGTGTTAAGCTTTTCTATTTTTATACGGCGAATACCTTCTACTGCAAGATTTAATGTGCCATCAGGCATAACGATATATCTTTTGATACGAGCAAGTGTTCCTATGGTGTATAAATCTTTTGCTTCAGGGTGTTCTGTTTTGGCATCAATTTGTGTAAGCAAAATAAGAGGAGTATTATAATTGTATGCAGCAGAAGCTGCTTCTAGAGATGCTTTTCTTCCAACAAATAAAGATGCTGTATTTCCAGGGAAAACAACAATGTCACGTAGAGATAATACAGGGTATTCCATATTTTCTAAGACAATAGAATCGTCCATTGGGCTGATATTTTCAGCTGAATAATTATCTTTATTAACGTCATTTTCTTTGTCAGTGCTACTCATTACAATATCCTTATTAAAAGTTTATACATAAAAAGATTAATTTCTCATACTTTTGTTTTATATAGTGTTTGTTCTTTAGGGTATCAATACCTAAGTTCGATATTTTGCAAAAAACATTGTAAGTTTACAATATGGGTTATGGTTTCATCCACAAAAAAGCTATTTAATAGATAAAATATTATATTTTTTTAGTGTGATTTGAGGTGCTTTATATAATATTTTATATGATTTATCGGTTAGTCTTCAGCATTTTCTTTTGGGGTATCATCTTCATCCTTAAATAAATGTAGTAATGGCATTTTATACATCCATAAATTTATGACACCTAAGATAATTGATATTGAACCAAATACATATAAAATGTAATACCAGTTGATTTCTCCTACTTTCATTAAAGTATCTGTTGCATAAATTTTTATGTAAAATATTGATATGCAAGTGATGATAAATGATACTATATAGGCCAAAGTCCATATTCTTTTTAAGATGATTTTAGGTAAGATGAAGGCAGTTAAAATATATATGAATATAAGTGCTATGAATAAATAAGTTTCCATATTTTTCTCCTTTGGTTGTGTTTCTTATTTTATATAAGGAGTTTATTTTTGAATTAAAGATATAGAAAATAAAAAGCACCCCAAAGTGGGGTGCTTTTTTTAGAGATACTCACAATCATAGTTTTTTGTGTATAGTTGTGAGATTTCTGCGGCTTCTGCTTTGGCCTTTTCAACAACTACAACGGATTCTTCGAATGTAACGTTGTCTCGTTGGTAGCGTACTTTTTTTACGCTTAAGATAGCAAGCGTTTGGTCTGGCGCTGTTGAGCCGTACATCGGGATGATTTCAATGCCGTCAGAAATGTTTAAGTTTGCAGCATATACTGTGTCTGTCATTTTGGGGTGGAAAACAAAACGGTTTTTTCCGTTGTTTCCGTATGTGATTGCTTCATTGTTTGGCAAAATCCAAATCCAGTGGATGTTGAAATCCTGGCTAATTTTTGAAGAATCCGGGTTGTCAATGACAATCATAGGATATGAGTTTAACTTTTTTATTTCAGGCATTGCTTTTCCGAAAACATCAATCATTTTACGACGAATGTCTTCAGGTGTCTGGATTGATAATGTTTTCATATTCATATCTATTTTTTTTGTTAATAATTGTTTAATAATTTTTTTATGCTTTTTTTATAATATGAAAAAAGAGTTTTGTCAATATTTATTTTGTCTAAAACTTCTTTTGCAACATATCAAGGGTAAAACGATTTGTGTAACTTAGCTCTTTTAAGAGAGTTTCAGCTTTATCAAAATATTTACCAAGTCTTGAAGGATCGTGTGCATCATCACTTATTATTATTGGGACAGTGTTGTCTTTAGCTAAAATATCTAATATCCAAGGATGGGGGTGGGGTACATCTACTCTATCATAACCACTTGTATTTAGCTCAAATGGAGTTTTAGTTTTTATAAGTGTTTCAATTATTTCGTGTTTTAGATCATTGTAGCATTCGTTTGTTCCGTAGTTAAATATGGTACAGTAATCGAGATGAGCAATAAATGTAAAGTATCCGCTTTTTATGCACTCAATAATGTTTTTGAAATGATTGATTGTGTAATCATGTAGTTCTTCGGGGGAAGGTTGTTTTTCTAGTTTTTTCATGTGATAGATATTGCAAAGAAAGCTTTCATCTTTATTTTTTAAAAAGTGATTAGAGCCTATTAGGTAGTCTACAGGTAATTTTTGTATCATCTTTTCAAAATTATTTCGCCATTTTGGGGAAGTAAAAAAATCACATTCAAAACCTATTTTTATATCAATATTAAATTTTGATTTTAGGTTTTCTAAAATTTCAATGTGGCGTAAATAGATATCTCTTGCTTTGTTAAAATCGTCAAAGTACATAGGTTCATTTTGAGAATCAAATTTAAGTGATTCATTTACAAGAAGATGATTAGTTACTCCAATGGTTGTAAAGCCTTTTTCTTGAGCTGCAGATATCATAGTTTTGGCATCTGCCATACCATCAAAACGAAGTTCATTGTTGTGTGTGTGTAGTGTAAAATTTTGCATGATTTTCCTCTTTTTTTATTTTTGTAGATTATTTATATTTTGGTTAATAAAAAGTTTATTTTAAAACTTAATTTTTTTTATTTTTATATACTTTTTTTTAGGTTAATTTGAGGAAAAAAATTATTATATTTAAAGACATAAATCGCAATATACTTTCTTATTCACAAGGGGCTAAATAGCTTTGACAAAGATATTTTAATATCTATACTCGGAAGTATAATATAGTAACGTTTATGTATAAGGAATTTTTTAATATGAATAATAGCGAAATCGAAGATTTTAATACTAATCTTGGGTTGTTGGCTGATTTGTTTGGTATAGAATATCAATCTACACCAGATATGAAGGTCGGTATGCTAAAGTCTATGGGGGTTTTAGCTAAAGACTTTGATTATAAAACACAAAATGAACAATTGTTTATGGAGAATTTGCTGACAGTAAAAGAACTAGTTAGGCAAAAAAAAGATGCAAATTTTAGGCAGATTGTTCATCATGTGCCAGTATTAAGACAAAATAGAGTTGATACTATTGAGGTTTCACTTCCAGATGGTGTGACAGAATTAAAATGGAGTTTTTTAGAAGATGAAAATCCTAAAAAACATTATAGAGGTGAACTTGTTTTTGATGATGCTGAAAAGGTTTATTCAGGTGAAGTGCTTGTTAAAGATTTAGAGCCTGGTTCTAGAGAAAAAGGAAAATCGTCAGAGCATGTGATTGGTGATAAAACTTATCGAAAATATCAATTTAGATTTCCATTTGATGTAAAACTTGGATATCATCAGGTTGAGTTTTCTTATATTGATAAGAATGGTGTTGAAGTAGCCTGTCGTTCTCATATTATTTCTGCTCCTGAAAAATGTTATGATGGGATAGGGATAAGAGATGGTAATAAGACATGGGGAGTTCCCGTTCAACTTTATGAGCAAGTAAGTGCTAATAATTTAGGTATTGGTAATTATAGCGATTTAGCACAAATTGGTTATATTACGGGTAAAAATGGTGCTGGTCTTTTGGGGGTTAATCCAGTTCATGCAAATCGTTCTGATCAACCTGAAAATGCATCACCTTATTCTCCTGATAGCAGAATGTTTTTTAATTATGTATATTTAGATGTTACAGCTATTGATGAGTTTAAAAGAAGTCCAGAAATTAAAGCATATTATAGTAGTCCAGAATTTCAGAGAAAAATTGAAAGAAATCGTCGTAGATCATATGTAGACTATACTACTAGTCAAGAATTGGTTGATGATATTCTTTATAGATGTTATAAAGAGTTTAAAAAGTATAATGATTGTAATCGTCGATATGCGGATGATAAGTTCAATGTGTTATCACAAGGAGAGTTAGATGCAATACGTGAAGAGTATAATAAATATTCGGTGTATTGTGATGAGCAAGATGGTATTTTAGATAAATATGCAACATTTAGGGCTTTGAGTAATTATTTTTCTAAACAAGATCCAACGCCTCTTGATTGGACATATTGGCCTAAAGAATACAAAGATCCTAATTCGAAAACTGTGCAAGATTTTATGGAAGCTCATAAAGATGAAATTGAGTTTTATAAATACGCTCAATGGCAATGTACAAAGCAACTAAATGAAGTTAAAGATGTTTGTCTTAACTCTGGTATGAAAATTGGTCTTTATATGGATATGGCTGTTGGAGCATCACCAAAGGGGTTTGAAGCTTGGTATTATAAAGATTTATTTATTCAAGGAAGTGCAGGTGCGACACCTGATGAATTATCACCAACTGGACAAGTATGGAATGTGTTGGGATTTAATCCTGTTAGACTTCAAGAAGAGGGGTATGAACCTTATCGTCGAATTTTAGAAGCTAATATGAAATATGCAGGATGTATGCGTATTGACCACGTATTGCAGTTAAATCGTTTATATTTTCATCCATTTAATGGTCATAATGGTACATTTGTTTATTATAATTCTGAAGAGTTAATGGCATTGGTTGCGCTTGAAAGCCATCGTCATAAAACAATGATTATTGGTGAGGATTTAGGTGCCACAACTAATGAGTTCCGTCAACAGATGGAAGATTATGGTATTCTTTCATATAAAGTATTGCCTTTTGAGAGGGACTGCCATGGTGAAATGTGTAGACCTGAAAATTACCAACAATTATCGGTATGTGCAACATCTACGCATGATACACCAACACTTCTTAATCAATGGAATGTGCAAGATATATGGCAAAAGAAAGCATTAGGATTTTATAATGAAGAAATCTTAAATAATATGTTTGAGCAGTATGCAACACAGCGTATCACAATGAATCAAAGGCTGTCAGAATATGGGTGTTGGGATAAAGTAGGAGGTGTTCCTTCTTGTAATCCAAGGGAAGAAGCAAATGATGTTCCTAAGGGGTATCTAACTGCATCTATAGATTATTTAGCTCGTTCACGTTCAGCTCTTATGATGGTTCCATTTTCGGATATTTTTGGTGTGAGTGAAATGGGAAATATTCCAGGTACACTTGATGTAGATATGACTTTATCTTCAAAAAAATCTCTTATGGAAATAAATGGTAATGATAGAAGATTTTATCCAAACTGGCGTAAAAAACTTCATATACCAATAGAACATTTTGAAGATACTGATGAGTTTAATAATAGTGTGAAGATATTAAATGAGCATAGATTTGATGGAAATGATGGTAAGGGTAAGTATTATCAATTCCAAAGATTAGGTAAGAATGATCCGTCAGAGGTAGATTTTGAAAAAGCTAAAAAGATTCATCAGTTGTTGGCTAAAAGAGAAGAATATAGAAGAGAATCTATTATTCGGAATCGTTATCAACAAAGAGCTGTTGTGAGAAATCAAAATAGAATTGATAATGTACAAGATCGTATGCAAAAAGCAATGTTAGCATGGATACAACGAAATGATCCAGATAGATAAGATAGATGCAGCTTGTAAAGTTAACATAGAATGTTTGATAACGTTTGTTTATTGTTGATTATAAAAAAAAGACTTGTATTATATAGATATTAATTGAGTAATTTGTTGGGATATTTTTTAGGTGAGATTGAGATATGGCTGAGAATAAAAAGCAAGATGTGAGAGTTATCTTTAAAATTATTGGCTTTTTAGCATTTATTATGCTTGGCTACTTGGGGATTAGATCCTATAAAAATAGTGTCGAAAAATTAAAAATTAATCAATGTACAGAAGAAATTATTGAATTAGTTCACAATATTCATGATGCTTATCAAAATCAGGGAAATTATGGTGAGTTTGATTATAAAATAGCTGATAAAATGAAGGTTTACCCTAAAAGGATGATGCGTCAAGGTATTATGGAGCCAACTAATGCTTATTTAGGTGGTGTTGATGTGTATTATTCTTCTACTTATCCTGATAAAAATAAGTCTGCATTTGAAGTATCATTTCAAGGTTTAAGTAAAATGGGATGTATGGCTTTGTTTCGTTTAGGAGAGTTAGAAGAGTTAGGTCTTATAGCAGTTGGTGCTTATGCAAGTGCAACACCTAGTGGGGTTTTGGATGAAATTTATTTAGATTCAAAGCAAGCAGATGTTAAAGCAAATAACATATTTTTAGCAAAAGGGGCTCGTTATGTGGCTGATGAGCGTGCAGAAAAAATATGTGGTTGTAAAGAAGATGTTTGTACTGTTGTTTGGAAGTTTAAGTAATTCTTGTAAAATATGTGAACGAAATTGTATTTTTAGATTTTTTTATTAAATAACTCTTGCAAAAAGAACAAAAGTAGTATATTTAATTCTACTTGGAGGTATTTGTATGGCTGAGAGTAAATTTATTGAAATAAAAGGTGCTAGAGAGCATAATTTAAAAAATGTTAATATTTCTATTCCTAAGAATAAGTTGACTGTTATTACGGGATTGTCTGGTTCTGGAAAATCTTCTCTTGCGTTTGATACTATATATGCAGAAGGGCAAAGAAGATATGTTGAGAGTTTGTCTTCGTATGCTCGTCAGTTTTTAGATTTAATGAAGAAACCAGATGTTGATTCTATTGAAGGGTTGGCTCCAGCTATATCTATTGAACAAAAAACAACTTCTCATAATCCTCGTTCAACAGTTGGTACTATTACAGAAATATATGACTATATGCGATTGTTATGGGCACGAGCGGGGACCCCTTATTCTCCTGCAACAGGCCTTCCTATTGAAGCTCAAACTGTAAGTCAGATTGTTGATAAAATTTTAAGTCTTGATGTTGGTACAAAAATTATGCTTGTTGCGCCAATGGTTAGAGGACGAAAAGGGGAGTTTAAAAAAGAATTAGAAGGGCTTCTTAAACAAGGTTTTCAACGTGTAAAAATAGATGGCGAAGTATATGATTTAGAAGAAATTCCTAGTTTAGAAAAAAATATTAAGCATGATATTGAAGTTGTTGTTGATAGACTCATTATTAAAGATGAGGATATGGGAGAGAGAGTAGCTCAATCTGTTGAGACAGCGCTTAAAATTAGTGATGGAATTTTATATGTAGATAATTTGACAGATAATTCTAGATTTACCTGTTCATCAAAATATGCGTGTCCTGTTTCTGGATTTACGATTGAAGAAATTGAGCCAAGATTATTTTCTTTTAATAATCCGCAAGGAGCATGCCCTCATTGTGATGGAATAGGAGCAAAATTATATATGGATGAAGCATTGGTTATACCAAACATTTCTAAAAGTATTGCTCAAGGTGCAATAGCTCCATGGTATGGGTTTAAGTCTTCTTTTTATAAGCAGACTTTAATATCACTGTGTGATTTTTTAGGTATTTCTCAGGATACTCCTTGGAAGGATTTACCTGAAAAAGCTAGAAATATTATTCTCTATGGTAGTGGTAATGTTTGTGTGCCAATATATTATTCTTCTTTTGTTTCGGATAAGCCTTTTGAGGGGGTTATACCAAATATGGAGAGAAGATTTTTGGAAACAGAATCTATGGCTTCAAGAGAAGAATTATCACATTATCAATCTGCGGCACCTTGCATGTTTTGTAAAGGTAAACGCTTAAAAGACGAAGCTTTAGCTGTTAAAGTTTGTGGTAAAGATATTATGGAAGTTTCTGATTTATCAATAAAAGAAGCTCTATTTTGGTTTAGAGGAGTAGAGGGGCAACTTACCCCACAAAAACAACAAATTGCGCATAAAATATTAAAGGAAATAATTGAAAGATTGGAATTCTTAAATAATGTGGGACTAGATTATTTGACGCTTTCAAGACAATCAGGTGGTTTGTCTGGAGGAGAAAGTCAACGTATTCGTTTAGCCTCTCAGATAGGTTCTGGTTTGACGGGAGTGTTTTATGTACTTGATGAGCCTTCTATTGGACTTCATCAACGTGATAATGATAGACTTCTTGAAACACTTAATAGACTTCGAGATATTGGTAATACGGTAATTGTTGTTGAACATGATGAAGACGCAATAAGATGTGCAGATTATTTGGTTGATATGGGACCTGGAGCTGGCGAGCTTGGAGGTGAAGTTGTAGCAGAGGGTAGTGTAGAAGAAGTTTTGAAAAATAAAAAATCGCTTACGGCTCAATATTTAAATGGGAATAAAGAAATTAGTATTCCTTTGAAACGTCGTAAAGGTAATGGTAAATTTTTGGAACTTAAAGGTGCGAAAACAAATAATCTAAAAAATGTGAACTTAAAAGTTCCTTTAGGAACTCTTTGTCTTGTTACAGGTGTTTCAGGAGGGGGAAAATCTTCGCTTATTTTAGAAACATTGTATAAGGCGCTTAATAAAGAATTGAATAAAACTCGTGAACATGCTGGTGTATATGATGAACTTATCGGTGTAGAAAATATTGATAAAGTTATTGATATAGATCAATCACCAATTGGTAGAACCCCTAGATCAAACCCAGCCACATATACTGGTGTATTTACATATATTAGAGATTGGTTTGCTGAGCTTCCTTTGTCTAAAGCTAGAGGATATCAAGCGGGTAGATTTTCGTTTAATGTTCAAGGTGGGCGCTGTGAGGCTTGTAAAGGTGATGGTGTTACAAAAATTGAGATGAATTTTTTACCTGATGTTTATGTTGAGTGTGATGAATGCCATGGTAAGAGATTTAATCGTGAAACTTTAGAAGTTACTTATAAATGTAAATCAATTGCTGATGTTTTGGATATGACTGTTGATGAAGCTGTTGAGTTTTTTAACAATATTCCATCAATTCGTAGTCGTTTGGAGCTATTGCAGAAAGTTGGTCTTGGGTATATTCATTTAGGACAACCTGCGACAACATTGTCAGGTGGTGAAGCGCAAAGAATTAAGCTATCTAAAGAATTATCCAAAAGAGCAACTGGTAAGACTGTTTATATTTTAGATGAGCCAACAACTGGACTTCATTTTGAAGATATAAATAAGCTTTTGAAGGTGTTGCAAGCTTTTGTTGATCAAGGGAATACTGTGATTGTTATTGAACATAATTTAGATGTGATTAAAGTGGCTGATTACATTGTAGATATGGGGCCGGAAGGTGGCGATGGCGGGGGAAAAATTGTGGCGACTGGTACTCCTGAAGAAATTGTAAAAAAGAAAAAAGGATATACTTATAAGTATTTGAAAGATAAGTTAAAATAAAAACCCTGCGCTATAGGGGGTATAGCACAGGGAGAAAAAAAAGAACTCGTAGAGCGTTGAAAAAACTCTAACCAGATGGTCGTTACTCACGTAGGGACTTACTGGATTTTAATCATTGGTAAAAAAGTCTTATTTATGTGAGAAGTTATATATATTCTCTCTAGTATTTTCTTTTGAAAAAGTACATATGCTCACGCATCTGCACTTTGGTAGAGGATGAAACCTCTTTTTATTATGAAAAGATTTGTAAATTATTATCTGATAATTATAGACAGAATTGTATATTTGTGTACGGAAAATTATAATATAAAAATCTTTTTGTCAATATTTTTTTGTTTCTATTTTAGGTTTGTGATGCGATTAAATTAATTTTAATAATTTTAGATTATAAGATATGTTATATAAATGAAGATTAGGAGTTTTGTGATGACTAATAAAGAGGTTGTAAAGTTAACTAAAAAAGCGGGTGCTAAGAAAACAATGTCAAAAAATATCAAGAAAAAGGCAGATGTTGTTGATAATAAAAATGATGAAAAAATTACACCGGACTTGTTTTTTAGGATATTTTATGATGGGTGGAAAAATAGTTTTAATTTAAAAGGTCGCAGTTCTAGACTAGAAATATGGTGTTTCTTATTGGTTAATGCTGTATTGAGTGTGATTATTCAATTAAAATGTAGTTATTTTCTTTCTTCAAAATTTTTAATAGATGCTAATGTTTTAGGATATGGAATAGAAAAGATTGATACATATGTAACTATGGCTCAAATTTTTTATTGGGGAAGTGTTTTATTGCCGCTTATTCCAATTTTTTCTATGCTTGTACGTCGTATGCATGACTTGGGAAAACTTGCATGGTATGGGTATCTCGAACAAGTATTTATGGGTGTAGTTGTTATGAGTATTCTTATGATAGCAATTGATGAATTGATGAATGTTAATTTTGAGTTGTTAGCTTTGTTTTTGAGTGGGTGTTTTGTGACATTTTTATATTCTGTTTTATATTATTCTTTGAAGTTTTTTGTTGTTACTTTGTTTTATAAGGGGGGTGATGTAAAAAATGAGTTTGGTGAAGCTAGATATGTTGGAAAAATATATGATGAATTTGCTCTTAAAGTAAGTATTTTTTATATGTTATATATAATGACTGTGGGAATGCTTTATTTGGGAGTTTGGTATTTTTAAGTTGTTTTATAGTTGAGAAAAATAGGGGAGTTTATGCTCCCTTATTTTTTTATAGTTTGTTCTTTACTTTTTGTTTGTTTTAGTATAAATGTTGGTAGAAGTTTTAGTTTTTTAGGAGAGTATTTAATATGATATCAAGAACTCGTTTTGCTCCAAGTCCTACCGGATATATGCATATTGGTAATTTAAGAACAGCTTTGTATGAATATTTGATTGCTAAAAGAGATGGGGGGCAGTTTATTTTACGTATTGAGGATACGGATCAGAAGCGTTATGTAGAAGGAGCTACAGATATTATTTATAATACTTTAAAAACTGTTGGTATGAATTGGGATGAAGGTCCAGATATTGGTGGAGAATATGGTCCGTATATTCAATCTGAACGTTTGAGCTTATATCAAGAATATGCTCATAAATTGGTTGAACTTGGTGGTGCACATTATTGTTTTTGCTCAAAAGATGAAGCTGATGAGCAAAAAGATGATGAAACAAATACAAAGTTTGTTGATCCTTGTAAAAATATTTCTTTAGAAGAAGCTAAGAAAAGAGTTCTTAATGGTGAGCCTTTTGTTATCAGACAAACAATTAATAAAAAGGGGAAGTCTTTATTCAATGATGTTGTTTATGGCGAAATTGAGATAGATTATGATGAGCTTGATGAAGGTGTGTTATTAAAAAGTGATGGTTTTCCTACATATAATTTTGCAAATGTAGTTGATGATCATTTGATGAAAATTACTCATGTGGTTAGAGGAAATGAATATATTTCATCTACTCCTAAATATAATCTTATATATGAAGCTTTTGGGTGGGAGCCTCCTATTTATGTGCATGTTGCGCAAGTTATGAAAGATGCTCATCATAAATTATCTAAGAGAAATGGAGATGCTTCTTTTCAGGATTTAGTGGCTAAGGGATATTTGCCAGAAGCTATTTTAAATTATATAGCGCTTTTAGGATGGAATCCAGGAACTGAGCAAGAAATCTTTTCATTAAAAGAATTAGAACAAGTTTTTGATGCGAATCGTTTGAATAAATCTCCAGCTATTTTTGATATACAAAAATTAAAATGGATGAATGGTTGTTATATTAGAGAGTTGGATTTTAATGATTTTCATAAATTAGCAGAGAAAGAATATGCTAAATTTTTAACAAAAGATGTTAATAAGGTTGAACTTTCAAAAGTTTTACAACCTCGTATTGAGACTCTTCTTGATATAAAAGATCAAGTTATGTTTATTGAGGAATTGCCAGCATATTCAAAAGAGTTGTTTGTTAATAAAAAAATGAAAACAGATGTTGAAATTGCTGGAAAATCTTTGAAATTAGCGCTTGTTGCTCTTGAAGGGCTTGATACATGGACTAATGAAAGTATTTTTGAATGCTTAAAAAATGTTGCTGTTCAGAATGGATTGAAAAATGGTCAAGTTTTGTATCCTGTAAGAATAGCTTTAACAGGTTTAGAAACAACTCCTGGTGGAGCTAGTGAAGTTGCATCTATTCTTGGAAAAGATGAAAGTTTAGCAAGACTTAGAAAAGCAATTTAAGGATTTTGTTAAATAAAAATAAAAAGTGGCACAAATGTGCCATTTTTTTTTATATAATTTTTCAGAGGTTTAGAATATGTTAACTAAATTGAGTTTATATTTAATATGTGCAGACAAGGGAGGGAATCTTTTGTTGGCATAATGAGGATAAATATAATAAGGAAATTAAAGATGACTACAAATGCACAAGTTGATTTTTTAAATGATATTAAAGATAAAAAAATCTCTGTTACTGTTTTTTTAATTAACGGAGTTAAATTGCAAGGTGTGATTACATGGTTTGACGCAACTTCTTTGTTGCTTAGACGTGATGGTCATACTCAACTTGTTTATTCGCATGCAGTTTCGACGATTATGCCAGCGACACCAATTGATGTTGTTGAAGGTTAACTTTGCAACTCGTTGAGAAAGACAAGAAAACAAGGACAGCTATTGTTTGTCCTATTGTGAAAACATCAAATCAAGTTAATTCTCTTGAAGATATTAAAAATAGAGAAGATGAGGCAAGTGGTTTGGTTGTAGCAATGGGGCAAGAGGCTGTCCTTTGTTGTAGTGTAAAAGTTCAAAAAATTATTCCGGGGAGTTTCTTTGGTAAAGGCGTTATTGAACGTCTTAAGAATGAATGTGTTGAAAAAGAAGTAGAATTACTTGTTGTTGATCAACCAATTAGTGCTATACAACAGAGAAATCTCGAAAAAAGTCTAAATCTTAAAGTTATTGATAGAACAGCGGTTATTTTAGAAATTTTTGGGCGAAGAGCGCAAACAAAAGAAGGAAAACTTCAGGTTGAATTAGCTCATTTAACATATCAAAGAGGAAGGTTGGTTCGTAGCTGGACGCACTTAGAAAGACAACGTGGTGGTGGTGGTTTTTTAGGTGGTCCAGGTGAAACACAAATAGAATTAGATAGACGTCATATTGATAATAGAATTTTGAAAATCAAAAAAGATTTAGAGAAGGTTAAAAAAACTAGAACTATTCAAAGAGGGGCAAGAGTAAAAGTTCCATATCCTGTTGTTGCGCTTGTTGGCTATACTAATGCTGGAAAATCGACATTGTTTAATAAATTAACTAAAGCAAAAGTTTTGGCTAAGGATATGCTTTTTGCAACACTTGATCCTACAATGAGAAAATTAGAGCTAGCAAAAGGGCTTGATGTTATAATTTCTGACACTGTTGGGTTTATTTCAAATCTTCCTCATGAGCTTGTTATGTCTTTTAGGGCAACCTTGGAAGAAGTGCTTGAGGCAGATATTATTTTGCATGTAATTGATGTATCGAATGCTCAATATAAAGAACAAAGAAATGATGTTTGTAATGTATTACATGAATTGGGATTAACTAAAATAGAATACGAAGATAATTATGTTGAGGTATATAATAAAATAGATTTATTGGAAGAAAGTGAGCGTGAGTTTTTAAAAGAAAAGAATAAATTAAATAGTGTTGGTGTTTCAGGATTAACTGGTGAGGGGTGTAAAGATTTATTAAATTTGCTAAAATCTAAGTTTGAAAAGAAAGCTGTGATTAAAGATGTTGTTTTAGATATGAGTGATGGAAAAGGTTTGGCTAAAATATATAAAGAAAATGAAGTGATTGAACGAAAAGATGATGTAAAAAAGCAAAAAATTTATTTGAAATTTAGGAGTAATAAAAATAATTGATTATAATCAATTTTGTTTTAGATAAACAAAAAAATATGATACCAGATCCTGATAAAGATAATTTTTGCTCATTGTATTTAGATAAGGCTGATGAAATATTGCATAATTTATGTACTCCAAATGTAAAGTTAGGTGAATATAAAAGAGTTAATGAGTTGATTCCTGCAGAGTATAAGGAGTATTTTCGTCCGGATTATCATTTATCTAAGTTGCTAGAAAATCATATAAGAAAGCTAAATAATCAAGAAATAATAAGTTATGATGATTATATTGCTATGAATTTTCAGAAGAATATTAAACAGAGGGGATAATATGTTTTGTCTAAATTGACAAAATATAAAAGAAAGTAGAAAAGGGGAGTTATTTTGTTTTTTTAAGGCTATTGTCTTTAGAAAGAATATAATTAGTAATAAAAATTAAATAAGTTTTATTTTTAGCGTTGTTTGTGTGATTTATAATAAAAATTGTTTTTTTTACTTTAGTTTTTAGCTTTAGTGTTTTTTATGCGTGTTATTGAAATTTTTGGTAAAAAAAATATAACTAAAGTTTGATAGCTCGATAGTAGATAGAGCTTGTTTTAGTTAACAGGTAATTGAGCTTGGGTGATATATTTATTGTATAGTAATGGATAATTGTCCTTAGCATTTATGTCAGGGTTAATTTTTTAGGATAATGTTTGTTATATAATATGTATGAAATAAAAATAGGTCGATTTACATTGAGCTCGTCGTATATTTTATCTACAAAAAATATTTTGCTCAATTGTAGAGTTCTTTTTTAGAAATGAAATTAAGGAATAGAACTTGTCTTTAGCTTAATGTATAAAATTAATGTATTTTTTATTT
>JAZRAL010000053.1:0-13412 GCA_045634545.1 Alphaproteobacteria bacterium | reverse complement strand
AACAGCCGATTGCTCTACCGCTGAGCTAAGTCGGAATACTTGGAGGCCGGTACCGGAATCGAACCGATATAGAAGGATTTGCAGTCCTCTGCATGAGCCATTCTGCCAACCGGCCATCCTTGAGTACCAACGACGTGGTGATTTGTATTTATACATGAAAAATTTTGAACGTCAACATCTTTTTTTTAAAATGTGAAAAAAATTTATTCTGTGCATAGATATTTATTATCATTTATTTTAATTACTTGTTTTGCTTTAATTTTAGTGAATTTTAATAGGAGGTTTTATTATGAAAATTGCTATTGCTTCTGACCATGGTGGTGTAGAATTAAAAGAAATTATCTTTAATTTTCTAAAAAATAAAAACTTTAATGTGGCTGATTTAGGCACAAATGATAATTCTTCTGTAGATTACCCTGTTTTTGCGGACAAATTAGCTAAAAATATTTTAGAAAAAGAATCTGATTTAGGAATCCTTGTTTGTGGAACAGGGGTTGGTATATCTATTAGAGCTAATCGCCATAAGGGAATCCGTGCAGCTTTATTATATGATGATGAAGTTGCGGTTATGGCTAAAAAACATAATAATGCGAATGTAATTGTTTTTGGTGGCAGAACAATGGATAGCAATGATGTACTTAAAAGAATCGATATATTTTTAAATACCGAATTTGAAGGTGGGAGACATCAAAAAAGAATTGACTTATTGGATTTATAAAAAAGGGGGACAAATGATTAATTTAGAAAATTTTGATAATGAAATTTATGATGCAATATCATGTGAGTTAAAACGCCAACAAAACAATATTGAACTTATTGCATCTGAAAATATTGTCTCTAAAGCTGTTCTCGAGGCTCAAGGTTCTATCCTAACAAATAAATATGCTGAAGGATATCCAAAGAATCGCTATTATGGAGGATGTGAATATGTAGATATTATTGAACAACTTGCGATAGATAGATTAAAAAAACTTTTTGGCGCAGAGTTTGCAAATGTTCAACCTCATTCTGGCTCTCAAGCAAATATGGCTGTATATGGTGCTCTTCTTAAACCAGGTGACACGATATTAGGCATGGGGCTTGATGCTGGCGGACACTTAACACACGGCGCAAAGGTGTCTATTTCTGGAAAATGGTTTAACTCTATTTCTTATGGTGTTCAAAAAGACACAGGCTTAATAGACTATGATGAAGTAAAAAAGCTAGCTTTAGAATATAAACCTAAATTAATTATTGCAGGATGCTCTTCTTATCCTAGAGTTATTGATTTTATGAAGTTTAGAGAAATTGCAAATGAATGTGGCGCATATTTGATGGTAGACATGGCCCACTTTGCTGGCCTTGTTGCAAGCAATCTATATCCTACCCCATTAAACTTTGCTGATGTTGTAACGAGTACTACTCATAAAACATTAAGAGGACCTAGAGGCGGTATTATACTAACCAACAATCCTGATATTGCTAAAAAAATTAATTCTTCAATTTTCCCTGGAATGCAAGGCGGACCTCTTGAGCATGTTATTGCAGCTAAAGCTGTTTGCTTTAAAGAAGCTATAAGTGATGAGTTTAAAAAATACTCAACTCAAGTTATTAAAAACGCAAAAGCTCTTGGTGAGACACTAAAAAATCGTGGGCTTAAACTTGTTTCAGATGGTACAGATACACATCTTATTTTAGTAGATTTAACATCTAAGAAAATCAATGGAAAAGAATTAACTGAAGCCCTTGA
Source organism: Alphaproteobacteria bacterium (assembly GCA_045634545.1). Taxonomy (GTDB): domain Bacteria; phylum Pseudomonadota; class Alphaproteobacteria; order RF32; family CAG-239; genus CAG-267. The sequence goes on along the minus strand of JAZRAL010000053.1, from coordinate 11,683 downwards.
TAGTGTAAATATTACAGTCAATAAAAATTCTATTCCTTTTGACCCTCTTCCTCCTTCAAAAACTTCTGGAGTTAGACTTGGAAGTCCTGCTGGAACAACAAGAGGATTTAAGGAAAAAGAATTTGAAATCATAGGAAATATTATAGCTGATGTAATTGATGCTCTTCATACAGATGATAAAGAAAATGTTTTAGAAAAATCTAAAACAGCTGTATTAGAACTTACAAGCAGATTTCCTATATACAAAGATTAATTTATTGCTTGTTTGAGGCTAATTTTCTTAAATGAATTTTAGCCTCTTTATTTACTTGATAAGAATCGCATATTTTGCTTATGCTCTTTTTTAGTATAAAATCATCTAAATTTTCATTTATTAAAAAATCTTCTATTAACTTGGGGTATTTATTGTAGGCTGTTGCCAAAAACCAAGATACCGCCATTTTATCATAAAACCCAACACATTTTTGTTGTTTTATTAAATCCAAAATCAAAGGAAGGTATTTATCATTTATAAAATAATTTAAGGCTATTACATAAAAAAATCTTATCTCATATTCTGATAGACTTTTATGATAATCATAAAAGTTATTATAAAAGAAATCTGGGGCTTGTTTAACATCCTTTAGTGCAGAACAAAACGTATCGCATTCTGACCAATTTTTTATAAAAGAAACATAGTTTTTGATATATTTTATCTTTTCATTTTTATCTATTTTTGAATATGCAATCAATAATGAATAGAGCATTTTTTCTTCTTGATAAATAAATTCTTCTAATGATATTTGCAAATATTTATTTGAAATACTTTCTTTTATTAATTGCCTTGCTAAATTTTTAATTAAAGGAATTCTAACTCCAATTAATTTTGTATTTTTAGGTAATAGTTTTAAGGAGAAGTTTTTATACTTCTCCTCTGACAATGATTGTAATTTTTCATATATTTTAATACGCATTACGTTCAATATCTTTTAAATAAATTATAGTTTCTTTTTCTAGTTTAGATGCAGCATCTTCATCACATAAGTATATACCATGTTTATGCATTTGAAGCGCACTTACTGGCCATTTGTGATTAACACCCTCTTCTATCGCAGATTTTGTAGCCTTTGCTTTATTTTCTCCTGTAGCTAAGAATAAAACTTCTTTTGCAGACATTATTGTTCCAACCCCAACAGTTAAAACAGTATGAGGCACTTTGGTTATATCATCACCAAACAATTTAGCCTTTGCTTTCATTGTCTCTGTTGTTAAGGTTTTAACACGTGTAAGAGATGACAAAGATGAAAATGGTTCATTAAATGCAATGTGTCCATCCTCACCAACTCCACCTACAAACAAATCTATTCCTCCTTTTTGTTTTATTGCTAATTCAAAATTGGAACATTCTTTTTCATAGTTTTTGGTTTTACCATCTAAAATATAAATATTTGATGCTTTTGTATCTACATGCTTTAACAAAAACTCATTCATATAACTATGACAACTTTGCGGAGCTTTGGCATCTAGACCTACAAACTCATTCATACAAAAGATTACAACATTGGCAAAAGATAACTTTCCTTTATGATTTAACTCCACTAGTTTTTTATATATTCCTTTGGGTGTATCTCCCATAGGTAGTCCTAAAACAAATGGTTTTGAGGGGGTTGGACGTGCTCTACTTATTTTATAAGCAATATATGTTGCTGCCCAATCTGTTACATCCTCATAATCTTTTTTTATAACTACACGCATATTAACCTCCCTTCATCTCTTATTTTTATAGGTTTATTGTAAGTTATAATTGTAAAATTTTTACTAAAACTTATCTCTATACTCATAAGTTTTAGTTCTGTAATTATACTTACAATCGTAGCTTTGATATTCTGGCTTTAAAATATACAAATTATCACGATTTAGCGGTAAATACATTTCGTTTAATAAATGTTTACTAATCCAATGAATTGGATGAACACCTATTTCTCCACGATACTCTCTGTATGTATCATAATAATTTTCACCATAAATAATTTTAGGACGATATTTACGAATTAACGTTTCCAAGTCAGCTGTTGGTCTAATACCAATAGTTGCTGCAATTACATCTATTTGTCCCAACAAATTCCATATAAAATCAACATCTTTCCCAAATAAGTTATATCCTATTCTATACCCATTTACAACATAATCACAAGGATTTGTTAATTCCAAAACAAAACCTGATGCACCATATTTATAACTATCACCTACAGTTATTCGTTTACTATAAATATTTGCATAAATTCCGCCTAGAGTTAAAAAATATGCAATAACAATGTATATTATATATTTATTTTTTTGCACCATTTCTGATAATGTGTAACCTGCATAAATTGATGACGCGGCATGAAGAAATGCAAAATAATAAATAAATGGGGTAAAGTAAAACATTCTTATGATGTATTCAAAAATAAAAACTACACCTAAAATTTTTGCATAAACGTTAGAATGATACAAATACCTAAAACACCCGTATAATGAAATAAAAATAGGAACCATCATCTCATAACTTGGGTGTATAAATCTTCTTGTATAAAATACAGCTGGTATGTGAGAATTTAGCTCAAAATTTGCCTTAAAATATAAACCTAAAACATCATGGCTAAACAGATATGCCAAGAATAAAGCAAATATGGTAATAGGCAAAATAGACGATATCAAACAATCATTTAACGATACTTTTTTTTCTTTTATAAAATATAATACAACAAATCCCAAACAAAATATTTCTAAAACTGCTTTTTGTGTAAACATAAAAGAGGTAAAAAATAACAAAAACGAAAGACACAAATTAAATAACCCTTTGTTTTTTATATAACAAAGAAGATAATAAATCCCTGCTACAATACACATTACCATAAAATTATCAGGCTTAAAATCTTTATTATACAAACTATCTTGAGGTAATGCAAAAAAGGCTATTGCTATCAAGCCTCCTAAAATACTATTTAAAATCTTTTTATGTATTCTATAAATATAAAACATTGTGATAACAGTTGATGTGACTGCCAACATATTTGCGGCATCTACAGCCCGCAAGCTATATTCAAAAAGTCCGACAAATGGTGCTCCTAAATACCATAATAAAGGATTATGATGCTGAAAAAAATCTTTATAAGGAACTTTACCTATATAAACTAGCCATGAAGAATGAACATGCTCTAAAGTGTCTCCGTCTCCAGAACCACTATATATAATAATCCATATAAAGAGAGATATACAAAACGTAATGTATAAACCAAGTGTTGAATAAGCTATTTTTTTTAATATACCACTCATTTTTTGTTACCTTAAAAATTATAATAATTCCAGCTATCTGTATTCACATCATATTTACATCTACGCCTTTTTTGGTACTCAGGCTTCAAAATAAATACATCAACAAACAAAGATTGATTGTAATATTTCTTTTTTATTCTATCTGAAACTTTATGCACCTCTACATAAATATTTTGTTTCTTTAATTTTTCATCCCAATAAGACCCTGTATATATTATACGTGGCAAATTATTTTCTATTACATTATTTAAATCATGAAGAGGAGCAAGGCCTATTTTATTACCAATTACGTCTAACTGCCCATTTAAATTCCAGTAATACGTTAAATCTTTTGAAAAAATTCCATATGTTACACCATAACCATTCAATACAGCATCACACCTATTGGTTTGTTCTATAACATATTTTGGGGTAACGTATCTATGGTAATTAGGATGAAGTTTCATTTTTAAGCAATATTGACCAAATGTATAACATCCTGCAATAGATAACAAAACACATAATAAAGATAACACATTGTATTTTTTTATTATAACCCAAAGTATTGCTCCAGCCATTATAGCGTTAAAAATATGCATTTGGTAGTAATAATGGCGATCTAAAGAAAAATAAAATAATCTTTGCACAGCCTCTGCTAACCACAATGTACTTACTATTCTTTGTGAAATATTACCTTTAACAATAAAGTATAAAAAACCAACAAATGCTATTGAACTAACAACATAAAACTCTGGCTTTGTTTTTTCAACTAAATTGCCATACACATCCGGGATATAGAGATTAAATATGTAATTTGCCAGCCAATAACGCTCAATCATTCCATGATAAGAAAGCCATATAACAAAAATTAACACACATACCAATGGTAAGATTAATGCACCATAAAAATCAGATAATTTTATTTGTTTTTTTACCAATAAAGCAATAACAATTAACCCCACAATAGCTAAAGTAAAGATTATTTTTTGCATAAAAAAGAAAGATAATGCAAACATAAAGAATGACCATACTAAAGCTTTAGCTTTTTTACTTTCTAAATATGATAATAAAAAATATACACCCAACACAAAACAGCATAACATATAATTGTCAGGACGAAAATCTTGTCCACTATATATAACATATGAAGGAAAGACAGAAGCAACACCTATAAGGGATGCATACCAACTATTTGACATATATTGCTTTATGATTTTTGCCACAGTCCAAAGCGTAAAAAACATAACAAATGTTGAAACAATACGCACAACATCAAAAACCACTATATCATGCGCAAAAAAGCCTAAAACTGGAGCAAATAAATACCACAATAGAGGATTATGATGCTGAAAGAAATCATTGTACGGAACTTTCCCTTGAAAAACTAGCCATGCAGAATGAAGATGCTCTACATCATCTCCTGTTTTTGGCTGATGCTCTACTAATATCCAGAAAGATAAAGCTACAGCAAAAACAATTTGCAAAACAAAATATATCCCACTTATTTGCAAGAACGCTGATGTTTTTACATTAGTATTTTTATTCATATTTCCCTCTTTTTATGTTTGATATTAACATAACAAAAAAGAGTGCACAATGTACACTCTTATTTTTAGAATACTCACAACTCTATAAAATGATTATTCCTCTACTACATCATCTTCAGACACTGCATCTTGAGGCATAACATCAGGTAAAATACCTATTGCTTTTTTACGTTTTAATTTATTTACAAACTTGATAGAACGCTGTGCATCCCATTTCTTTTTACCTTCTTCTCTTTGGAAAATGTGTTTGTAAATTTCTATTGCTTGATCAAACTCAGAAAGTTTTGTTAAACATGATGCTAAGCCATCATAAAGTTTGTGATGATAACGACCATCTACTAAATTTTTAGCCTTATTATAGCATTTTAGAGCATCTTTAAACTTAAACATTTTTTGGTAAACAAAACCAATACTAATCCAAGCTTGTATTTCTGAACTATCAATATTTAAAATTTTTGTAAAACATTTTAAGGCTGAATCATTATCACCCATTAATTGGTATGTAACACCAATACCATTCCATGCTTTAACATTTGATTTATCTGAAGATAAAACCTTTTTAAAATACCCAATAGCACGCTCATATTGTTTAAGTTTTTGCAATGTTACAGCAATACTTAACAATGTTTGTGGGTGTTTAGAATCTACTTGATATGCTTGTTGTAAAACATCTAAAGCCTCTTTGAACAAAAACATATGTTGTAGGGCAATTGCCTTACCGTTTAAGGCTTCTAGAGAAGTTGGGTCATTTGCAAAAGCTTGTTCAAAGCAGTTTATAGCTTCTTTATAAAGGCCACGCATACTTAAAGTCACACCTTTATTATTTAACACTTCAACAGACTTTGGGTTTATTGCCAAAGCTTTATCAAAGCACTCAACAGCTTCTGTATATCTATTCATTTTTTGAAAAGCAAAACCTTTTGAATTTATAGCTTTCCAAGAATCGGGTTGGGTTGTCAAAAACTCATCAAACTGAGCAATTGCTTCCATACACATACCCGCGTCTAACAATTCTTGCCCTCTTTTATAGGCATTATTATCACTTAACTTAACCATACTTCTTCTCTACATAGTTTTACAAAATAATTAAACTGGTTTATTATATGTAAATAAATTTAGTTTTGTCAAGATAAAAATCAAATAAAATCGTTTATTTAATCATTATTGACAAATTGCAAAAAATTTATTATATTCGCCTCGTTTTTTGAAAATTATGTTTTACTATTAAATAAATACTATTATGAATGACAAAAAAATTTCTTTATTAATGAGACGCTTAAAGGCCAGATTTCAACTATCTTGCCTTTCCAACAAACGAATGAAAGATATTGATTTCGTTAGAGACACCTCTGAAAAGCTTTTTGAAAAGAGATGCAAAGGATTTGCGATATCAGATGATGATGCCATTTTACTTCTCTTAACCAAAGAGTATGAAAAAAAATTCAACATTTATGCTCAAAAGGGTGCACATGGAAGTTATTTTACCTCCGTTGTTGCAAAGAATGGAAATCTTAACCAAGTATCTTTGCTCTTAAATAATCGCACAATCCACAGAGACGCTATTTCTGAATATATTGCAAGATTTAGCGAAGATGAGCTTGTTTTGCTTTTTGAGCAATACAATGCATTAACTGTCCAAACTTTTAGTATGTTGATAGAAAAAGGCTATGAGAAACCGCTTGTCACATTGTTGAAAAACAACGCAGATATTGATTTTTGGGTTGCGATTTTTGAGGATATTCTATTTAAGTCAAACTTCAACGAGGCTAAAAGAGTATATATCTCAGAATACAAAAAATGGTATTATAGCGCCAGAATGTATATCTATGATAACTATCCTTATGAAACCATTGCAGAGGCTCTAAAGTGCGATGTATCAACACAAGAGTTGTTGCATCTGATTAATCACAAGAATGACAAAGTAAAAGAGCTCGCAATAGATAAGTTCAGTTGTAAATATAGAATGCTTGATGATTATTCTTCATTTATTTCTAGGGTTCTAGATTTGGAAAATATTGAGCTTATTAAAAAGCTCTTAACAAAAAAGGACATTACCCTTGATAGAATAAATGAAATTAAGCTTGCCAAAAAAGGTGTAGAAGAGCTTGTTTTGACCTATATTGATAATCGTCAGCAATATATAGCCGATATTGCAGATGATGCACTATTGATGTTTTATAAAGACTACTCTCAAGCAGTTAAAGATAAGATTACCATCCTTTTCGGTTTACCTTACCCTATTGAGCGTAAAATGATTAAGGATGGCCTTTTTGAAGATATAAAAGACTATATTGCAACCACTGTATTGCACCCAACAAATGAGCTTTTGCTTATATCTTGCAAAAACAAGCGCCTTGTAAAAAACTACATATTAAACCACGGCAAGCTTAGCAATATTGCTGAAACTGAGTTAATGAAGTCTAATGAAAAAGAATTGATTGATATTTATCTCAACCTTCTTTTCTCTTCTAAACTTAACCAAGCCAATACAAATGCGCTTTGTGATTATGCAGCGTACTATTTTGTATTAAATGGAGAGAAACAATCTGTATTATCTTATTTAAAGAAGATGACATCAGATATCCCTTCACTGGTTCAGCAAGCAATCCTTATTCGTGGAGACAAAGACATCATTGAGGCCATCTCTGATTTCTCTTGTTTGTCTTTTGTAGAAGTTGCAAAGACTGCAAGCCTTGAACAACTAAAGAAACTATTTGGCTTGGTAAAATTTCCAACTGAAGCTGAAATTGAGCTTATTAAAAGAAATGATACCAGTATCTTGAAGGCATATATTAGCGTAGCAGACTTTTCTGCTGATGCTGAATGGCTTTTGGTTGACCAGCCGATTGACGCAAACATGCTCGAGGTACTAAAGTATTATATTGAACAGTATCCTCTTTACGATAAAATAGAGGTATTACTCATTGAAAAGGACATCAAACCGATATTGAACCTTTATATTGAGAAATATCCTTTGTGCAAGGATGCAGAAGATACTTTATGCTCAAAACTATAAAAAAATAGCCCCCAATTTAATTTGGGGGCTTTTTTTATCGCATTCTATTGACAAAAATATTTTAATTTCGTATATTATTGTTTCAAAAAATAAAATTATGTTAAATTATTAAAATTATAAATTATGAAAGAAGAAAAAAATGTATCTAGTATTAGCACTTTTTTTAAAGTGCTAAGGTTTTGGCTTTATCGCGGAAAATATAGCATCCCCAAAGAACATCATTACAACATGATGATGGGAAGAGGATGCAGTGTAAAACTACTTAAGAAGTATTTTAAGTATGGTCACTCTTTTGATTATGATGCAGTGATTAAGGCTATTAGCCAGTCCCAAAAAGTTGGTAATTCTTTATTAAAGCAGAATGTTTTTCTTGAGCATCTAAAGATGCATTCAATATACCAAAACACCCTTTATAAAGATATCGCTAAAATTAAGGGAGTTCCTTGGATGCTGAAAAATGGTTTTCATCTTAACAATGAAATATTGGCTGAATTCTTTAAAACAGCATCTTCAAGTGACATTAGCTTTCTGATTACTAATGTTGATTATCTTCGCCATGCTGAGGAGCAAATCTTAAAATCTAAAAACAAACAGCTAATTATGCGCTTTATTCAGGTCAACAAAATTAAGAACGAAAATATTGCGCTGTTTTTAGATTGTACGGATAGTAACGTCTTAAACACACTAATTGAGCATGTTAAATTACCTCCTGCTATTGTTCAACAATTTATCCGGAAGTGTTCGGATGACATAGCTCTTAAGCTTGCTTCTAAGTATCAATTTGACAGCGATACAATTTCCTATATTGTTGACAATAACAAGTGGAAAATTTTAGAAACACAGCTTGATTGGTGGCGTGAAAGTATTACTCATAATAGCATTCAATACATTTCGTTACATGCTACAGATGAATTCTTTAGCAAGTTTGCTCTTAATTATCCCGCGTCTTCAGATAATGATATAAAATATCGCTATCCTGATGAGTTTTTTGAAAGATTGTTTTCTTTCGAACAAAAAAGTACGCTAAAAGAATATGCAAGTGACAATTATTTACCTTCAAAATTTGAGATAAGATTATTATCTAGCGAAGATGAAGAAACAAAAAAAATCTATCTTGAGACATCTTCTGTAATTTCAAACGAGGCAAATCTGTTGCTTTTGAAAAGTGGTAATAAAGAGGCTATTGAACTCTTATTGGACACTGACGGTGGTAATATCGGATACATGGCAGAAGCTTTCTTGTTCAAATCTGGTTTTAACGATTACATCAAAATGTACTTAAAAGACAATGATTCAATTAGCAAATTTTCTGAAGCTATTTTGCTTAAGTTTGCGGATGAAGAAATTGTAACTGACTATCTTGAAAATGTAGAAGAACTTTCTCTCTTGGCATTCAGAGCTCTTTTAGAAAGAGGTAATGAGTGTTTTATAAAAAAAGCTCTTACTCTATTGGGTACAGACATTGTAGATGATGAGAATTTTTTGAGACTGTTTTTTGAACTTGCTCCAAGTGACATCATTATTGAATATTTTGATGAAAACTATTTTTGCAAAGAAGATAACCTTTTGTCGCTTTCTTGTGAAGATGAACCATCAGTTTTCTCAATAATATTCCAGCGTAAAGACATTGCTTTGCAACGTTATATCTTGGATCATTTTGAATTAGATTCTGATGCCATCTTGAACTTGGTCAAATATGCTGATAGAAAAATCGTCTTAAGTTTTATAAAAGGCGAAGAACTTTATGATGAAGAACAGGAAATCGCACTATTTAATCGTCGAGATATAGAGTTAACCTCTTTTTATATTGATAAATATGAGGTTTATTCTTCTGAGTGTCAAAGCATACTCCTTACATATCTTGATGAAACAATTCTGCAAAAATTGGCACAAAAGTCAGACATTGATGATGAAGAAATTGATGACCTGATTAATTCTTAAACATTAACTCCCCTTAAAAAAAGGGGAGTTTTTTATTGACACTTTTTATATCAAAACATAATATTTTGAAGAATTTGTATTATTAAATAAAAATTATTATATATGAGCCCAAAAGAACAAATTATTAAGCAGATTAAAAATCTCATGCAAGAACATGGGATAACGTTGAGTGATTTAGTAACAGAATTAGATGAGGTTAAAGTTGTATCAAAAAAAGCGCCGTCGCTGAATATGGATTTTGACCTTGCGTGCATTGGACATGGTTGCAAGATTTCTCGTTATTCATTTGAAATTGGTAGGTACTTTGATCCTATTGGCATCTTTCCATTTAAAGATAGTCCCATCTACTTGTTTTTTGATGAAGAACCCATGAAGCAAAGATTAGGACTTATTGAAGATAGTATTCCTTCTATTGAATTATGGAAAAATCTTTTTTTCATCAGAAAAGAGATTAACAAAAAACTCTTAGAATTAAAAAAGCCCATACTTGAGGGATGCTACTTTTCTGAGCCTAAAACTCCTTTAAATTTAGAAAATTGGGTTGTTGAATTCAAAAATGAAGAAAGCTGTCTTTTATATGATACTTACAATAATTCAAAACTAGCCAAAGTGCGTTACGTCGGAAAAAGCAATTCAGGATTTTAAGAACAAAAAAGAGCAACACTATGTTGCTCTTTTTTGTTATTGTAATAAATAAAACTTTATAAGCTTTTATTTATCTTGTTTCTCATCAATGATTTTTTGTAGTCTTTCTTTCCTTTCTTTGTTTATTCTGTTGTTTTCTTTACAATAAATAACAACAAAATAAATAGCCGAAACAATAGTTATTGTTAGAGGAATAATTGGACCGTCAATAAATTCCGAAAAGGGACCTTTGATAAAATCGATTATTTTCTCCATAACATAAATTAATTGGTTTTGTATTTAATATAAATTAACCTTAATAACCATGTGTTAGATTTTTGAAATCATAAATTTCTGAGCCAGAAACGTCTAACTCAACATCATCTCCAATAGCAGAAAGTGCTACTCTTGAAAATGTTGTATTGATGAGTTTTCTCATTGAGGTAATGTGTCTGTTACGATAAAATTCACGACACCCTTTATCTGTTTTGACCATAATTAACACAATTGCCTGATACTCATCTTTTAAAACAAGAGGATTTCCCACAATTTTTCCTACAACTTTTTCCATAATACTTAAAATTAAAAATTAACATAATTATTTTACGATTTAGATAAATATAAATTATTTTATTTTAAAATCAAGTATTTCATATCTACATTGATGTAATAACAAAATAAAAAAGGCTACAATTTCTTGTAGCCTTTTTAGTGCACCTAAACGAAAATTAACGTTTAGAGAATTGATATGAACGACGAGCTTTTGCACGACCATATTTTTTACGTTCAACAACACGGTCATCACGTGTTAAGAAACCAGCTTGTTTCAAAACTGTACGTAATTCTGGCTCATATTCGTTAAGAGCTTTAGAAATACCATGTTTGATAGCACCTGCTTGACCTGATAAACCACCACCTTGAACTGTACAAACTACGTCAAATTCGTTTTCACGATTTGTGATTTCAAATGGTTGATTGATAATCATCTTTAATACTGGACGAGCAAAGTATGTATCAATTGGTTTATCGTTTACTGTGATATTACCTTTACCAGGCATAATCCATACACGAGCTACAGCATTTTTTCTTTTACCTGTTGCATAAGAACGACCTTGTTTATCACGACTTGGTTTACGTTTTGTTTCAGCAACAGCAGAAGTTGCAGCAACAGCTTCTTTAATTTCTGTTAAAGATTCAATTTTTTTAGTAGCCATTACATTTCACTCCTTTTGTTTTTTGGATTTTTAGATGCAATATCTAAAACTTCAGGATTTTGTGC
>JAZRAL010000052.1:0-92130 GCA_045634545.1 Alphaproteobacteria bacterium | reverse complement strand
TCAACCGAAGATAGAGATGAATATTTGAGAATTCAATCTTGTTTGAAGAAAATCGAGTATAATGTAGAAGAGGAAGAAAACATCTTTAATGCTCAAGAGCCTAAGATTTCTTATGAAATGTTTAAGGATATGAGAGAAAATGAAGAGTTTATCTTGAGTGTTACTTCTACGGGATATGGTAAGAGAACTTCTGCTTATGAATATCGTATTACTGCACGTGGTGGTCAGGGTGTGGCTAATATGGAAATGAGTGAACGTAATAAAGAAGTTGTAAGCTCATTCCCAATTAAAGATGATAGTCAAATTATGATGGTAACAGATGGTGGTAAACTTATCCGTATGCCTGTTGAAGATATTAGAATTGCTGGTCGTAAGACACAGGGTGTAATATTGTTTAGAACAGCAGAAGGTGAAAGTGTGGTTTCTGTTACATGGCTAGATGCTGATGATGACACTGAGGATGAGGAAATTGATGAAAATGCAGTTTCTGAGTTTGGTGAAGTTGAGGCAGAAGAATAATGAGTTAATCTAACTTGTTGTTTGAAAATAAAAAAGCGCTTTTGAAAAAAAGCGCTTTTTTTGTGGAATTAAAAAATAATTTAGATGCTTAGAAAAACGACTTTGGCTGCGCCATAAATTCTGGTATCTATGATATTGAATTTATCATCTAAGTTTAGGTTTTCGTTTTTAGCTAGTTCTACAATGATTATGGTATCTTGGTTAAGATAGTTGTTGTTGTATAGATTATCTAATACAGGTTCTGTTAGTCCTTTATTATAAGGGGCATCCATAAAAACTATATCATAAGTGTGTTTGGCTTTACCGATAAAACGTGCATCACTTTTGATTAATGATGTATTTTTAAAACCACATAACTCTATATTTTTCTTTGTTAGTGATAAATCTATATCAACAAAGGTTGCATCTTTAGCACCTCGTGATAAAGCTTCTAATCCAAATGCTCCTGTACCTGAAAAGATATCTAGAATACTATATTCTGAGAATGGTTTATCAAGTTTTGCATATAGTATATTATAGATAGCTTCACGGGTTCTATCTGTTGTAGGGCGAACATTGTCATCTTTTGGGGTGAAGAGCTTTTTGCCTCGTAAATTTCCTGAAATTATTCGCATATTGTAAAGCTCTTTCCTAGTTGTTCTTTTAGAACTTTTGATGGGATTTCTTTGGTTTCGCCTTCTTTGAGGTTTCCTAATTGGAATGGTCCATAAGATATTCTAATTAATCTTGCAACATTTAGGTCTATTGATGCCATTAGTTTTCTTATTTCTCTATTTTTGCCTTCATTAAGTGAAATTGTAAGCCAAGCATTGGTTGCTTGTTTTGAATCAATAGTGATTTTGCAAGGGCTATATGTTATACCATCAATTGTTGTACCTTTTTCAAGCTCTTTTAAGCGTTTTTCATTTAAGAAACCATGTACTTTTACACGATAGCGTCTGCTCCAACCATTTTCAGGAAGTTCTAATTGACGAGAAAGTTCACCGTCGTTAGTTAGTAATAATAAGCCTTCTGAATTTAGGTCTAGTCTTCCGACACTAATTACTCTTGGCATACCATGGGGGAGGTGGTCAAAGATTGTATCTCGTTGTTTTTCATCTTTATGTGAAACAACTAAGCCACATGGTTTATAATAAATCCATAGGCGGGTTTTGTCTTTTTTATTAATCTTTTCGCCATCAAATAAGATTGTTTCATTACCTTCTATTAAAAATGCAGGTGTTGTTATTGTTTCGCCGTTTACGGTGATGCGTTCTTGTTTGATAAGTGTTTCAGCTTCACGTCTTGATGCAACACCGCATCTTGCTAGATATTTTGCAATTCTTTCTGCCATTTTGGTTTTTATACCTCTTTAAGTCCAATGTTCTTGTTCTAGTAATATAGATGTTTTTTTAGATAGCTCTATGTATTCATTAACTGCTTCATTGATTTCTTTTACTCTTAATGGATCGATCCCCATTACCTCTGCTATGTCAAGAATATACTCTATTTCAGTATCTTCTAGATCTTTATCGTTATTTGCAACTACGCATAAGTCTTTTATAAGCATTAGGGCTTTGGGACGCTCATCAATCATTCTTGCTTGCATTAAAAGAGTTTTTTTATTGGCCGTTTTAATCATTGTTGCAAGTGTTTCTCCTTCAACATCATATTTTAAGGCCATTTCTTTTAGGTAGAAAAGCTCTTCTTTGGTAACTTGTCTATCACAAGCAACAAGTCCGCAAATTACTTTTAAAAAAATAAATTTTTCACCTTCTGATAGGTTATCTATAAATTGTTTATCTGGAAAAAACATTCTATTACTCCAAAAAATTTGTAGTTATTTTAGAGTAAATTTGAGATAAGTAAAGTGTTTTTTTACTTTTGGCGGTTATTCTGATGTCAAATTTTATTAAATGAGGTAATATGCATCAGTTTAGTTTTAAGAAAATATTATTAAATCCTTTGGTGTGGATTGGAGTTGTTTTAGCTATCTTTACAATACAATATGAAGGTTTGCATGGGGCATATGGTATATTTTATAATCCGATAACTTATCGTAATTTGGCGATTGGTTCTTGTATTTATGTGCTTATTTTTAGAAGACAATATACTAGAAAACTTCGTAAGCTTGATATCGGGGAAACGCTGATTTGTTGTTTGGAGACAATGAGTATTATTCTTTTTGTTTGGATGTTTGTGCTTGGTTTGTATGTAGAGTTTCATACAGGTGGAGAACTTTATAGTGAAATGGTAAGACATAAATTGACAAGGGCCATGGCAAAGTAAGTAATGGAAGTATTTTTATCTAGTATTTAAAAAAATGCATTAGATATATAGAAAAAAGTCTTGCAAATTTTGATGTTAATTGCTAAAAAGTTTAGCATTGCCGATTTAGCTCAGTTGGTAGAGCATCCCATTCGTAATGGGCAGGTCGTGTGTTCGAATCACATAATCGGCTCCAGGTTTTTCAAGGGGTTAGAGAAATTTGACAGATTAGGAATTAAAAGTTATCCCAGATTTGTCCCACTTTTTCTCAAACTCCTTTTTTTTAATACCTATAAGAGATACTTTTTCTACATGTATTTATGCTGAATTATATTCTTTACTTAAGATATTTTATCGATTTTAAATCTTAAGTCAACACATATTACTTATATAAAATATAAGATAAACACCTAAAACTAGTAAATCTATGTTCTATTAAATGAGTGTAATATTCATCAAAGGACAAACCAATGAACATAAAATACAAACTAATTGAACTTTGGCTAAAAATAGCACCTTTTTTACTAATTTTCTAAATTTACTCGCTATACACCTAGATGCAATATTACACTTTCCTAATTTAAAAATAACACAAAAACAATTACTCAAATAAATCCCAACGATTTAGATACAAGTCTTTAGTATCTTCAAAATTACGCAAATTATTATCACTATGTTGCTTTCCATTGCGACCAGGTGATTTCAACCATTCTTCATGACTTTCTTTTACTGATTTTGCAACTATATGACTTGGTACAATATGATATGATGGTGTATCCAACTCATTTAATGATACAAATATATAGAATATATTATCACCTACTAAATCTTCATTTTTCTTAGTTAATGTCCATTTTTTTGATTTACGACATGTTGTTTTAACTTGAATTGCATATTGTTTATATGTTTTTCTATGGATTGCTAAAATATCAAAATTTTCAACATTCGACATAGGTACTGCAACAATAAAACCTCTTCTTTCAAGTTCTCCTGCTACAAAATATTCTCCAGCATTACCTGTATTTACATTATTCTCATTAGGCATTTAAAGTCCCCTTACTCATATTTTGTATTGATATTATCGAATAATATTTTATTTCTCAAGTGATTATAAATTACTATAAGTAAAATGTTGGTATATGATTCAACATTTATGTTGAATCTGAATATATTTATTCTAAAAAATTTGAGCAAAATTGGAAAAAAGACTAATTTATTAGCTAAAATATAAACAGCAATCTACACATCATCCCAATCAAACTCATCATATTGAGGTTGAAATGCATCTACTTCTTTTTGAGTAATAACAGGCAACATATGCTCTATAATATTTTCATTAATAATTTGGCATTTATCAGTTATTTGCTTTAATTTACCAGTCAACCAATCTGAATTCCATAAAAGAGCTTTTTGATGATTCATTAGTTTACACAATTTATCTTCATATTGAATGTCAGAAGATATTTTATAACTAATTCTTTGTAACCATATATCCATAAAACCTGTATTTGGTAAACTTTTAAACTTTTTAATGATTTTATTTATATAATTTATTTTTTCTTCTTTACTTTGTATACATTCAATTATTTTACTGATAATAGCCGCGCAAAGATTATATGTAGAAGGGTTATTATATGCCAAATCTGCAACTATGCTTAATAATACTCCCATATCATCTTTTTTACAATCCAGTTTCATTTTTTCATAAAATTTAGTTAAAATTCTTTTTAATTGTCCTGAATTGGGGTGTTTATCAGCAAAATCATATATTTGTAATAGTAACCTCTGATTATTATATTTTACATTCTCATTATCATTGCTAAGATACTTTTCTCCTAATTGCGAGGTTGTTAAATCTAATTTATCTTTTTTTATTGATCCTAAGATAATATTTTTTGATGATGATGTTTTGGTCGGATTTAATTTTAATCCCAACTCAATTAATATCTCTGTTAAATATTTTGTAATTGCATCACCTTCGGTAGGATTATTTACAAAAATTCTATAATCATCTCGATATCTTATTATATGATAATCTTTGATGTTTTTTTCCTCTAATTTTTGAGACAACAATAAATCTGCATAACCGAGAACAATTTCAGCTATAAAATCCATTAAAACTGAACCTTGAGGAATACCATTTGTCTGTCCAAATGACATATCTTTTAATTTCATATCTATTAGACAACCTATTAATTTAGGATTATCTCTATTTTCATATTTTTTTGCAAATTCCTTACCGTGTAAAGCCCAGCAAATAGTATGAGTATAAATTGACCCATAGCAATCAGTTATATCTGTTACATAAATATACGAAAATTCAATAGCTTGTTTTATTGAGCCCTGTTCAATTTCTTTCCACCAAGTTGAGATTTGTTCAGATTTTTGTGTTTTTTTAGGATTAGTTGAAACTATAGGAATACTTGCACATTGTATTTTGTTATTTTTTTGAAATTCTTTAAACCTTAAACAAATCATATTCCAATTGTCTTTTTCCGTTATTTGCTTAACCAACTCAACATATAGAGCTGGATGAATTAGTTGAAAAGGTCTCCATGCATACAATCCATCTTTATTAGCAATAATTTTGTAATTAACTTCATCACATTTATATGGTTTTGTATCATGATTGTAAAAATCAGATAATTTGTGATTTTCAAGATTTTTATAGGTGTCATCCAAAATTTTTTGAAAAGTTATATACTCTGGCAAATCAATATTAGAGTAGCAGTCCTCTTTCAATAAAAAATCTCTAGCTTTTATCTCAGAAAAATCAAGTATTGTTGTCATTTTAATCTCTCATAGCTTATATTAATAATTAAATTTGATTATTTGTTATTTTATTCAATAATAAACTTTCACCTATTATCTTTTTTATTATTTTTTCGCATTCTTCAGATGAAACACCTAATGGATTAAAAGAAAATTCACAAATATTAAGATTTGCCTGTTTCACTAGGTAATTTCGTTCTTTAATATCATATTTATGATATTCGTCCAATTTTGCATATAACCACATATAAAAGGCATCAACAAGACAATTATATTCTGCAAATACTTTATTTACATTAACTTCTTCTCCATTTTTATTTATAAATTTTTTGGCTCTAGCATTCCACTGATCAGGATATTTCAATAAATCTTTTGATATAAGAACTACATCCCACAATTTATTATCATCTAAAGATTTTACCGTATAAGGAAAAACAAGTTGATAATGAGTTTGATAATTTCTTAAATTGCGTACAAATTGAGATAAATCATTATCAAATGCTTCTTTTACCATTATTTGATATTTTTCGTACAAGTCTGTACCTTTATAATAATTCATAGTTTTTCTAGATAAATCAGTAAGAGCAGATGCAGAAGCTAGAAAATTAAATATATATTGTTCTAAATGTACAAAAATAGCTTGATTAACATCTGTTGTAATAAAAATATCATTATGAATTTTTACTAATAATTGTTCTAAATCACTATAGTTTTGCCTATATATATGATGCATACTAAAAATAGAGCTAACTTTATTTATTAAGTTCCATCCTTTACTATTAAAAACATTTTCTTTAGTAACCATTATTATTCCTTAAATAGTATTCTTTATTTTATATACTTAGGTTTTAGTTTTTAAAATCGCAAGGAAATAATTTATAAATGACACTAATATATCGATTTCATGACATTAATGCCAAATAATCAATAATTGCTTCGATAAATACAATGATTACTTATGAATATTACATCCAACGTAGTGATATAAAAAATTGTTTTTAGTTGCAAAATAAAAATTACATCCTTATCATATTTGCAATAAAAGCTTTTATTAAGGAGATATATAGTGAGTGTTCCTTCATATGATAAATTATTTAATCCATTATTAATTGCAATGAAGAATCTTGGAGGTTCAGCTAGAAATAATGAAATAGAAAATGAGGTAGTAAAAATTCTAAATCTTAGCGATACAGATGTAAATAAAATACACAAGGGAAACAGAACAAAATTAGATTATAACTTAGCTTGGGCTAGAACTTATTTAAAGCGCTATGGCTTAATTGAGCAATCCGCCAGAAGTGTTTGGTACTTAACAGCCAAAGGATTAACCGTAAAGACTATTGATGAAAATGATGTTAAACGTTTCTTTAGACATCACGATAAAGATTGCAGTAATGATATATCTTTAAATAATAATGAAATCAATACAATAGATGTTGAAGAAACTTGGGAAGATAAATTAATCTCTGTATTAAAAAATATGGATCCTTTTGCTTTTGAAAGACTTTCTCAAAGATTATTAAAAGAAGCAGGTTTTGAAAATGTTGAGGTAACAAAAAAATCCGGCGATGGTGGAATTGATGGTAAAGGCACTTTAAAAATTGGAGGTTTAGTTTCTTTCAATGTTTACTTTCAATCTAAACGATATAAAGATACTGTTTCATCATCTGTTGTTAGAGATTTTAGAGGTTCGATAATGGGAAGAGCTGATAAAGGTATAATAATTACAACAGGTGTTTTTTCAAATGATGCAAAGAATGAAGCTAGACGCGATGGAGCATTAATGATTGATCTAATTGATGGAATTGAACTTGCTCATAAACTTAAAGAATATAATCTTGGCGTAAAAATTATTGAACAAGTTGAAATTATTGATGATTGGTTTAAAAATATATAGACATCAAAATTATTTTATAGAATACACTTTATAATAGATAACTAAACTATGTGTCTATATATTACTTTAAAACTGAAAAATCAAAATAATAAATACCTTCTATTGTTTCTAATTTTATTCTATCATCACCTATCATTTGGAAAAAAAAGTTATCGACTACCGGTTTGACAATTGGTTATTTTTGCAATAAAGTATATTACGAATCAGATATAGAAACTTATTGTATTCTATAGAGTTTAGATTCTGAAAGGAGATGAGAAATGTGAGGGACTTATTAAAAGTGCTAGCTTGGTTATCAAGAGCAAAAACTTGTTATGATTTTACTCAAGCTAGAAATTATAATGAGGTATGTTTAATTACTGCAAAATGTCTTTTGACAGAGTATTTAATATATCAAGCAAATCAAGATATTCGCAATCAAAACTACATAAAGTAAAGATTGCTTGAAAGGACTGGAGTTATGCAGATACATAACTAGAAAGAGCGACATTTAGGTATGCCGCTCTTTTTTGTTTTAATTACCGGCTATTCAATTATTCCGTGAAATACAGATGATATATGGAACTCTAAATACTTACAACGTTCTTTAGTTAATGGTAAATGTTGTATGAACATATTATCTTTCAGTCCTATTCTCTCAACATTTTTGGGAGAAATCCATTTTGAAATATGTAAATGCCTATCATCGGTAAATGTTATAAATCCTTTATCAAATAACTTATCATATAAAGGAGATAAGATGAATCCATTTTGTGAATCTATTTTTTCTACATCATTTGACGCAGCCCACGGTTTTATATGACTAGCAATAAGTAGCCTTTCATCATTTATCATTGTAAAGGGACAAAATGGGCACTCTTCCAGCAATGCGTCTCTGTATTTTCCTTGTCCAACCCTTGCATATCTTATTTCTTTTTGTTGAGTAGTTTCTTGTGGTTGAATTATTTCATTATCATTATTGCCATCATTATTTTTACTTTTTTTCTTACCATAAGTAAAGACTAAAGGTGAGCAATTTGCTTGAGCAATAGCATCAAAATCTGCAAATAATTTCCAGTAATATAATGTTGAACCTGTTTTATCTTTTATTTCCATTGCCGATAGATATGAAACCAAAGGTAGCGCTATGGTTCTAATCAACTCGTACCCAAAATCTCTAGAATTAATATATCCTCTAGGTCCTTCAATCTGAATTTGGTCACTAATATCAAACAGAATAACATCAGGCTGAGAATTGATTAACTCCATTCTTTCTTCCCATAAATTAGGTAAATCTTCTCTACATCTATAGTCTTGAGATGGTTTAAAATATTCATTTTTTACTGCATGCATATAGTTTATTAAGTCTTGCTTTAATAAGAAACATTTTTTTGTAAAACCTTTTCCACCATAAAATCTTCTCATTTCATCCTTATTAGAAATATAAAGTTTTGCTTCTCCATTTCCACTTCCTATTTTGTTTGGATTCTTTACAAAACAATCAGGAACTGTAATAAAGTTATCAAATGTATCTACTATTTTGAATTTAGTGTCATTTATAATCATTCGTTGACCCCATATTCTGTTATATCTAATTGTCTTAATAGTGCAATCAGAACATCAACAACTATACTATTACCAGCTTGTTGATATGTAGCAGTATCTGAAACAACAATGTTGAATGTGTCTTTAAATCCCATTAATCTCAAGCATTCTCTTGGAGTTAACTTTCTAATTCTACCTTTATTATGGGTTACATAATTATCAACACCAGCTCTATGCATTTTATGCATTGTTTGCAATAATGGTCTAGCAATTTCTAAATCTGTTTTTGTAGATGTCTTAAAATTTTTTGTACCACCAGCTAAAACATATTTTGCAACTTTTTCCGATAAGTAATATTTTTCTTCAACATCTTTTACATTAAAAACAAATTCATCATATTCTTCATTTCCAATGTTTTCATCTATTGGATGGAAAACAAAATCACCATGCCAATTAAATTCTTGATTTCTTTTTTGACAAAGTGCAATATCCCCATTTATTTGAGTATAGCACTTTGTTTTATTCTTATGGCTCGTTACAAATTTTATACCTTTTTCTTTTAAAAAATACTTAGAATCAACATAATCTTCTAAAAAATCAAACATTGTATACTCTAACTTAATTGGAGCAGGAAAAGAAAATTTTCTTTTCTTCTTAAAACCTAAACAATATAAACGCTCTCTATGTTGAGGAATTCCATAATCTTTACTATTTAATACACGAAAATGAATATCATAACCAAGTTCTTCAAAAATTCCATGAATAACTTTCCATGTATTACCATTATCATGATTTAGCATTCCTTTAACATTTTCGAACAAAAACACTTTAGGCTGCGTTTCTTTAATAATTCTTGCAAATTCGTAAAATAAAGTTCCTCTAGCATCCTCAAATCCTAAACGTTTTCCTACCATAGAAAAAGCTTGACAAGGAGCTCCGCCAATTAAAAAATCTACTTTATCTTTATATTTTGTTGCATCAAAATCTCTAATATCTGAAAACCAATCTTTTTCAGATATTTTATAATTAGCTAAATAGCTTTTATAACAGTTAGCATCAATATCACCTGCAAAAACAATTTTATGATTAAGTTTTAATCGTTGAAAAGCGTGTTCAATTGCACCTATACCACTAAAACATGTGCCAATTCTAATAATATTATTAGGATACTTAAATTTCTTTTCTTTCCAAGCTGTCGTTGATATATTTTCTTCAACTATCTTTTCATCAGAAAGCTGTAAGCTCTTTCTTTTAACAGCAACTCTTGCTTTTTTTATTTTTTCATTATCTTCAACAATTTCTCTTTTAATCTTTGTCATAACCTAAACTCATAAATTTATATATCAGACCATCTAAGAAGCGAGTTTACTGACACATAATTAAAAAATCAAGTTTTTCAAACGTTTTTTTCAGAGAAAATAAAGTGAAGACTAAAATATCGACTATAATACTAGAAAATCTGCTTTTAAGGTAATTTTTCCCAAAATGTTACTATAATTTCTAACGTTTATTTCAGTTAAAAAGGTAAATCATCACTATTTTCATCTGAGCAACGTTCCATAGCATCTAATCTAGATATTAAATTTGCGAGAATAATATTTCTCTTATCTGTATGGCAAGATTTAAACCAATCAATAAAAGCCTTCAATTCATCAATGTTAAATTTTTGTAAAGTTTTATACGAATAATTACCTTTCAAAAAACAAGATAAGACAGAGGTGTTTTTTTGAATATAGTCTTCCAACATATTCTTTTTATATACACTATCTAATTGTTGAATTATTTTATTTGCATCAGTTTCATAACTACAACTATCATATATGTATGATAAAGCCTCGCTGATTGATTTGGCAAATGATAAATATATTTTTCTTTCTTCTTTTGAAAATTTCATTTCACAAAATAGTTTATTACGCATAGCATTTTGTATTAATTGAAAACTATCTTCTCTTAAATAATAATCTTTATTGATCATTAAATGTATATATTCTTTATATACAAAATTGTTAATTTGATTATCTATAATTAACTTTTCAAACAATTTACCTATAAAATATATTTCTGTTTTAAAGTCATAAATATTTATATCAAAATCATTTGGTAACTCGCACCACCAATTTAATGAAATACTTTTTTCATTATCCTCTTGCTTCTTAATAATCTTTGAAAAACCAAAATCAATAACCTTTACTTCACCATAATTTGTAATCATAATGTTATTAAAACGTATATCACGATGCAAAATTTTATTTTTTTCTAAGTAAGCAAAAGCTTCTATCGTTTGTTCAAAAATAGAATTTATCATTTCTGGATGTTGATTAATATATGTATCTATTGTTACTCCATTAATATATTCCATTAAAATATATCCTCTATATATCTCAGGATACATATAGTAGTTAAATATTCTTACAATATTTTTATGGTTTAGCTTATATAATATTTTTACTTCATCCATAAATCTCTTATATAAGCTCTCTCTATATTGTTCATAAAATGGTAAATATTTTTTACAAACAAATAAATCGTCTATAGTTTCATCCTTAATTAAAATAGTTTTACCACAAGCTCCTTCTCCTAATTCTTTTATGAATTTAAAATCTTTTTCTTTTATAAACTTTATTGTTTCAGGAATACGATTATTTATAACTCTATCCATATTTTACTTCTTTCTTCAAATTAAATCTAATAGTTATATTTTATAAACCCAATAAAGATGTTGCAAGTATTTACAATATTGAATCACAAAAATCTTTTGTTTTGCATTTTATGAGCAGTTTTATTGATATATCAAAACCAATCGAAACTGGAATTGCCCACTCCACAAATCATTTGTAGGTAAAAAACTCTATTTTAAACAAAAAAACAACCGGTTAAAAATTGTAACCAGCTGAAGATTATTGTTAGACTACTTCCCAATGACCACCTTTATCTGGTCCAATACGTTTGATTTTATTCTGCTCTTTTAATTGTCTTAAATTCTTTTCTATACCACTTATGCTAAGACCAGTTAATTGAGATAATTCAGCGGTAGTTATATAAGGATTATTTGCTATGGCTTGAAGAATTTTCTCCTTACTTTTCTCCTTACTTTTTTGACTTTCAAGAGTTTTTGTAATCTCTTTAACCAACATATCTCTATATCTAGCATAATCACAAACCAAAAATATCTGCAGTAAATAACGTGCGCACGACCTGTTTATCCGTATAAATTTCTGTATGTTCAGTAGATATCAAATTATGGTACTCTATGTTTACATCACTATAATTCGCACGGAATATATGATATAAATGATACAGTAATACCAAAAAATCTCTTATAGATGTATCATAAATTATAATATGAAGGTGCGTATAAGTATATGCCTCCTTACATACATTTATAGTAACTTGAGGTAATGTTGTTTTATCTCTTAATTTATGTCTATTATCCGGATTGATATAGTATTGAGCTTGTCGAAAAGATATCTTAGTTAAATTAAGTAAGTCTTGTTCTGTATTTTTGCTTTCAAAAGGTGGGGTGATAGTAATATAAAAATCATATATAGTCGAAAAGCGATCATCGAATTCTAGATAATAACTACACTTATTGCGAATATATTTACCATTAAACCAACATAATTGATCATCATTACGTAACTTTAAAAATGATTGATTAATTGATTTTTTTATTTTCTTAAATATAGGTTTACTAGATTTATTTGAATTTAATCCTTGGGTATGCTCTAAACGAGTATCATAAGAGTATAGTTTTACACCATCTTTTTTAAGGGTGTATGTATCTGTAGTGTATTTATCTGTATTATAAGGTCTACTACAAGTTTCTTGTTCTTCTCGTATAAGTTCAGCTAGTGTTATTTTATTAATGAGCATATTGTTTAACCTTTATATGTGAATATGATTTTGAGTAAAAGAACCCTATTATAGGAAGAGAAATCTTCCTATAAGTAGAGCTTGTAAAGAGGATTTACCGTACATTACAATGTAGTAGAACTATGATTTGCAAAAAAAATTACTCGGAAAAATTTCCGAGTTGAAAAAATGAAGTAATGTAGCTTAAAATATTTAATTAGTGGATATTAAATACCTATATTTTATCTATATGTAAAGCGCCTTAATACACTAATTATCACTAAAAAAAGAACATTTATAGAACAATCAAAGATAAAACACATTAATTAACTATATCTTATAAATAGTTTATTCTCTTAGTATAAAAATATTACATTTTTCGGTAAATTTTACTTGCTTTTTCGGTAATTATTCGGTAATATTTAGGCAAATATCCGGTAATATTCCGGTAAATTTAATTTGAAAGGATTAGTTATGCCTAATATGAGTGATATAGTGATTACACCTGATATTCTTCGTAAAATAGCTGAAATAGATACATTTAAGGGTTCGTGGAATAGCGGTGGTATAAAAATTGAACCAGAGCAATTAAAGACAATGAAAAGAATTGCTACCATTGAGTCCATTGGTTCATCTAATCGTATAGAGGGTAATAAATTAAACGATATAGATGTTGAAACAGTATTTAACAATATAACAAAAAAATCTTTTCAAACACGTGATGAGCAAGAAGTTGCAGGATATGCAGATTTACTAGCTACAATCTTTGATAGTTACCAAGATATCCCTTTATCAGAGAACTACATTCGTCAATTACACAAAATTTTATTAAGTTACTCAACAAAAGATGAGCGTCATAGAGGTGAGTATAAGAAAGATTCAAATAGAGTTGCTGCTTTTGATGCAGATGGTAATGAAATAGGTACAATATTTGAAACAGCTACTCCATTTGATACTCCTCGTTTGATGCAAGAGTTAGTTGATTGGACTAATGTTAATTTTAATGATGGGTACTTTCATCCTATTATCACAATAGGTGTATTTGTTGTTCACTTTTTATCAATACACCCATTTACAGATGGTAATGGGCGCTTATCACGAGCATTAACAACAATGTTATTGCTTAAAAACGGATATAATTATATGCCATATGCATCTATGGAATCAATTATAGAAGCAAACAAAGAAGGTTATTATAGGGCTTTAAGAGCAACTCAAAAAACAATTTGGACAGATAAGGTTAATTATGAACCTTGGCTAACATTTTTTATTACCTCATTACAAAAACAAAAACGTCATTTAGAAGAGAAAATTACCAAAGTATCTGGCACAACAAGATATAATAAAACAGAAGAAAGTATAATTGCTTTATTTGATGAAAAGTCATCTTGGAGTGTATTAGAGATAGCTCAAGAACTTAATAAAAACAACGAAACCATCAAAAAGAATGTTCAAAATCTTGTGAAAAAAGATATTTTAGAAAAACAAGGCTCAACCAAAGGTGTTTATTATACACTAAAAAAGTAGTTTTATTTAGCAAAATTATAAAAAAAAATCACCAATATAGAAAAATAAATAAAAATTTTTCTCGTTTTTAATTTTTTTAGTTCTAAAATATATGCATACTTTAAAACAGATATGCATAAATCAATAGAAATATTAAAATATAAGGAATTTTTAGAATGAAAAAAAGTAAAATTGATGAGATGCGCGAATTTTTAATAGAAACACTTCCACCGATTATTGCCAGATCAGAAGTCGAAAAATTAACGGGCGGACTTGTTAAACGTTCAACTTTATCATCATACGATAGTAGAGGATTAGGTATATCAAATCCAATTAAATTTAGTTCTGAAGATGGAGTTCGAGGAAGAGTTGCATATACGCGTGAAGAATTAATTAATTGGATTATAAATAGGATAATTATTGATTAAGAAGCATATAATCAAGTACAATAAAAAGCCCAGAAATATCTCAATTTCTGGGCTTAAATTATATCAACTTTTTATGCTACTATATCATCTATATTAGTATTAACATTATCATTTAATTTTGTCTCCGCAATATTAGCGAAAATATCTGCATCATTTATTTTATTTAAAATATTTACAGAATCTGACAAATTATTTGGAGCCAAATGAGCATAACGTTCAGTCATCTTTATACTTTTATGTCCCATCAATCTTTGTACTCTATATAAATCGACACCAGATTGAACTAACCAACTTGCATAAGTATGGCGAAGTGTATGAAAAACAACTTTATTTTTAGCATCTTTAATACCATTATTAAAACCTAAACGCTCAACTATTCTACTATATGTTGATGATACTCCATTTATTTTTGTGCCCTTTGTGGATTTAAATACATACTCTCCGTTTTGGAGTGATTTTGTTTTTAAAATACTATACACTTCATTAGTCATATAAGCAAAACGATCTGATTTATTTTTAGGATTACGAATTGTTATTTGTTTCATTTCCATATTTACATCTTCACCAACAATATTAAAGATTTCTCCGGCACGAAGCCCCATATGGAGTGCAAAAATAGACATTTCATATAATTGTTTACTACTTATTTTTATTTCGTTTAAGAGTTTATTGGCTTCATCAGATGTTAAAAAGCGCACTCTATTGTTATTTATTGATATTTTTTCCATTCTTTCACATGGGTTTTCTCCAACCAATACGCCAGCTTCCTTAGCTTTATTAAAAACACATGACATAACACATAAAGTTTTTTTAATAGTTGCTTCTGCTAATCTTTTTTTCTTCATAGCAACTTTTACTTTTTGTAAATAATTTGATGTAACCTTTTTTAAAGGAATATTACCAAAAAATTTATCAAAATATGTATTAAAATCATAAATTTCTTGTTTTCTTTTCTTATAACTTTTCAAGCAAAGATAAGTATCTGTATATCCTCCCAAGAACCATTCTCGAAAGGTCATATTTTCACTATTTTTTCTTATTTCTAATTCACGTTTTTCACTCAATGATGTTGGTTCACCATTTGCAAGTCTAATATTTGTTTTGATTTCACCAAGAATTTGCATTGCTTTCAGTTCAGTCATACCATTTGATGCCCAACCTAAACCTTCTTCTTTTGATTTTCCATTCTTTGTATATCTAATTGTGTAATATCTATCTGGTTTAACACCATTTTTTCTTATTTCGTGTTCTTTATAATATACACCTGTATAATTTTTTGATCTAAATCTTTTCATCTCATGCGTCCTTATATTAAGGGACAAATTTTATCCCAAATTTATCCCAGATTTTAAATTAAAATATATTAATGTAAATCATCACAAGTGTTATTTAGTAATGGGATAAATGCCTGTGGTATCTACAATATATAGAACACATTTCAACAAAAATAATTACATTTTTTTTTTAAAAAGGTACTCATTCGTAATGGGGGGGTCGGGAGTTCGAATCTCCCAATCGGCACCAGCTTCAAACCCTAGAGAAATCTAGGGTTTTAGTGTTTTTAATAGTTTTGCTGTTGCATTTCTTTTAGGCTAGCAATAACTAGCATCA
Organism: Alphaproteobacteria bacterium; assembly: GCA_045634545.1. GTDB lineage: Bacteria > Pseudomonadota > Alphaproteobacteria > RF32 > CAG-239 > CAG-267. The sequence continues at coordinate 75,774 of JAZRAL010000052.1, read as the reverse complement.
GCTTGTTTTATTAAAAAGTCATAGTTTCCTAAAATAAAACCAAGTAAAAAAAAACGATTATAGGGTATATAAATTTTTTCATATCTCATCTGCTTCTTTAAGTTTGAAAATATATAGCCAAGAAAATTAGTAGAATTTCTAGTAAAAAAAATATTAAACAAAATATCATATCATATATTTTATTTTGTATAAATTTATTTGTTGTAATTTTGCAAACATATTCTTTTATTTTAGGGCTTATTTTATAATATAAGTAAACAAGAAATCCCATTATAGCTAAGCATATAATAGGTTCCCATCCAAACAATGCAATTGTTATCCATAATATTACTAAATAAATAAATGCAATTATTATCCATAATATTACTAAATAAATAAGATAGATTATAGTTTGAGCCATTATTTCAATAGTTTTTTCTTTATTGCGTGGTATAATATATGATATTATAGTTTTTATTAAATACAAAGAATAATCAAGTAAATTTAAAAAGTCATCAAAGTATTTTGCTAGTATTTTAAAAAACTTTCTCATTTATCACCTCCATTAGCTGGCTTTGGTGGTTGATGATATATCATTAGATGATTTTACTTTACGGATAGTTCGTAAAATCTCTTGTTCTTCTGGGGAAATGTTTGGTTGCATATCTTTAGGTAATAATTCCCAAGGCTCAACATCTAAAACTTCTGCTAGTTTTTTCATCATTTTGGTAGTTAAATCATTTATACCGCTCTCAAGTTTTTGTACTCCACTTTGAGTAATGCCTAACATTTGGGCTAATTGAACTTGAGTTATACCTTTACGTTTACGAATTTCTTTTATACTGCTTTCCATATCACATACTCTGACCATCTTTTATTATTATACCACAAAAAAAACACAAATCAAATAATTTAATATCAAAAACAATAAAAAGTACTAATAGTTATATTTTTATTATTGATAATTAGTATTATTAGTACTATTTAGGGAAATAGAGATGTAAATAATGAAGCTTTTAGAATTTAGAAAAAAACAAAACACAAAAACAAATAGCAGATTTCTTTGAAGTATCCTTGGATGTGTATTGCTCTTGGGAGTATGGAAAGAAAATCTCAAACAAAGAAAATATGCAAAAGATAGTTAATTACACACAAGGCAAGGTTACTGCTAATGATTTTTATTATGGGGTGAATAATGATAAAAAAATATTTAAGCTCCCCCTTTTAATCCCCAAAGAGGTGTTTATTTTTATTCTAAAGCATTTTTACGGATGTCAAATAAAAGAACCACACGGAAAAAATAGAGTAGGTAATAAACTTTATAGACAGAGGTAATGCGCAGGTCGGGAGTTCGAATCTCCCAATCGGCACCAGCTTCAAACCCTAGAGAAATCTAGGGTTTTAGTGTTTTTAATAGTTTTGCTGTTGCATTTCTTTTAGGCTAGCAATATCTAGCTTGAGATTGGTTTTATTTTTTTCTAATGAGGTTTCTTTGGTTTTTATTTCGTTTTCTAGTTGGTCTCTATATTCTGGTTGATATATGTGATAAGCTTCAGGCATTGGTGTTAGACGATAACTTGTTACGTTTCCAATTCTTTGGGGCATTGGTCTCATAACCATTCTAGTTTTTGTTTGTCGAGATGCTTCCAATTGTTTTTGGGCTTCTGATTTAATAATCCAGTTTTCACCAGTCCATTCTGATATTTTTTTGGGCATACTTTTTAAGGCTTTATCCCAAGTGATATCGTGACTTTTTTCAATAGCATCTTCAAGTGTGTGACCAGAATTAGCTAAACTGTCTATGTTATGTAATAGTGATTTATCATAGTTTATAACTAGAGAATGTTGTTGTTTTTGAGGGACATCATCAATCATTTTTTGAATTGATTCTTGAGATGGTGAGCAAGAGGACAATAAGCTTAAAGTAAGTGCAGGTAGTGTTTTTTTTAGACTAAGTTTTTCTCTTATTTTAGATAGTAGTTTGTCCATGGTATTTAGTTGCTCCTCTTTTGCTTTAATATTATAAAGATATAGTTAGTATATCAGAATTATATGAAATGTGCAAGCTTTTTAATATTGAGTATTACGAAATATGGTAAAGTAATAAAATTCTTGACTTTTACGGGGTGATATAATACGCTTTTTTTCTAAAATTTATTATTATGTAAAAAAATAGATATGTATTATGACAAATGAAGAGTTATTAAAGAGAAAAATTTTAGAATTCGAGCAAGAATTCAAAAAATCCCATGTTGAGTATGGGTTGCCAGTTGTTGATGTTGTTGACGGAGATGTCGTTTTTTGCAAAGACGAGGAAACACTTGTAGCATATAAGAATGTTGCGCACTTTTTTACTAAGAAGGTTGCAATATCTATTATAACAGTGGGAGTTTTTATGGCTTCTATTATTATTTGTAAGATGCTTGATGTAAGTGTGGATATCGCTTTTGGTTGCACATTCGGTTTGCTTATTTTGGGGCTTTTGTGTTGGGGGTATTTCCACATGAAAGAAGCAAAGCTTCCTACTGTTAAATATGGTGATGTTATCGTTTTTGATGGACCGCATCGTAACTCTTGAATTAAAACCACCCTTTGAGGGTGGTTTTTTTTAACTTTTTTTTAATGTGATTAGAATAAATTATTAGTGCTTAATATTTGGAAAGGACTATGTGATGAAAGAGTATAAAGTATTTTTGTATGCAGAAAATGCGTTTGCTTCTATTTTTTTTAATGGAGGAAAGGTTAATCCTGTTAAATTAACAAGAGCGCTAAATGAACAGGCTAAAGAAGGTTGGTGTGTTAAAGGAATTGAACGTGAAAATCGTCGTACCGCTCTTCTTTTTTCTAGAGAAGCTTTTATTTTTATTTTAGAAAGGGATAAACATGAGTCTTAGAACATTTAAAAGCTGTATTTTGATGCTTTGTGGGCTTTATGGGCTATTTGTTATTTTTAATGTTTGGGGAGATTTTGTTTCGGGTGAAACATTTTTTAAGATAACTATAACCTTTGGTGTGGTTATGGGGTTCTTGGGTGTTTATTATCTTCTTATGCATGCTGAAACTGATAAGGATTTAGAAAAAAAAGGATATATGAGTGAATAATTTGGCTCAAAAAATAAAAGCCACCAGAAATGGTGGTTTTTTTATTGGTTATAAGTGTTGATTAGTCGTGACGAAGCTTGAATACTCCGTTTTCATAACCTTGAATTGTCGGGTTTTCATCTGCCATTTCTAAGCGTTTTTCTGCAATAGCAACATATTCTTTTTCGCGCTCTATACCGACAAAGTGTCTTCCTAATTTTTTGGCTGTAACTGAGGTTGTTCCTGAACCTAAAAATGGGTCAAATACAACATCTCCTTCATTACTTGAGGCTAAAATTAATTTTGCAATCAATTTTTCTGGTTTTTGTGTTGGGTGAGGGGTGTTTTCTGCCATTGACCAGAAAGGAATTGAAATGTCTGTCCATAAATTTGATGGTGCGGTTAGACGATATTTTTTTCCATCATTTTCTTCGTCTTCTTGCCAGTCTTTTGCTTGACCTTGTTCGTCTTTATATGGGGCTAAAACTGGTCTTTTTAATTTTACGGCATCAAGGTTGAAGGTATATTCTGGTGATTTGGTGAAAAACCATACATCTTCTATGCAGTTTTTCCAGTTATTGCCGGCACTTCTTCCTTTTTCTCGTTCCCAGGTGATGCGATTTTTTAATAGAAAATATTTGCCGGCAATTTCTGGGATTGCAATTGATGTGTTCCAGTCTGAGCAAATGTATAGTGTTCCGTTAGGTTTTAATGAAATAAATACTTCAGCTAGCCATTTATCCATCCATTTTTTATATTCGTTCCAATCCATTGATTTGAATTCTTTGGTGCCGAACTTTTTGGTTAAGTTATATGGTGGGTCGACAACTACTAAATCTGCAAAGTTTGCAGGGAGTTTGGGGAGGGCTTCAAATGTGTCTTGGAAAATTGTTTTATCTAAGATGTCGCTAATTTTAGCTTTTTTATCGAGCGTAATAGCTCTGCTAGAGTAGAGTTCTATCTCCTCATCTGATAAAAATATGGTTTTATTACGAGGAGCAGGACTTTTACTCATTGTTCTTCTCCAAACTTGTTATTTACAAGGTTTGTTAAATTGTCTATAGCTTTTTTAGCATCTGTTCCTTTGGCAGTAACAGTAATTGTAGTGCCAATTGAGGCTGCGAGCATCATTAGTCCCATGATTGAACAGCCATCGACTGTTTGACCAAGGCGTTCTACTTCAACCTCTGCATTTAGGCCATCTAGGGCCTTTACAAAGTTTGCGGCAGCTCTTGCATGTAAGCCTCGCTGATTTTGGATTTTTAGTTCGGTTTTTATTGCATCTGTCATGTTTATTTTCCTAATAGTTCAGATGCAATAGTGATGTATTTAATACCGGCATCCTTAGCGCCATGTACAGCATCTTTTAAGTTCATGTCTTTGCGAAGATTTGCAAGTTTTACAAGCATTGGCAAGTTTATACCTGCGATTACTTCAACATTTTTTTGATCCATAATTGAAATTGCAAGGTTAGAAGGTGTGCCTCCAAACATATCTGTTAAAACAATTACGCCTTCGCCTGTATCTACCTCGGTTACTTTGGCTAAAATATCTTCTCTTCTTTCATTCATATCGTCATTTGGACCAATGCATGCTGTTGCTATTTGTGATTGATGCCCAACAACGTGTTGCATTGCTGATAAAAATTCATCTGCTAGATTGCCATGAGTTACTAATACTATACCTATCATTTATTTGTCTCCATTGCTCCAAATGTTTATAGCGCCAAATGCTTCGATGATTTCTTGTTTGCTTTTGTAACGTTCATACTCATCGGCTCTTACTTGGCGGCCTTTAAATGAAATTTCATCAACTGTTTCTACTGGAACTGCATAAGTTCTAACTACAACGTCATTATTTGTTTCTACAAATAACACAACTTCTGCTTCTGCTAGTGTAGAACTTGTTTCTTTGGTTATGCCTTCTAGTCTTATTATTCTTTTTTCATCTCGGTGAAGTACTGCTGTTGTATCACCGTTATATTCTAAGATTGGAGTTGATGGGGTGTCTTCTCGAGCATCAATGAAAATAGCTAATTCCCCAAATTTATTTTCTATAATTTCAAAAAAGTCTTGTTTTTCAACGACTGCATAATATTGGTTTTCCATAATTGTCCTCTACCTTTATTATTATAAATCACAGGGACTAGAATAGCATGATTTTTTGTTTCTGTCAACAATAATAAAGGAGGAAAAAATCTAGTTATAACAATGGCTAATGTGTGTTTAGGTGTTTTTTGATGATTTTTTTTAGGGTTTTTAAGTTTTTTAGAGCTTTTTCGGTTAATTTGGTTTTTAATTTTAAGGGACGCTCTATTTTTTCTTTTATGGCTAGACGTCTTAATTTTTTTAAATTTAATAATGCTGAATTTAATATTTTTCTATCAATTGATTTGTTGTTTTTTAAGCCTATTTTTTTTGCAATAAGATATGCATTGTCTTTGATAGTGATTTTGGTTAAGTCTTGTTGTTCTTTTATGATTTCTAAAGTTTTTTTAGTAAAGTTAGTAGGGCTTTTTTCTTCTTCTAAAGCAACTCTTTGCTCTTCTAAGAGGGTGAGCGTTTCTGAATTATAGATTTTTTCGATATTTTTTTGTAGGGTTTGGATAGTCTTTGAACATTTGGGCGATAAATGTTGTGTGACTTTCATTTTACTCCTTGTGATAGGTTATCATTAATGATGTATCAGGCAGAACTGCTGGAGTTACTGTGATGTTCTTTTTGTTTTTTAGTTTTAAGTTAAAAGTATTCATTGAGGTGATATGGGTTATCATATTTTCTCTAAATGACTTCCAATCTTCTAGTTCTGGTAAGACGTTTTTGTGTAAATCTATTACATCTTTTAGATTCATATCAATAGATAAGTCATTGTTTTCTATTTTTAATAGGTTTATAAACGCATGGTTATATGTTTTTAATTTTAGGTTTGGTGAGAAGATTATAACCGAATCGGGAAGATTGTTTAAAATTCCTTGTTGTACATTGGTTAAATCATTGAGGCTACGTGTTATAGCTAAGTCATCGGTTATGTCTTCGTATGCAATTAATGTTCCATCTGAATGTGGGGCACGGATGCGCTTAAAGGTTCTGCCATCTGGAATGTAGAGCAGGTCTTCTTTGGGTTCTCTTAAATCATCAAATGCCTTGTTTTCTTCTTCTTTATAGAGTTTGAAATCAGGAACTTCGGGTAGGGTTTTTAACTCTCTTATTTTATCTAAGAATAGGTTGTAGTGTGGGGCTTGATCTGTGAAGTTTTCAGGTAAATTCCATAGATTTAAGAATGCAGAATTTGAAAAGATAAATTTGTGCTCAGGATTTATAATGCAAAAGGCGGTATCAAGTGAACTTAGTATCTCTAGATGTGAATCTAGGTGCATTTGGTAGTTTCTTTTGGCATCATCAAAATTGGTTATATCAACAAGAGAGCCAACGATATGTGTAGTTTTTAAGGAAGAATCGTGATAAGGGGTTTCAGTTATCTCAAATTTTCTAAGATCTCCGGAATTTAAGATATTGATTTGCTTTTTTTGCATAGTGTTTGAAATTTGGGCAGTTTTAGCAAGCTCTTTTAGGTCTGTGGTGTTGCCTAAATCTTTTAAGATGCTGTTTTCTGAAGTTAATTCTTGAAAACTTTTTAAGCCTAATAGCTTTAAATATGGACGATTAAGTAGAGTTATGTTTAGGTTTTCATCTCTTAACCAAATTGGGGTTGGGAGATTATCTATTAAGATGCGATAATTTTTGATTTGTTCAGTAAATTTTGCGCAATCATTGTTAATTTTATCAATATATTGTGTGTAGTTAGTGATATCTCTAAACCAAAGACAATTACTATTTATTTCAGAATCGGATGAGTTTATTCTTGTGCCGATAATACTAAATATTTTATCGTTTTTAGTTTTTGCTATTAATTCAAAACTCATACCACGTGTAATTAATATGTTAAAGTTTTTTGTTAGCTTTTCTTTGTAATTCTCTGAAAATAAAGAAAAAACTTCTTGAGAGGTGCTTTCTTCGCCTTTTTTTAGGTTAAGGAAAGTTGCAAGGCGTCTTGAACAATATTCAAAAGTTTTATTCTTGTATTTTGAATATGTTAGGTAGCCATCTTGAGAAGCATATAACATCTCTTCATAATAGCGATTAGCCATATCTTGTTTTTGCAAGCTTCTTTTTAATTTTTTGTTTTTATACATAATAAAGAATGCAAAAGCAGGAAAAATGAGGCTTATTGATAGCCAGATGTATAAGAGTTTTGTTATTGTTTCTATAGTCATAGATTTTCTTTCAGAAAAGTAAAAATAAGGGTTGTTTGTTTTTTTATTTTAATATATAGACTAACTTAAGGTATTTATTAGTGGTTAGCAACTAAAATTTGAAAGAGTAAACAAGGTTATGTATACATTGGTTTTTGATACGACGGCAAATGGAGTTATTTTAGCTCTTTATAAAGATATGGAATGTCGTTATAAAATTGAAAAATTTATGGAATTTGGGCAAGCTGAAGAATTGGCTGTTGGCGTAAAAGAAGTGCTTGATAATGAAAATATCTTATTTGAAGATGTTGATTTGTTAGGTGTTGCAGTTGGTCCTGGTTCTTTTACAGGTGTTAGAGCTGGAGTTTCTTTTGCGAAAGCTTTGGCTTTTTCTTGTCCTAAACTTTTGGTTACGGGTGTTTCTATGTTTGATGTTTATGCTAGAATGCTAGACGAAAAGAATAGGGCTTTTTATAACGCTGTTGTTATTGAAACTAAGAGAGAAGACTTTTATTTTCAATTATTTGATGGACAAATGAATAAAATTACAGGTCCTTTGGCTTTAACTCGTGAAGAAATTAAGGAAAAGCTTAGTGGACATCAAGTTAGTTTTATTGGTGATGGAGTGGAAAGATTGTTATCTCAATCTATGGGACTTCAAATTAAGCATGTTGAGTTATCAGAATTGGTAAATGCAAAGGCTTTATTTGAGGCAACATATAAAAAATATTTTGAGAAAAATCTTGATTTTCCAAAACCACTGTATATAAGAAATGCGGATGCTTGTGTAAAATAAGCAAAAAATTATAGCTATGTTATAAATTTTGTGTTATGTACCAAGTTCGAGATTAATAAGTTTATATTTTCATGAGAGGTATATTGTGACTAGATCTGAATTAATTGAAAGTGTAGCAAAGAAAAACCCTAATCTTTTGATTAGCGAAGTTGAGAAAATTGTTAATATCATTTTTCAAAATGTAACTGCTGCTTTGGCTAAAGGTGATAGGGTAGAGTTTAGAGGTTTTGGTGTTTTCTCTATTCATAAAAGAGATCCAAGAGTTGCGCAAAATCCAAGAACAGGCGCTAAAGTTAAAATTGGTAGTCGTAATATTGTGCATTTCAAAGTTGGTAAAGAATTGCATGAAAAATTGAACGAAAACTAGAGGTTTAACTAATCAGAGGAGACGGATATGTGGCTTTTGAAAGTTTTGATTTCACTTCCACTATTAACATTATTTGTTATGTTTTTAGTACAAAACAACGAATTAGTTGCTTTGTGGCCTATTCCTGATTTGAAGATTGCCGTTAGTATTGTTTATTTTATTTTGTTTTGTTTGGGGTATTTGTGTGGTAGATTGGTGGCATGGTCTCAATATGCTCCAGTTAGAGCAACCATTCGCAGACAGAAAAAGGAAAATAAACAATTAACTAAAGAACATGAAAAATTAAACCAAGAGCACGATAAATTAAATCAACAAGTTAATTCTCTTCAAGAAGAGGTGGATCGTAAAGGTGGTTCTGGTTTTTCATTAAATAAAAAAATTAAAGGATGGTTTTCTCATCCCTTGAATGATGAATAAAAATAATAAGCGAGGTATGTAATGAATTGGCTTACAGATATTGTTCGACCAAAGATAAAAAAGACAACTCCTAAAGAAATTGCAGATGATTTATGGGTAAAATGCCCAGAATGTGGTCAGATGCTTTTTTCTAAGGAATTAAAGCAGTCTTTGTATGTATGTACAAAATGTAATCATCATTTAAGACTCTATGTTGACAAACGTTTGAAGCAACTTTTTGATAATGGTATTTACTCTGAGATGGTTTTACCTCAGGTTAAAGAAGACCCTTTGAGGTTTAAGGATACACAACGTTATACTGATAGACTTAAAGTGTATCGTAAAAAAACTGGTGGGCTTGATGCCATTAAGGTTGGTTTGGGTAAAGTTAGTGATATTGATAGCGTTGTTGCTGCTATGGATTTCTCTTTTATGGGAGGTTCTATGGGGACAGCTGTAGGAGAAGGAATTGTAGCTGCGGCAGAGTATGCTTATGAGCACAATTGTCCTCTTATTATCGCTAGTGCATCAGGTGGTGCTCGTATGCAGGAAGGTATGCTATCTTTAATGCAGATGGCAAGAACTACTGCGGCTATTAATAGACTAAAAGAGAAGGGGCTTCCTTATATTTCTATCTTTACTGATCCTACAACTGGTGGTGTTTCAGCTTCATTTGCAATGATTGGTGATATTCATATTGCAGAACGTGGCTCTTTAATCGGTTTTGCGGGTAAGCGTGTTATTGAACAGACTATTCGTGAAAAATTACCAGAAGGTTTCCAAACTGCTGAATATTTGAAAGAGCATGGTATGGTTGATATTGTTGTTGAACGTAAAGACCTAAAGGGAACTGTTGATAAAGTATTGTCTATGCTTATGGCAAACTTTAAGGTTGCGTAAGTTTTTATAGCGTTTGTTAAAAGAGGGCTTAGTGCTCTCTTTTTTTATGCAAAATAGGGGGGTATTGGTTTGGCAAAAATTTATTGCTTCAAATGTTAAAATATGATATGTTTAGTGCAATTTAATTAAAAAAGGTGTTAGAATGAGTGATGATATTTTGCATTTGCAGTTGCTTGATATAATAAGAAATAAAGAAATGAGCAATGATATAAAGCTTGCTAAAATTGATATGCTTATTAGGCTTGGTGTGGATGTAAATGCTAAAAGTGTTAAAAATGGATCGGCATTGTTGGTTGCAACTGCAGTTGGGAATTTGCCAATTATTGAGTATTTAGTTTCAAGCGGGGCGGATGTTAATATAACAACTATCACGGGGCTTGGTGTAACACCTCTTTTGTTAGCGTGTCAAAATGGGGATAATGACATTGTTGAGTTTTTAATAGAAAAGGGGGCTCGTTTAAATATGTTACCTAATGCGGTTAATACACCTTTGAATATGGCTATAGATTATGGGCATAAGGAGGTTGTGGAAACTTTAATAAAGAATGGAGTTAGGGTTAATGAACAAGTTGTCTTTCCACAAATTTATATATCTCCTTTAGTAAAGGCAATTAAAAAAGAGAATAAAGACATTGTAGAGATTTTAATAAAAAATGGGGCGAAGGTTAACCAGCAAGATGCTATTGGATATACTCCTTTAATGTATGCTTCTCAAAAAGGAAATGTAGAGATTGTTAAGTTGCTAATAAAAAAAGGGGCTGATGTTAATATAAAAAATAAAGTTGGTTTTACTGCTCTTAAGGTTGCGAAAGATGAAAAAACACAAAAAGCGATAATTGATGCGGTTAAGGATAAAAAAGTAAAATCGGTGATTTTTAAAGTAAAGAAGTGTTTTTTGGGAAAAGGTAAAATTTAAGAAAATTTTGTGGTGATGAATGGGGATTTATAATTGGGAGATCCCTTGACGATTGCTAAAGCAATCGAGGGATGACAAGATAAAAAGGAAAGTAAAACGAGGGGTGACAGAAGATGAAGTGGCGTGAAAATAGGGAGAATTGAAGAACAGAGTGAAGTAAAAAGATGAATTTTGGATATAGTAAAACTTCAAGAGGTGGTTTAGAAAGCCTCTTGAAGTTTTTGTTTTTAAATAGAATTCGGTTGTTTAGAATGCGTAGCTTAAACCGGCGGTCATTTCCATTATATGGTCTAAGTTTTTCATACCAACGTATGCATAACGCCCCATTACACGCATTGAAACATTGTTTGTGAAATCATATGAAAAACCGATACCGGCACGATATCCCATACGTTGTTTATCAACACTTCCTGATGGTTTAAATTTATATTTTACGTTATAGTCAGCAAGACCTAAAGAACCTAGTAAATTAAAACCTGAGCACATTATAGGCATTTTACCATATAAATCCAAACCCCAAGCATAATATTCTGATTTTATTTGGCTTGGTTCTTCATGGGATTTACGTTCTCCTGATTGTTGAAAGAATGCTTCTACGCTTGTATATTTTGCAATATCCATACCGAGATTTACTTTCCAAGAACTATAATCTTTTTTAGCATGTTTTGCTATATTGCCATGTTTTGCGTGTGAATAAACATAATCAGCACCAATATATGGACGCACTAATTTATGCATTCCCCAGTCGTTTGCATTTGCATTTAATGCAAATACTGAAACTGCTGCAGCTAATAAACAAATTTTTTTCATGTTTTTAAACTCCATTACAAACTAAAATTAACTTTAGTCCTAAAGTATTATTTGTTTTGTAATACTTTTCGCTAGTCTATATAACTATCAAATTTATCATTTAAAGGGGGAAAGTGTTTTTTTTAGAAATTTTGGTGTTTTCTTTGTTTGACTTTATTTTTGTTTTTAGATTAGTATTAGCTAATATATTTTAATTGAGGTAGTGATGATTTATAGGCTTAATAATATAAAAACAGATTTAGAGGCAAATTTTGAGGTTGTTTTTAATATTGTAATTGAGAAATTTAAAAATTATAAAATTTCGGATTTAAGAATTGTAAAAAAATCTGTGGATGCAAGAAAAAAAGATAATGTTGTTTTTGTGTGGGCTGTTGAGTTTTTTTGTGATGAAGAATTAGATGAAAATAATGATTTAATAAAAGTTCAGAAAGATGAGGAGCTTAATTTTGAACAATATCATTGGAATAAGAAGGGAAGGCCTGTAGTTGTTGGGAGTGGGCCATCTGGGATGATGGCGGGGCTTTGTTTAGCTGAAATGGGTGCAAAGCCAATTATTATTGAAAGAGGGGATAGTGTTGATGTTAGGAAAAGTAAAGTAGATAGGTTTTGGAGCGAAGGTGTTCTTGATATAAACTCTAATGTTCAGTTTGGTGAAGGAGGAGCTGGGACTTTTTCTGACGGAAAACTTATGACAGGAATAAAAAAAGATAAGTTTGTTGCTAAAGTTATAAAAGAATTTATAGAAAATGGTGCACCTGATGAAATTTCTTATTTAGCAAAACCTCATATTGGGACAGATAATCTTGTTAATATGGTTAAAAATATTAGAGCGAAGATTGCAAGGTTAGGTGGAGAGTATCGTTTTAGAGAAAAATTAGTAGATATTGATATCGAAAATGAAGAGTTAAAGGCGGTGATTATTGAAAAAGAGGATGGTAGTTTGTATAAAATTGATACAAATTATCTTTTTCTTGGAGTGGGGCATTCTGCTCGTGATACTTTTAGGATGCTTTATAATAAAGGTGTGAAAATGGAGCAAAAACCTTTTGCGGTAGGTTGTAGAATTGAACATAAGCAAAAGGATATTAATTTAAGCCAATATGGGAGGAAGTTTTGTAATTGTCCATATCTTGGGGCTTCTGATTATAAGTTAGCGGTTCATTTGGACGATAATCGTAGTGTTTATACATTTTGTATGTGTCCAGGTGGTGTTGTAGTTGGGGCAACTAGCGTTGAGGGTGGAGTTGTTACAAATGGAATGAGTGAATTCAAACGAGATAAAGAAAATGCTAATGCTGCAGTGCTTGTTAATGTTGATGAAAGAGATTTTGGTTCTAAGCATCCTTTGGCTGGAATTGAATTTCAAGAAAAACTAGAAAAGAAAGCTTTTGAACTTGGCGGTGGAAATTATTTTGCGCCAGTGCAAAAGGTAGGAGATTTTATAAAGGGAAGAAAAACAACGAAGCTTGGAAAGGTAAACCCTTCTTATCTTCCAGGGGTTAAATGCTCAGATTTTAGAGAACTTTTTAGTAAATCGCTTTATGAAGCATTGCAAAAAGGGGTTTATTTGATGAATAATAAATTAAAAGGTTTTTCTATTGATGATGCTGTTTTGACCGCTGTTGAAAGTAGAAGTTCAAGTCCTGTTAGGATTATTCGTGATGAAAATTATGAAGCTAATATAAAAGGAATTTATCCTATCGGCGAGGGAGCAGGCTATGCTGGAGGAATTACATCTGCATCAGCTGATGGAGTTAAAATAGTTTATAAAATTATCTAAAATTTTGTCTAGTATGGTGTTTTTTCTATTGCATTTATGGGAAAAATGTGATATGCTTTTGTCATTAAAGTATAGATATGTAAATTATGTTAAACTTAAAATGAAAAAAAAGATGAAAGCAAGTTTGAAAAAAATCTTGTGCGTGTGGTTGATGGCGTTTGTGTCCTTTTCTGCTTTTGCAGAGAGTGTTCCTAACCAGGGTGTTAAACCAAAGTTTGTTGATAAGGGAACTTTTCTTGTCAACGGCGAAAAGTATGTCCTCTATGAGGAGGAAGCTGAAGCAGGTTTTCGCGACAGTCTCTCTAAGGCAGATGTCTTGTTTATCTGTGACATTAGTTCCGAGAGGAATGGTGGAGACTGGTCAGAGTTTGTAAAATTTGATGATGGCGCTATTGGTATCAATTACCACACCAAGTATTGGAAGTTTAACAAAGACAAAACTTCTTGTACTCTGGTATCTCGTCGTTCTACAGATTATAAATATCTCGATTATGAAGAGTTTACTTTTCAAGGCGAGATGCCTTTTTCAGAAGGAAAAACGATGGGATACACATATGTATATGGTCCAGATAAGAGACCATACTTGTGTGTCTATTTCAAAAAGTAACATTTGGGCGAGGTTTTTTCCTCGCCAATTTTTTTTGTTTAAATTAGGTTTTAATTGAATTTTAAAAAAAATGGAATAGAGTGTAAGCATATATTAAATATTGGGGAGTTTTTTATGGGAAAAGTTGTTATTTTGATGATGGATTCTTTTGGTGTTGGTGGTGCAAAAGATGCTAAAGATTTTGATGATGAGGGGGCTAATACATTTTATAATATTGCTAAAAATTATGAAGGGCTTAAAGTACCAAATTTAAATTATCTTGGACTTACAAAAATTTTAGAGATGTCTAGCGGAAAGAGTTTAGATTTTCAAAATAATGATACAAAGATGACTTGTTGTTCTAAATTTGGATATATGGAAGAAAAAAGTGCTGGTAAAGATACAATTTCTGGACACTGGGAAATGGCAGGGCTTCCAGTTTTGAAAGATTTTGGACATTTTAAGCTTGATTATCCTTCGTTTCCAAAGGATTTGATAGAACGTATTTGTAAAAGAGCTGGAATTGATGGAATTTTAGGTAATAAGGCTCATTCTGGAACTGTGATTATTGAAGAACTTGGTGAAGAGCATTTAAGGACTATGAAGCCAATATTTTATACTTCTGCAGATAGTAATATGCAAATTGTGGCACATGAAGAAAAATTTGGACTTGATAGACTTTATAAGCTTTGTGAAATTGCATTTGAAGAAGTTAAGCCTTATAATATTGGTAGAGTGATTGCAAGACCTTTTGTTGGTGAAAAGAAAGGTGAGTTTGTTAGAACAAAAAATAGGCATGATTATGCTGTTTCGCCTTTTGGTGATACTATTCTTGATAGAGCTAAAGAAAATAAAATTGAAGTTGTGGCGATTGGTAAAATTGCAGATATTTATGCTCATAAAGGTTTGACTAAAGAAGTTAAGGCGAGTGGACTTGAAGAACTTTGGGATGTTACATTAAGAGAGGTTAAAAACTTAAAAGGTGATGGTATTGTATTTACCAATTTTGTGGATTTTGATATGAACTGGGGGCATAGACGTGATGTTGATGGATATGCTAAAGGGTTAGAGTATTTTGATGCAAGACTTCCTGAAATTGAAGAAGTTCTTGAAGATGATGATATTGTATTTATTACTGCGGACCATGGATGTGACCCAACTTATAAAGGAACTGACCATACAAGGGAATGTGTGCCTGTGATAATGTTTGGTAAGAAGGTTAAAACTCAAAATATTGGTGTAAGAAAAAGCTATGCAGATATTGCAGAAACTATTGCTGATATTTTTAAGCTTAAAAAACTTGGAACTGGACATAGTTTTTGGTAAGGATATCTTTTTACGGTGGGGAAAAAACAAACTTTGAGTTTGAAGTTTGGGATTAAATTTATTAGTGTTAGAAAAATAGAATTGTATATTTATGAGGATTAGTAAAGTGGTTTTAGGTTTATTTATGGCGTTGGTTGTGATTTTTTTAGATCAACTTTCTAAGATGCTGGTTTTTCAGTATTTGACAGGAATAGGGCAACACGTTGAAGTTACCTCATTTTTTAATCTAGTTTCGGCATGGAATACCGGAGTTAGTTTTTCTATGTTTAATAATCTTGGAAATGCTGGAATTTATATTTTATCAGGATTTTCTTTGGTGGTTGTGGGATTTTTGGTTTATTGGCTATCAAAAGAAAAATCACTTTATATGAGGTTGGCTTTGGGAGGAGTTATAGGTGGAGCTCTTGGAAATGTGATTGATAGAGTTCGTTTGGGAGCTGTTTATGACTTTTTAGATGTTCATGTTGGAGCGCACCATTGGCCAGCTTTTAATGTTGCAGATAGCTTTATTTGTATTGGGGCGATGATTATTGTTCTTGATGGACTATTTTTTAGCAAATGTGATAATGTTGAGAAAAAGGAAGGTTAATATGAATAAGGTATTGGTTGTATTGGCTGTGGTTGTTATGCTTGTAGGTTGTGGCTTAACAAAAGAAGATTTGGGTATGGCACGTTCTAAACCAGATGAAACTCAAGTTGTTGCTAAGAAAAGAGGTTTGGTTGTACCTCCTGATTATGATGTTAGACCTCAATAGTTCGAGTTTGAGATAGTAAATTTATTGTGCGCTTTAAAAACTGTGCTTTAATTCTTAGGTTAATGATGAGAAAAATATTTTTGATTATTACTTTTGCTTTATGTTTTAGTTTAAGTGCTAGAGCTAAGGTGCTCAATTTAAAAGAATTTGAGCTTGATAATGGTTTGAGGGTGGTTGTGGTTTCTAATCACAAGGCGCCGGTTGGATTGGTTAAGCTTTATTATAAGGTTGGCTCTTTTAATGACCCGATATTTAAAGGTGGGATTGCTCACCTCTTAGAACATATGATGTTTCGAGGAACTAAAAAAGTTGGTGATGAAAAATTTAATTTGATAACTGAAGAAAATGGTGCAGACAATAATGCATATACAACTTTTTTGCATACGGGATATTATGAATTTTCGGATATTTCTAAGCTAGAATTGATGCTTTATTTGGAAGCTGACAGAATGGAAAATCTTGAGATTGATGAAGACAAATTTGTTAAAGAACGTGATATTGTGTTAGAAGAAAGAATGCAACGTTTTGAGACAAATCCGGCGACAAAGTTTTATGAACAGTTAAATAAAGTATTTTGGCAAAAGCATCCTTATTCTCGTCCGGTTAGTGGAGAAATTGAGGAAATCAAATCTCTTAGTTTGGAAGATACAATAGAATTTTATGAAAGATATTATAGACCGGATAATGCAATATTGGTGCTATCTGGTGATATCGAGTTTCAGCAAGCTAAAGGTGTTGTTAAAAAGTATTTTGGTGATATAAAAAATAAAAAAGTAAAAAATGAGGATATGAAGATAGCAAAACTTTCTAATGATGAGAGTGACCTTGTAATGAAAGTTGATGGGGTTAATCAACCTAGGTTTATTGGGTATTGGCATTTGAAAGAAAATGAGTTTTCTAAGAAAGAGATTTTGGCGCTTTCGTATTTTTGTGAATATTTATCAAAAGATGATACGGCTTATTTGTATGATAAGTTGGTGTATAGGGATAAAAAGTTTTTAAGTGTTGGTGTTGATGTTGATTATAGGGAGGATGTTGGCGGTAAGGTTGCTTTTTATGTTGTTCCTAAAGATGAAAATATGAAAATTGATGAAATAAAAGAGATTATTTTTGAAGCAATTAAAGAGGGTTTTGAGAAAGTATCTGATGAAAAATTAGAAGAAATTAAAAATGAGACATTGAGTAATGTGGCTTATATGCTTGAAAATCCGCAAAATACAGCAGGGTATGTTGGTAGTATGTTGCTTGATGGATACGGGCTTGATGAAATTATGAATTATGATGATATGCTAAAAAGTGTTGATGTTTTAGATGTGAAAAATGCATGGAATAAAGTTTTAAGTGAAGATAGAAGAAAAGTATATGGCTATTTAATGGCAAAATAGGGTATGATTTTGCTTGTATTTATTTTTTAGATATGTTTTTAATGTAAAAAAATAAATATTGAGGTTTTTTATGTTAAGTAAACGTATTTTATTGCTTTCTTGTTGTGCTCCATGCAGTTCGGCGGTAATTGAAAGGCTGAAAAATGATGGAGTTGATTTTGAGGTGGTGTTTTTTAATCCTAATATTCATCCATTGGATGAGTATATTAAAAGACTAGATGAGCAGAAAAAATATTGTGAAGATTTAGGTGTTAAATGTATTGAGCTTGAATACGAGCCTAAATTGTGGTTTGAGGCAGTTAAAGGTTTTGAAAATGAGCCCGAAAGAGGTAAACGTTGCTCTATTTGTTTTTATTATAGATTAAAAAGAGTGATGGAATATGCAAAAGAAAATGGTTTTGATGGGGTTGGTTCGGTGCTAGGTGTTTCTCGTTGGAAAGACCTAAATCAAGTAAATGAAGCTGGATATAGAGCAGAAAAAGATACTGATTTTTGTTATATCGAAATAGAAGGTAGAAAAGGTGGTTTGCAAGAAAGACGTAATTTTTTGATTAAGGAACTTAAACTTTACAATCAAGATTATTGCGGATGTGTATTTAGTGTTAGGGATAAAAAAGATTAGATTTAAAAATAAAAAAGAACCTAGTTAAAGGTTCTTTTTTTGTAAGGAGAGTTAGTTTTTTATTTCTACAAAGCACAAGGGGAATGTGTCTTTTCTCACAACATATACATCAGATAGGTTGGCATGAATGTAATCACCTTGCATAATTCTTTGTGGACCAAACTTCCACGGACGATGGAATATGATTTCTTTGTCTGAAATAACAAAGATGTGCTTGTCATCTTTGTTTGCTCTACTGTAACAGTGAACTACACGATCGTTTGGAGTGGTGTTTAACTCTTTTTTTACATAATCCTTTAATTCTTCTAAATTAAATTCCAACATAACACAAAAATTAAAATCATAGAAATATAAAAAGTGTGTGAAATTTAGATAGAAAATTTTGAAAAGTCAAGTATTTTTTAGTTTGATAGAGATGCTAGATTTATTAATTCTTTTTCTTGTTTTTTTGCAAGAGAGGTTGCTTGATAAGCTCCTCCAGTATTGTTTTTGATATAGCAAATTATGGTGTCTGCGTTTTGGGCAATATATTTATTACGGCGAGTTATGGCAAATTTGGGATAGGAGCCTTCAAATTCTGGTAAATAGATAATTTCAAATTTTTCTTGTAGTTCTTGTTGGCGGAGTTTGGAAAATTTATCGGGATTGTAGGCAGAAACATAGCATAAGTTTATGTATGGAACATTTTGTTTTACCCTGAGCATGACAATTCTTGAAAGTGTGTCAAATGTGCCTTCGTTACAACACCAAAACTCGTCATATCCTCTGTGAATAAGCTTGTAAACGGTTTGTTCTAGTTTTTTTTCAAGTTCGAAAGTAATGGGAGTATCTCTATGGCCGAAAAATGCACATATTCCACTCATGTTGTCATCCTATCAGCCCAAATAAAGGTTAGTTAGGCGGTGGATGTTGACAACTACAATCGCTATGACAGGTAGTCCACTTTATTGTGTACTATTAGAGTGGCATCCACCTTTTACGGTAAATGCCCATTAACTTAATAGCTTTCAATCAATTGAAAGTTTTATAAGCCCATAGCAATTAGGACTTGTCACAATCCTTATTGAGATTTGGGCTATCTCAATGGTGGTAGTATATTAAAGAGTTTTTTTATTTGCAAGTTTTATTTTTTAAGTAATTTTTTAGGTTTTATTATGTAGAATTTTGTAAATTTAGGAATGAAGCTATGGTGCTTGGATTTAATTTATTTTTTATTTTTAGTGTTACGACATTTTTGATGTTATGGCATATGGTTTTGCCTTATACTGTTGGTATGGGGGGAGTTGTATTTTGTTTTTATTTGTGGTGGCTATATAAAAAGAATAAATTATCGCTACAAGATGTGATATTTGCCTTGGGATATATTTTTAATCTGTGGTATGTGTGTAGATTAAATATTAATGTTAGGCAGTATGATTATTTTAATTTTTTCATGCAAGCCTTTTATTTTGTTGAAAATGATTTCTTTATTAAAGAACCTAAAGCATTTTTAAGGTCTGCTTATTATCAACCACCGTTTTTTGCAGGAATTGCAGGTGTTATTACAAAAATTGGAATGCTTTTGGGTAAAACAAGAGAAGAAGGTTTTGATGAGGCAAGGTTTATTTCGCTTTTTGCTGTGTCTGGTGTTTATGTAGTATTTTGGCGAATGTTAAATTTATTTAAGTTTGATAGAAAAGTTGTTCTTTGGGGATTTGGTGGATTTGTTTTTCTTTGTTTTCATACCATACTTTCGGGGCTTAATAATAATGATGCCTTGGTTTATTTTTTGATGATGATGATTTTATATAAGGGATATTTGTGGTATCTTGATGCTAATTTAAAGAATGCTCTTATTGTTTCTTTATTTGTTATGCTTTCGGGGATGACAAAGTTTTCTGGTTTGATGATGATGGCTTATCTTGGTATGCTTGGTTTGGCTTTATTGATTGAAAGAAAAAATAAATTTGATGTTAAGGTTTGGGGAGAATTTTTAGTTATTGGGCTTGGCGGTGTTATTGGTTTTGGTTGGGGAATTTTTCTTTTGGCGCATGGGGTTGGACTTGTTCCCCCTCCGCAAAGTGCAGATTATCAGTTGTTGAGTGAATATAGTATTTGGCAACGTTTGGGTGATTTTTCTAATATTGGAATATTGTTTGCTGATGTTAGAAATGGTGTTATTGAACCTAATGTTTGGCTTTCTTTGATTAAGACTTCAATATTTGGCGAGTGGGCTTGGGAAAATGCGTTATTTTCAAGTATTTTGTATGTTATAAATATTTTGTTTGCGATAGTTTTTGTGTATAGCTTTGGCGGAGTATTTAAGTATAAAATTGGTAAGGATTTTGGATTGAATTTAGCTATTATTGTTAGTGTTGTTGCTGTATTTATTAGCTGGGCAATGTTTTGGCTTAAGTATCCTTATTTTTGTTCTACAGAGTTTAGGTATGTTTCGATATTGATGCCTTTAAGCTTTTTGTGGCTTATTAATTTTTTTGCACAAAAAAAACTACCAAAGTGGGTAAATATTACTTTGGCAGTTTTATGTGTTTTGTATGTTATTGCAAAGGTTATTGTTTATTTAAGTACCATCTAACAGTTTTAACGATACCTGTTTTGAATGTTTCATCAGGTTTGTATGATAGTTCTGTTTCGATTTTTGTTGGGTCTATTGCATAACGTTTGTCG
The DNA here is from genome assembly GCA_045634545.1 of Alphaproteobacteria bacterium. Lineage (GTDB taxonomy): Bacteria > Pseudomonadota > Alphaproteobacteria > RF32 > CAG-239 > CAG-267. Next base: position 55,156 of record JAZRAL010000052.1, on the reverse strand, counting down.
TGTCCGTCTCTATCTTTTACGAATGTGATGAGCTCTTTATATTTTTTGCCATCTGGACGAGGGCGCTCGTTATCTAGAATTTCACAAATTGTGTGTGTGATATCTAAATTGGTGAGTTCATTGTGTCCACCAACATTATATGTTTCACCAAGTACTCCATTGTGATATATAATATCAATCGCTTTGGCATGGTCTGTTACATATAACCAGTCTCTGATATTTTTGCCGTTTCCATAAATTGGAATAGGGCTTTGATTTAGGCAGTTTCTGATGATGGTTGGAATTAATTTTTCACCATGTTGTTTAGGACCATAGTTGTTTGAGCAGTTTGATGTGGTTGTATTTAAACCAAATGTGTGTCTGTATGCTCTAACTAAAAAGTCTGAACCTGCCTTAGAGGCTGAATATGGGGAATTTGGTGCATATGGAGTTGTTTCTGTAAAGAAACCTGTGTCACCTAATGTGCCAAATACTTCATCTGTTGATATGTGGTGAAAACGATAATTTTCACATCCTGTTTTAGGTGTGAATGGAGCATCATACCAATGAGTGCGACATGCTTCTAATAAATTAAATGTGCCGATTAAATTAGTATTGATGAATGCTCTTGGACCTGAGATAGAATTATCTACATGGCTTTCTGCAGCGAAGTGAATTACACCTGTTATGTTAAATTTATTAAATAAATCATTGATAAAGCTTTCATCACAGATGTCGCCTTTTATGAAAGTGTAGTTTGGATTATTTTCTACTTCTTTTAGGTTATCTAAATTACCGGCATAGGTTAATTTATCTAGATTTATAATTTTATATGTTGGATGTTTTTCCATAAAATATGGGATGAAGTTAGCACCAATAAAGCCAGCTCCTCCAGTTACTAAAATTGTTTGAGACATTTTCTTAGGCCTTCCTTCCAATGTGGGATTTCAATATTAAAACGTTGTTTAATCTTGTTTTTGTTTAGCACACTATAATGTGGGCGATGTGCTGGAGTTGGATAATCTTTGCTTTCTATTGGATTTACTTTGCAAGAAAGTTGTGATTGTTCCATAATTTCTAAAGCAAAGTCATACCATGAGCAAACACCTTCGTTTGTGAAGTGAAAGATTTCTTTTTCGCCATCTTTTATTTGTGGGAGGGCTGTAACAATTGCTTGAGCTAAATCATAAGCATTTGTTGGCGAACCTACTTGGTCAAACACAACATTTAGAGAATCTCTTTCTGAGCCTAATTTACGCATTGTTTTTACAAAGTTTGAACCATGTGGTGAATATAGCCATGCTGTTCTTATAACAATTGCAGTATCTGAATATTTGAGTACGTTTTCTTCACCTTGTCTTTTGGTTTTGCCATATACAGAAAGAGGGGTTGTTGGGTCGTTTTCGGTATATGGTTTATGCGAAGTGCCATCAAAAACATAGTCAGTTGATATGTGAACAACTCTTTTAGCGTATTTTGCTAAATATAGTGGAGCTAGCTCGTTTACGTTTTGAGCTGTTTTAATATCTTGCTCTGCTTTATCTACTGCAGTATAAGCTGCGCAGTTGATTACAAAGTCATAAGTATGGTTTGAAAAATATTCTTTTACGGCAGACTCGTTTGTTAAATCTAGGTCTTGTACATCTATATATTCAGCATTATTGCCTAATAATGATTGTAGGGCAGTGCCTAGTTGTCCGTTACATCCTGTTACTAAAAACATGGCTCTAAATCCTTTAATTTAGGGTGATTTAAATCTCTTTCTAATACGTTGGCTTTTGTCATGTCTATTTTCCAGTCTATATTAAGATCTGGGTCTGTTACACAAAGTCCGCCTTCTGCTGATTTATCATAAAAGTTATCGCACTTATAGGCAAAAATTGCTGTTTCTGATAATACTGAAAAACCATGAGCAAAACCTCTTGGAATTAAAAGTTGTTGACCGTTTTCTTCGGATAAGTGTACGGCAACGTGTTGTCCGTATGTTGGGGAATTGCGACGAATATCAACGGCAACGTCTAAAACTTCACCTTTTATTACACGAACTAGTTTGGCTTGCGCAGAAGCGCCTTTTTGAAAGTGAAGACCTCTTATTGTGCCATAACTTGAAAATGATTGGTTATCTTGAACAAAGTCATAGAATAAGCCATTTTCTTCAAATTCTTTTTTGCTGTAACTTTCGAAAAAGTATCCGCGAGTATCTTTGAATACACGTGGAGTGATGATGTATACACCATCTAGTTTGGTTTTAGTAAAGTTCATGATGTTCCTCGTATACTTTCTTTAAATATTCTTTGTATGGAATGCCATCTTTTAAGGAATTTATTAAGTCTTCCATTTGGGTTTTGGTAATAAATCCTTGACGATATGCAATTTCTTCTATGCAGGCAAGTTTTAAGCCTTGACGTTGTTCTATGATTTGAACAAATTGTGATGATTCCATTAAACTATCTGGTGTTCCTGCATCAAGCCAAGCATTTCCTCTTTTTAATGGAATTACATTTAGACGACCTTCTTTTAGGTATTTTTGATTTAGGTCAGTTATTTCTAATTCACCTCTTTTTGATGGTTTTAGGTTAGAGGCTTTTTCAACAACATCACTTGGGTAGAAGTACAAACCTGTTACTGCGTAGTTTGATTTTGGTTTTTTAGGTTTTTCTTCTATGGATATTACTTTTTTATTTTCATCAAATTCTATAACACCAAAGCGTTCAGGGTCAGATACATGATATCCAAACACTGTTGCTGAGTTGTTATTTTCTTTTATTATATTGCGATAGTTTTTCATTTGTGATTGGATGTAGAATATGTTGTCTCCTAGAATTAAGCAAACTCTATCATTACCAATAAAATCTTTACCTAAAATAAATGCTTCGGCAATACCATTTGGTTTGTCTTGAACCTTATATTCAAATTTTAGGCCAAATTGACTACCATCACCAAATAAGCGTTTGATATTTGGGGTGTCTTCTTTAGTTGAAATGATAAGTATTTCTGATATACCAAAGAGCATTAGTACAGACAAAGGGTAGTATATCATTGGTTTATCATATACAGGTAATAGTTGTTTAGAGGTGCAAAGAGTTGATGGATATAGTCTTGAGCCTGTTCCACCAGCAAGAATAATACCTTTCATTGTTTTATCCTTTCGCATTTATAAGTTTTGTGATTTGTGTAAATATCGAAGATTGTGTATATAAGTTTTCTAGCTCAAAAGCATAAATATATGGTGCTTTTGTTGCAAAATCACGACTATCTATTGTAAGTTCAGGATTTTTTTGTAGATAGTTTTTATAGTTTTCTGTTTCTTTGATTTTATTTCTTAACAAGCCATTTCTTTGAGAGAACATTTTATTGTATGAAAAGATTACGTATATTGTTAATATTACTAATATTGTATAAAATTTTGAAGTGTAAATTGATAACCAGCTTGCAACAAATAAGATAGCAAGAAATGAAAGTAATTTAACAAGTAATGAAATATAGCGTTTTTTTATGTTTGCTGTACATAAAAGAACTAATGGAGTGATAATTATTGAGCATGTCATGATAACAAACAATGTATGTAAAGGATTGGTTGCTAACATTGATGATGCGATAAATCCAGCTATTAACATAGAGAGACTAAATATGAGATAAAAAATATTTAACTTAAACTTGTAGATTATAATTTCTTTGTTTGTTGTTGTTTTTAAATATAAAAATGCTCTTTTGAGTCTTAAGGAAGCTTCTTTTGTGGAAGAAAGCGTAGTAGATGTGCCAGGGAAAAGATGTGATAAGAATGTCTTTTCTGATTTGGTTAGAGCATTTAAATTATCTGTTTTTTTAATTAATGTTACAGTCTGATTATTTGCGGATAATTCTAAAATATTTTTGGAGCATAAATTTAGTATTTCTGCGCCAAATGAGCGGTTATCAAAAATATTTTTGTTTAACAAACGCCAAGTGCTAGGAGATTTTTTTATTGATGCTCTAGTTTTGTCTTGGTTTCTATGTATTTGCTTTAGAGAAATTTTATATGATAAAAATATTGCAAGCAAGGCAAGGAGGGCAAAAAATTCTGAACCAAAATCTTGAATAAACCAAAGATATTTTTGTGTAGTACTTGGTGGTAGTAATGTGCCTTTATTTAGGGTTATTAAAAGATGGATATCTTCTCCAACACCAAGAGCTTCTGTATCTGCAAAACCAAGAGAGTTTTTATCTAATGTTGTTATAGTTACACGTTTAGAATTTAGTCCCAGCCTAGTAGAAGCAATAGCATTTTGAGCTAGGAATGTTTGACCTTTAGGTAAGATAATGAGGGCATTGGCTGAACCTACAACATTTTTTAGGGTTCTTCCTGTTATATCCCAATAAAATTCATCATAGTCAGAGTAGTTCCAAAATGTACGATCTATGTAATATTTAAATTTATATGTATGTACTCCAGTAGGTAGTTTTATCGGTGTTTTGGGTTCTATATATAAATTGTTTCCAACTTCTGTAACCTTGTATTGATATGGCTGATTGTTTATTGTTACGTTATCTAATGTGAAATCTAAACGGCGACGTTTTCCTAAACGTGAATAAGTATATTTAGGTAGAATTCTGAAAAATCCTTGGGGAAAACCTTGATTGTTTGATACAAATACAAATTCTTCAGTAACACGGATTAAACCAATTGGTTCTATTTTGATTGTTGTTAATAAGTAAGCAATATGCTCTTCCGCAGGAGCCATAATTTCTCTATCTTCAGATAGTTTTATTGTTACATAAGGAAAATCTGGAACAAATTTTTCTTGTTGTTGAGGTTTACGCTCACGAAAGAAAACACCTTTTAATTCAAGGTTTTCATTAATTGTTCCTGTTTTAGATGCGTTTTCTAGACTTTGCTCGTAAATTTTTTCATAAGCAGAAAGAGTATTTTCTTCTATTTTTTTAGCTCTTTCATTTAAATCAATAATATTAGTTGATTTTGGGGTGTATATTTCGTTTGGGTTGATGTTTGCACGAGTAGTAATTTTTAAGCGCTTTTCTAGATATTTTTCTACAGCTTTTTTATCATTTAGGTTTGGTATTTCTTTATATAGTTTTTTTAATTGTTGATCATAGCTCTTAGGATTAACAGCTTTAGAAGAAGGCTGTGCTGAGATACTTTGAATGCCAGAAAATGCAGGAGTTTGGGAAAAATATACAAAAATAGATAATATGCAAACAAAAAACTTCTTCATATCTTCTCCTTAGGGGTTGCGTGATTTTAGTAATTGATATATTGTTTTTTATATTATGATTTAGAAATAAACTCAAGAAATTAATTTGAATAAGAGGATAACTATGGAAAAGAAGAATATTGCAGCAATTATTTTAGGTGCAGGTAAAGGTACAAGAATGAAATCAGACCTTCCTAAGGTTATGATGAAAGTTAGTAATGTACCTATGATAAAACATATTATCAATACGTTAGAAGATATGGGAACAAAGGAAATTGTGACAATTATTTCTAAAGATGGCGAACTTGTTAAAAATGAAGTTAAACCCTATAAAACTGCAGTTCAAGAAGAGCAATTGGGGACTGGGCATGCAGTTAAATGCGCTAAAGATGTGTTAGGCAAATTTGAAGGACCTGTGCTTGTAATTTTTGGTGATACTCCTCTTATTACAAAGAAAACCTTTTTAAAAACAGTTGATATGATTGAAAGGGGATTTAGTGTTGTAGTACTTGGTTTTAATCCTAAGGATCCTGCAAGATATGGTCGCTTGAAAATGGAGGGTGATGAGCTTAAATCTATTGTTGAGTTTAAAGATGCAACAGAAGAAGAAAAGATGATTGGCTTTTGTAATTCAGGTTGTATGGGTTTTGATGGAAAATATTTGTTTGATATCTTAGATAGAATCGGAAATAATAATGCTTCTAAAGAGTATTATTTAACAGATGCTGTTGAAGTTGCTCGTGATATGGGGCTTAAGTGTACTGCTATTGAAGGTAACTGTAAGGAAGTAGCGAGTGCAAATACAAGAGAAGAGTTGGAATTGCTTGAAAGTTTTTATAAGGATAGAGAAAATTGGTAGAGTTTTTAAAAAAATATTGGTTTGGTTGCTTGCTTGCTATTTTTTCTTTGTTTGTATTGGGTGTTGTATTTGTTGTATCTATAGCTCCTCATAATGATAAAGAATTAAGAGGATTTTCTAGTTGTACTTATGATATGGCTAATGAATTAAGTGTATATAGTGCAAAAAAAGATATTTTAGGTGTAGCAAGAGCAATTATAGAAAGCTATGTTTGTTATATAGGGGTTATTGCAAATGGTTTTGTTTTATGGGGTAAAAATGAGCAAAAAACTCCATGGGAAAACTATTTATTTGAACAAGAAAATTTTAATGAATTTGAAGATGATGATGTTGAACCTTATAGTGAAGATTTATTAAAAGCAAATAAACTTAATGATGAAGATGGTCGAGTTTTTGATTTTTCTGTTAAGGAGAGTATAGATGAGTAAAAAATTGCCAGTGTGGGATTTGAGTGAATATTATAAAGGGGTTGATGATCCTAATATTGAAAAGGATATAAAAAAATATCAAAAGTTGGCTGTTGAATTTAATAAAAAATATGAAGGAAGAATAAAAAATCTCAGTATAGAAGAATTTAGAAAAGCATTGAATGATTTGGAAAAAATGAGAGATGTTGGGCATAGATTAGGTGGTTTTGCTCATCTTAATTTTTCTACAAATATGCTGGATAGTAAAGCTGTAGCGCTTAATCAGAAAGTAGAGGAAGAGCTCACTAAAGCTGGGACTAATTTAGTTTTTTGGAGTTTGGAATATAATAAATTAAGTGAAAAAAAACAAAATGAATTGATAAAAAATCTTAATGAGTATGCACCATACCTTAAACGATTGAGAAAATATAAAAAGTATGAATTGACAGAAGATGTTGAAAAAACTTTATTGGAAAAGGATATAACATCAGGTTCAGCTTGGGTTAGATTTTATGAAGAGAGTATGGCTAGACTGGATTATGTAGTAGATGGAAAAACTTATAATGATGCTGAGATGTCTAAATTAACAACATCTAGTGATGAAAAAGTAAGATTAAAAGCAGGACGCGAAATGAATAGAGTTTCTAAAGAGAATGCGTTTATGCTTGCGTTTTGCTACAATATGATAATGAAAGATAAAGCTATTGAGGATGAAAAAAGAGGTTTTAAGTTGCCAATGAGTTCTCGTAATTTATCTGAAGATGTTGCTGATGAGGTGGTTGAGTGTTTAGCAAATAGTGTTAAGGAAAATTATGAGAATATTGCTTGGAGATTTTATAAGATTAAAGCAAAATTAATGGGTAAAGATAAAATTCATTATTGGGATAGAAATGCACCTTTAGATATTGAAGATGGAAAAGAGTTTAATTGGGATGAGAGTGTTAAGATTGTTTTGGATGCGTATAAAGAGTTTTCTCCTAGACTTTATGAAATTGCTAAAGAATTTTTTGAAAATGATTGGATTGATGTGGCGCCTAAAAAAGGAAAAAGAGGAGGGGCTTTTTGTTCATCACCATTAGTTAAGGAACATCCTTTTTTATTTTTGAATTTTGTAGGTAAACGTCATGATGTTTTGACACTTGCGCATGAGTTAGGACATGGGTGTCATCACCAATTAAGAAGAAATAATGGTGAACTTAATGAAAGTTGCAGATTGACAACAGAAGAAGTTGCTTCTGTGTTTGGAGAGATGCTTGTTTTTCAGTCTATGCTCAAAAAAGCAAAAACTAAAGAGGAAAAAATTGTTTTGTTAACTGTTAAAATTAATGACATGATTAATACGGCTGTAAGGCAGATTGCTTTTCATTTTTTTGAGAAAAGAGCGCATGATGAAAGAAAGTTAGGTGAAATTTCTTCTGAAAGGTTATCTGAAATTTGGGTTGAAGAAATGAAAGCAAGTCTTGGCCCTTCTGTTGTAGTTGATGATAGTGTTGATTATATATGGGGACAGATTAGCCATTTATTCTTCTTACCTTTCTATGTATATGCGTATTCTTTTGCAGATTGTGTTGTGAATTCGTTATATTGGCTTAAGATGCAAAATAAAGTTGATGATTTTGAGAATAAATATTTAGAGTTATTATCTAAAACTGCAATTGGTGATTACGAGGAAATATTTAAACCTTTTGGGTTAAATCCTAAAGATAAGGAATTTTGGCTGGGAGGTTTAAATTTGATAGCGTATTATATTGATGAGTTGGAAAAACTTATTTAATAAGAAAGCCCCACATCTATGGGGCTTTTTTTTATTCTTTTTCTGATGTATCTTTATTTGCTTTTTCTTGAGCAATGTTTGTTCTTTTTTTTATGTCTTTACAAAAACCTTTTAAAGAACTTTCTATTTCAATTGCATTTTCTTCTACTTTTTTTACGTATGCCTCTTTATTTTCTTCTATTTTTTGAGATAGTTTTTTCATTGCATCTTCTAATTTTTTTGCATTTTCATTTTGATTTTCAGCTGCAGATTTTGCGCCGTAGTCTTCAAGTTTTTTTACAGCAGAATTTGTTACGTCTAACATTTTTTCTGCAATTTTTCCTAATTTTTTACTGAATGACATGATATTTCTCCTTTGCTATTTTGTATTCTAAAATGATTTGATGAAAAAAAAGTTAAAATATATGAACTAATTATTGGTATTTGTTTTAAATGGATTTTAAGAAATTGTGAGTTAGTTTGTTAAATATGTTGTAAGCATTAAAGTATAAGGTTAATTATAACATTATGATGATGGACTTGTTTTATAATAAAATTGTTAAAAGAATTTGGGTAATGTTTTTGTGCTTATTATTTAGCACAAATGTTGCTTTGGCAAATAATGTTATTAAAGATATTAGAACAGGTCAACAGCCTGATGGTGTTAGGCTTGTAATTGATGGTAGTGAAAAATTTGATTATGATGCGTTTTTACTTGATAATCCTAATAGGTTAGTAATTGATGTTAAAAATGCAACTCTTAAAGACAAGCCTAAAATTGCAAAAAATAAATTGGTTAGTGAAATTAGGTTTGGCGAGCTTAATAATGTGAAAGGTAAGCGAATCGTTTTTGTATTGAATGGTAATGCAAATATTAAAAAGAAATTTATTTTAGAGCCTAATGCAACTCAAAAGAATTGGCGTTTAGTCATTGACCTTAATACAACAAATAGTGGCGTTGTGATAACTTCTGCTACTAATAATAACGGACCTAGAGTTAAAGCTAAAAAAGTTGTAGTTCTTGATCCTGGACATGGCGGTAAAGATCCTGGTGCTATTGGTAGGTCATATAAAACATATGAGAAGAATATTACTCTTTCTATGGGTAAAGAGTTAAAACGTATGCTAGAAGCTAAAGGATATAAAGTTTATTTGACTCGCTCTACAGATATATTTATTCCTTTGAGAAGAAGAGTACAGATTGCAAGAGGCTACCATGCTGATTTGTTTATTAGTATTCATGCAGATAGTACTGTTAATCGTAAGGCTCAAGGTTTTTCTATTTATACTCTTTCTGAAACAGCATCCGATAAAGAGGCAGAAGCTTTAGCTGAAAGAGAAAATAAAGCTGATATTATTGATGGAATGGATTTCTCTGATAATTCTCCTGAAATTAATGATGTATTGATTTCTCTTTCTCAAAATGATAGTAGAAATAAGTCATCTAAGTTTGCGACTTATGTTGTTAATGAAGTTAAGCGTAATGTGAAGATGGTTAATAATGCGCATAAGTTTGCTGGTTTTGCAGTGCTTAAAGCTCCAGATGTTCCTTCTGTGTTGCTTGAGATGGGATATTTATCTAACTATACGGAAGAAAAGCAGTTAAGACAACCTTGGTACAGAAAAAGAATTGCTGAACACATGGTAAAGGCGGTTGATAGATATTTTAAGGATCCTGAAGTTTCTATATAAAAAAGACTATAAAAAAAAGAAGAGGGGGAAATATCCCCCTTTTTTTATTTGCGTCTTGATGATGAAGATTTTCTTGTTTCGTCGTTTTTACGGAATTCAAAAAGCTTATCATCTAGTTTACCATCAGTTACTGTGTCATATAATGATAAAGAAACTTCCATTGATTGTGGTGTTATAACCTTCCATTGTTTTAGCTCAAATGGAGTATTTGAAAATACTAATGTAAATGGTCCTAATTCATCTTTTGAATATTCTAGACTTACTTTAGTTACTCCTGGGTCTTGGTAAAAATCGGTTACTTGAAGTTCTTTTCCGTCTATATTTACAGTGTTTGCAAGTATCATAGCTGCTGGAATATCTTCGTAATCGATATTTGTAATTTGATCTAATTCCTTATCATAATAGACAATATAGTCACCATTACCGACAATTAAGATATCTGATGGGGCATTATATTCCATTCTGATTTTATTTGGTTTTTCTATGTAGATACGACCTTCAACTTTTTCTCCATTGCTTGCAATTTGGATGAAATTTGCACGTAATGTTTTGATTGAGTTGAGGTAATTTTCTACTTTTAAGGTATCTTCATCTTTGGTTGCAGAAAAAGAACTTGTGCTGTATGTGCAAAGAGCTATAAGCAACGCAGATGTTAATGTTTTTTTGTTTAAGTTAATCATTTTTTCCTCTTAATGTTATGTTTGTAACATAATATTTGTTTTATCACAATCAAGTAGAATAAAGTATTTTATTCGTTGGTTGTTTGAGGTGTGTCACAAGGAGTTAGATTGGTTTGAGCAAAAGAAGTAAAGTCTTCTTGTGTAAATTTATGTTTTGAACCATCTTCTTTTATGCAATATCCAGTTGTTCCAACGCCTTTGTCATAGGTTAATTCTGCTTTTACAGAACCGTCTTTTTGGTAAATTGTCCAAAGACCATTGTAACCTGTGTCATCAAAATGAGCAAATGTTTGAACAGAGCCTTCTTCATAGAAATATTTTAATTCGCCTGAGGTGAAATTTATTTCTAGTTGAGGGTTACCATTTTGATAATAAACCTTACCAGTACCAGTTTCTTTACCCATATTGTAGTTCCACTCTTTTAAGATTTTATTTGGAGCAAAGTAGATAATTGAACGGCCATGTAATAGTCCATCTTTAAATTCATCATAAGAAAGTAATGAGCCATCTTCATTGTATTCTTTAACTACTCCGTTTGGTTTTCCTTCTTTATATAAGCCTTCAAGGAATAATTTACCATCATTTTTATATATTCTTAATTCGCCGTCTTCTTTACCATCTTTGTACTCTATATCGGAAATTAAAATATCTTTATCATAGTTTTTGATACGTCCTGTTATAGGTTTTCCTTTAAGATCATAGCACATACCTGCATCAAAATCGCATTTGATTTCTTTTGTGGTGTATATTTTTTCTTTGTTTAAGTAATATGTAGAGCCGATTACGGCTGTTAATGTAATAACACTTGCAGTAGCTATTAAAACTTTTTTCATCTGTACTCTCCTATAGGTATTGAGTGATATTTTTTGTATGATACGAATTTATAAAAAAATATGCAAGGAAGAAATGAGAAATGTTTAATATTTAGGTATGTGTTGTGGATAGTATATTAAACTTCTGCTAATAGGCTTAAGATTTGTAGGGCTGATTGCTTTTTATCCATGTTTAAGTTATTAACTTCGTTTAAGATTTTGAGGATAGCTTCATAGGCTTCATATAGTTTTGCTTTGTTTTGAGTGTCTGCCATATTATCTCGTATGAAACGGCAGATTAGTTCGCTAAATAAATCCCAGCAGTCTTCATCTGATGATGCAAAGTTTGCTAGTTCTAATAATAGAGAACCATCTGATTTAGTACCTGAATAGCATATCTTTTTTATATCTTCATAGATGCTTAATGCACTATTACTTGCATAGTTAATAGCTCTTCCGATACTGCCTTTGGAAATTTTTGCAAGACCTTTTACAGATTGTTCGTCAAGGTCAGGAAGGTAGCGCCTTATTAGAGATGCTACGTTTTCTTCTTTTAAAGGTTGTAGTGCTAGTTTGGCACAACGTGAACGAATAGTTGGAAGTAGTTTTCCTGGGTTGTGTGATAATAGTAAAAGAATACTTTTTAGCGGTGGCTCTTCTAAAATTTTTAAAAGAGCATTTGCACTTGAGGTATTTAATTCATCAGCACTATCTACAATTACCACTCGCCAATTATTATTAAAAGATTTTTTTGATAAAAAAGTTACAACATCTCTTACATCTTCAACTTTGATAACAGAAGAACGCTTAAGTGACTGTTTAAGTTCTTCATCTACGGTATCTCCTGAATTTATGGCTTTGATTAGTTTTTTCTTATCTGTTTCGGTGTAATCTCTTTCTAGAACTTTGAAATCTGGATGAGATTTTTGAACTATTTGACCAAATACAGGATGGGTTGGTGAAATATCAAGAGAGTTATAGGTTTTATTTTCTTCTGCTGTTAGAAGGAATCTTGCAATTTTATATGCAAGTGTTGCTTTGCCGATACCTTCTGGTCCTGTAATTAACCAGCCATGATGTAGGGAACCTGAATTATAAGCAGTTAAAAATAATTTTATGGCTTCATCATGTCCTATGAGATGTGTGTTTTTATTGGGATTTATAATCTCGTTTGGCATTTTATATGTTTCCAGGACGATTAGCGAGTAATTCTGATAGATATGTTCTAAATTCTTTGAATTTATCAAGTTGTGTTTCTACAACAGCATCAAATGTGCAATCCTCTTTGCAGTGAGTAGGCTTAAATGATGGAGTTGTTCCTGTAACATAGAAAGAATTTTTCTTTTTTTCAAAATTATTTAGAACTCTTTGGTTGTCATTATAGTAAAGGGATATAATATCATATCCAATATTTTCATAACAAGTATTTATGTCTTCAAAAGTTTGAGAAAGATAAGCAACATTGTTGTAGAAGTTTCCTTGTTTTAGTAAAGATTTTTCTACATCTAATTCATCAGATTTATTTGCCATGCAATTGTGTATTTGTTCTTTTATTTCTTCTATAAGAGGATCTTTTGGGGCTGAGGGCATGGTTTTTATTTCTTGGGTTCTTGGTACAAACCATTCTTTTTGTTCTTGTCTTGAAGAAGATATGTCTTCTTTGGATGGGTAGATGTAAGGAGCTTTTTGAATTTCTTTTTTTGAAACAATTGCTGGAGAAACCTCAATTTCAGTATCTATTGCTTTAATATGGATTTGATTTACTTTATCTGAAGATAAAACATCTTTTAATAATTTTTCATCTTCTTGTTTGATGGTATCATATGCGTAAGTATTGGTGCTATTTAAAACTATAGCAAATAAAAACATACTAAAATATAGGTTTGGTTTCTTTAACATATCTTCCCTCTTATAAAATTGTTAAGAAATATAGGGGTATAATAGAAAAGAACTTTATAATTGTCAAAAAGAAATTTTGTAAAGATAAAAGTGGTGTACAATAACTTAATAAAAGCTCTTTACAAAATTATTTGATGTACTAAGCTTTAGAAAAGTTTTTTTAATAGGGTTATGAGACTATGAATATTATAAGAATTAAATTGAAAGTATTGGTTTGTGCTTTGATTGTATTGCTTAGTGGTTGTGCGCATGAACCAAGAGAATTTCAATATGAGAATTTAAGTGAAGAAGTTGAAGCTATTAAAGCTGATGGTGGATATTACAAGGTTGGTAATCCTTATAAGGTATTGGGGCAATATTATACTCCCAAAGAAGACTATAATTATTCTGAAGTTGGTATTGCTTCTTGGTATGGTGATGATTTTCATAATAAACGTACAGCAAATGGAGAAACATATGATATGAGAGCAATTACGGCTGCTCATAGAACACTTCCTTTGCCTTCTATTGTTAAGGTAACTAATTTAGAAAATGGTCGTTCAATTATTGCAAGAGTTAATGATAGAGGTCCTTATGTAAAGAATCGCATTATTGATGTGTCTCAAAAGGGAGCAGAGCTTTTGGGGTATCGTAATAAAGGTACGGCAAAAGTTAGAGTTGAGATTTTAGAAAAAGAAAGTAGAGCAATAAAAGAAGCGATGCTTTCTAAAGATAATAAATCTAAAATATTTAATGACGCTATTAAGTATGAGATGAGTGTAGCTGATAATAAAACCCAAAGAGCTCCTCTTGTTGTTAATGAAGATGTAAAAGTTGCTAATAGCGTTAATAGTGATGTTTCTAAAATTGATGAAAAAGGAATGTTCTTTGTACAAGTTGGTGCTTTTTCTGATTATGCAAAAGCTAAGGAAATGGCTAATAGTATGAAGAGATTTGGTAATGTTTCTATATTTGAAGCATTTTTGAGTAAAGATGGTGTTTATCGTGTAAGACTTGGTGCATATCATAGTCGTAGCGAAGCAGAGAAAATTTTAGATCGTGTGTTAGATTATGGACATGCGGATGTTTCTATTGTAAAAGGTTAGGAGTAAAACAAATGAAATTAAATAAACTCTTTTTAATGGCTTGCGGTATTTCTTTTATGGCGATTAGTTCAGCTAATGCGTTTGAAACAAAAGCTCAAAATGCAATTTTAATGGATTATGATACAGGTGAGTATCTTTTTACTAAAAATCATGAAGAAATGATTGCTCCTGCATCTATGAGTAAGTTGATGACAGTTTATGTGTTATTGTCTAAAATTAATGATGGGGAAATTTCACTTGATGATAAATTTTTAGTTAGTGAAAAAGCTTGGCGCAAAGGTGGAGCGGCTAGCGGTGGCTCAACAATGTTTTTGAAAATAGGGCAAGAAGTTAGTGTTGAGGATTTGATTAAAGGTATTATTATTCAATCTGGTAATGATGCTTGTATTGTGGTGGCTGAAAATATTGCAGGAAGTGAAGAAGAGTTTGCTGAATTATTAAATGAAACAGCTGAAAAATTGGGACTAGAGAATGCTCATTTTGAAAATGCAACAGGACTTCCTCATCCAGAACATAAGATATCAGTTGAAGATTTAGCTAAGCTTGCTCGTCATATTATAAAAGAGTTCCCTGATTTTTATCACTTCTTTAAGCAAAAGGAATTTACTTATAATGGTATTAAACAAGGCAATAGAAATCCTTTATTGTATACTCTTAAAGGTGCAGATGGTTTGAAAACAGGTCATACTTCTGAGGCAGGGTATTGCTTGACTGGATCTGTTGTTAGAGGTGATAGACGTTTAATTCAAGTTGTTGCTGGATTGGAAAGTAATAAGGAACGTTTTGAAGAAACTGAAAGTATGATGACTTGGGGTTTTGCTAATTATGATAATTATAAATTCTTTAATAAAAATCAAATTTTAGCAGAGGTTCCTGTTTGGTATGGTGCAACAGAAACTGTTGATGCAGTAGTTGAAAATGAAATTGTAAAAACAGTAAAGAAAAGTAATAGAAACAAATATTCGGCTAAAATTGTTTATAATACACCTCTTAAAGCACCTGTTTATAAAGGTGATAGAATTGGTGAGGTTGTTATTAGTTATAAAGATAGAGTAGTTGGTAAATATCCTTTAGTTGCAAAAGATAGTGTTGCAAAAATGGGTGCATTTAGTCGATTTGTTGAAAATTTAAAATATTTCCTTTTTAGTGCGGAGTAGGTTATGAAGGGAAAATTTATTACCTTTGAAGGTGGGGATGGAGCCGGTAAATCTTTGCAAATGAAGAAGTTTGCGGAGTATTTGGAGGCTAAAGGAATAGAGGTTGTTTTAACTCGTGAACCTGGTGGAACAGAGGTTGGTAAAGAGATTAGACGACTTTTGGTTGAAGGTGATAAAGATAAGTTTGATGAGATAACTGAAATTTTGCTTTTTTATGCGGATAGACGTATTCATCTTGAAAAACTTATAAAACCCGCTTTGGAAGAAGGTAAATATGTGCTTTCTGATAGGTTTAATGATTCAACGATTGCATATCAATTTTATGGGTCTAATAAATTTAGTGATACAAAGATTATGGATATGTTGTATCAAATTGTGGCAGGCGATTTTAAGCCTGATATGACTGTTTTATTAGATGTTGATGTAAAAATTGGTTTAGAGAGAAGCTTTAAAAAATCTCAAGAAATGGAGACAAAAGAACTTAGGTTTGAAAATGTTGATGTAGCTTTTCATGAGAGATTGCGCAAGGGATACCTTGATATGGCTAAAAAAGATGAACAACGTTTTGTTGTTATAGATGCAAGTAAAAATGTTGATGAAGTTTTTAATGAGTTAATTGAGAAAACAAAAGAACGTATTTGATTTTAGGTTAAAATTTTGTTTTTTATATTCCAATAATAATTAAACTATTGGGATATTTTTTTGGGGTGTATATGTTATGTTTTAAAGATATAAAATGATAAATAATATTGACAAGAAATGGGTTTTATGGTAAGAATTTATGTTAAGAATGAATTATAAATATATGAGTTAAGAGGGTTTAGGGATTATGGCTAATGATTTAATTATACCTGAAGTCTTATTGGTAGATAAATTAGAGGAGATTGATAATAGCTTATCTGTTACTATTTGGAAACAGATGAGACTTGATGCTGAAGCTCGTGAAGATGAAGAAGCTGGGCATATTCCTTCGGTGCAAAACAAGAAAAGAAAAATGTTTTTTGCAGACTTTGTTAACAAAGCCATAAGTATTCCTATGGAGATTACTCCTAGTGTTTCTGATGAAACATATAGACAGTTTTATAGATTATATTTGTTTTCTTGCCAACAAGCTATTCACTATCCGGAAGTTAAACGTAATCCGTTTATTTTAGGTTTTCATGCTTTAAGTGAAATAAAAACTGCATTGGTTGGAATTATGGTGACATATAGGCTTGTTACACCTTCTGCACCTTATAGTTGGTCTAGAGAATTTTTTGAAAGTAATATATTTGTAGATAAAGGATCTAAAGGACAAGCTATAATTAGATTTTCTAAAGTTCCTGTAGATGCGATTAATGCAGCAATGAATGAAGAAGTTGTTACAGACTGGATGATTTATAAAGCTTTTGATAATAATGGTATTAGGACTTTGATGGATATTAAAAATAATCTTGTAACTATACCAGATTATAAAAGAGGCGGGCCTGTGGCTGCTGAATTTTCTCGTTTTCAACGAAAAATGGCAGAAGAACGCTCTAAAAAAGAAATGAGAAAGAGCGAAGCACTTGATTTAGAGTTTCGTAAAACTTTGGTGCAATCTGTTGCGGAGAAGACTGCTGAAAAGTTGCTTGCATCTGGTCTTAGTGCTAATGATATTTTAGATAAAGCATTTAAAGCAGATATATCGCAGTTAACATCTATTTCTGAAGATGAAATTAAAGCAATAGAGAAGAGCTCTGATGATAAAAAGGATAAGATGGGAAGAGCTTGTCATAAAAGAATTTCTAAAAATCAAGATACAGCAGAAGTTGATGGCGTGATTGCTGGATTTTTAGAAGATAATTCTTAAGAGCTATTTCTTTATAGGTAGCGAGAGCGTAAGTCGTTTAATCCTGATTGATTTAATATTAACATTATCCAATAATTGCCAACGGAAATACTTTCTTTTGATGGCCATGGTTTTGCAATGGATAAAAATTCTTTAGCTTTTGTATCTGGCCTAAATGTGTAAACAAAAGATGTTGTATCTGCATATTCTTCGTTTGTATAATAGTTTAGCATAACACCTGAATTCATACCTGGAACATATGAAACATCAAGTAAGTCATCACTTTTTATCATGTAAGGATTGTGATAAAAACGATTACGAAATGCTGGCGAGCCTCCTTGAACAATAATATAGTGACCATATTTGTTAAAATAGGAATTAGTGTTTAGACGTTTTTCTATACGTTTATATAAGTTTAGTTCTGTATCAAATCCTAATTTCCAAACTTTTTGTGCGTCAAATAGGGAATTGGTACTAATAAATATGGTAAATACTGCAAATATGAGTGATAGGTTTTTTAGGTATTTTTTATCAGATTTTAAGCAGATGGCTAAAGTTGCACCATAAACATATAGCAAGCCAAAGAAGTCTATTCTTGGAGAAAACTCTGTTTCTTTAAGAGAAGGTGATAAAAATAATGTAACAAGGGCAGAGTAGAAGATAGCAATATATGCAAGGGATTTTAAGAGTTTTTGATTTGTTTTGCAAATATTGTATATAAGATGAATGGTTGCTAATATAACAATTGCAAGTGTTGTTGATTTGTAGGATAAGCTTATGAACGGTAGAGTTGTCAAAAACTGCTTGAATAAGTCTTTAGTAATAAGAATAAATTTTGATGGGTATTGGCTAAAAGGAATAGTTTGAAGGTTGTAATAGCTAGAGTTTATATCGCCAGTTTTTATGAAATATTGTAAGATTAATTTATATAAAATAGCGGCGAGTATAAAATTGATGATAGTGTAGCGATAATCTTTTATTATATCTTTAAGTGTTGAGGATTTATAGAATAGGTCTAAAAATATTTTGGTTGTAAGGGCTGTTAAAAATAAATTTATAACAGGGGGGTAGCCTCCTAATGCTAAAGTAAGTAGCGTGGTTGATGCTAGAGTTATTTTTATGGAAAAAGTTTTTTCTTTTGAGGATAGCAATAATGCTCCGATTATAAAAGCATTCCAGCTTAAACAGGGAATTACTAAAAATGCAAAGTACATAAATGACAATATGTATGGAGTTATGCTGACAAATAAACCAAAAGAGATGTATGATGTTTTGGTGTTTGGTATTTGCCAGTATTTGGCTAGCATTGATATACCTAAAGAAAAACCTATAAATCCGAGAAAATTATTTATGATGGGGTAGATTTCTGAATTGCTAAATAAGTTTACAAGAATGAATTGAGAAAATCTTCCTTCAAATAAACCTGCATTTAGAGGAATGCCTGATTTTAGATATTTCCAGTCATGGTCGCCAAATAAAAAGTGTGTGCCATGGTATAGAAATATGATATTTAATAAAACAAATACGGTTATGAATGAAAGAAAAAAAGGGGTATTAGCCTTTTTTATCAATGACGACAGGTGGCTTTTTAGGTTAAAATTTAAGATTTTTTCTAGTATATTTGTCATAGGTTTAGGCTAATATTTTGCAAAGGATTAGTCAATAATGGTAGTTAAATATGCACAATTAGTTTTAATGAATTGATAATAAAAGATAATTTTTTTTAAATAGAAAAGGCTAAAAGTATTGACTTTTGTGACACTATAGGATATTAATGTTGTTATCGTGGTGGAGTTTGTTCTTTATTGAATGTCATTTTATAGCGTTTTCTTTATGAAAGCGCTATTTTTGTTTGGTTGTAATTTAAGGTGTCTATTTAGACACCTTTTTTGTTTATGGAGAAAACTTATGAGTATTAAGCCTGAAAAAGTGCAGTTTAATGGCGGTGAGTTAAGTCCTTGGCTAGAGGGGCGTACGGATATTGCTAAATATGATAAAACAGCAAAATTATGTAGAAATTTTATACCATTGGCTGAAGGATGTTTGCGTAGGCGTGGCGGAACTAGGTTTGTTAGTTTTACATTAGATGAGCAAGAAGTGATGTTTAAGGTTATTACCAATCCAGTTGATGCTATAGTGATTATTGATGGACAAGAGAGAAATAGTGTTTTTGTTGCAAGAGGAGATAAGGTTAGTTATGAAGTTAAAGCTGACGGTTACGCTTCTAAATTTGGTGAATGCTATGTTAATGATGATATGGAAATTGTGGTTGATTTAGTTTCTATGGTTGAGATGTGTAAAATCGATATTGTTGCAACACCTTCTGATGCAATAATAAAAATTGAAGGATATGAACGAAGTTCTGCTGAATTTTATAAAAATACAGATGTCTTTTATATGGTTTATAAAGATGGGTATGTTATGCAATCTGGAGTGGTAAAGCTTACAGAAGATATGACCATTTATGTAGATTTGGTTGAAGATGAGGTGGAAGAAGATGAAACAATTTATGAAGATTGGGGAGCGCCCGTTGGGTTTGTTAATTGTACAGCTTTGGGTAGTATTGAAAAACAACGAAAATGTATTTTGCTTAAATTTGAAAATGGATATTTGCCAATAGTTTTTGATGCAAATTTAGTTGTACCTGAAGAGATTAATAGATATCTTTTTATTTATGATACTACAGAAGGGTATAATGGTGTTGCTAAAGTAAATGGTGAGCATCAATTATGTTTTGTATCTAAAGGAGCAAATGCACTTTATTATAGAGATAAGGAGCAAAATTTGGTTTGGGCTATTGATAGTGCAACTCAAAAAGCTGTTGGTTGGCAATTAGATGAAAATGGCAAATACGCATTATTTTATGAAATATATGATGGAAGTGTGTCAGGAAATGTGTTTAATATATATTATAAAGGAACATTGGTGTGGACAATAAAAGGGAGAGATTAGCTATGGGATATAAAAGAAGTTTTTTAGTGCCATTTAAGTATAGCCATAGGGTTGCTTATGTGGTGGAATTTAGTCATAAAAAAATAAGGTTGTTTGCTAAAAATCAGATAGTTACTGACGGTGGAATTGAGGCGCTAGTAGATGATGAAGAATTATTAGCAACTCAATATCCTGAGCTTTTGATTGATAGTCCGTATGGGTATGAAGATTTATGGAATGATGATGAAAAATGTTTTGGATTGCAAACCATACAGCATTCGGATGTGCTTTATATATTTAGTGAAAATCATCCAATTACAATGCTTAAAAGATATTCAAATATAGATTGGAGATTAGAAGAACTTGAAATAAAAAATGGTCCTTTTTTAGCAATGAATACTAGTGATTGTGTAATTAGTAGTGATGCTTTTGAAGGAGAAGTTAATTTAACAGCATCTGAAGATTTGTTTTTACAAAATGATGAGGGACGACTTCTTAGATTACGTAACTATGATGATGACACAAATTGTTGGGTGAGTGGAAAAGAATACGAAATTGGAGAGATTTGTTTTTCGGATAATAAATATTATGTTTCTACTAACGAGGCGACAAGTGGTGCAATTAAGCCAGTTCATAGTGTTGGGGTTAAATCTGATGGAGGTGTTAGATGGAAGTTTATTCATGATGGAATTGGTATTGTAAAAATTATTGAATTTGTTAATAGCAAAAAAGTGAAAGCAAAGGTTATTGCAAGACTTCCTGATAGTATAAAAAAAGGGACAAAGTATTGGGAACTTGGTATGCTTCACAAAGGAGTAAAGCACCCAATATCGGGTGCTTTTTTTAGGAACAGATTTTGTTTTCTTATAAATACTGAAACAGGTCCTAATGTTTGTATGTCGATGTCTGGTGATTATAATAATTTTTCGGATCTTGATGTAGGGGAGGTAACGGCGGAAACAGCAATAACTGTTCCTGTTCTTAATAATGAATTTAATGAAGGAAAATGGCTTTATGCAAAAGATGTTTTGTTTGTTGGAACGGGAGCTAGCGAATTTTATATTGATTCTATGACAGCATCTGCGGCAATGGCTGCTGATAATGTGAAAATATCTCAAATTTCACAGGTGGGAAGTAAAGCTATTATGCCTGTTAGTGTAGGCAAACATGTGTTTTTTTCTGACAGATACGGGCTTTCTTTAAGAGATTTGATGTATGATTATTATAATGAAGGGTATGATCAAACAGATATTTCTATATTTGGGAAACACTTGTTTGCTTCTAGATTGATTGCAATGAGTTATCAAGAAGTGCCAGATAAGATATTATGGTGCTTAATGAATGATGGGCAATTAATTGGGATGACGTTTTCAAGTGAACAGGAAGTTGTTGCTTTTTCTAGGCATGATTTTAGTGGTAAAGTTGAAAGTTTGGCAATAGTTCCAAATTTAGAAGATTGTCATGATGATGTTTGGATTGAAGTAAAAAGGAATATTGATTCGAAAACTGTTAGAACAATTGAAAAAATGGAGCATGGTATTCCTCAATTTTTACCTGATAGTGTTTATGGAGAAGAAAATATTGATGAACGTTTGAGATTGGAAGGTGAGTATATAAAAAACCAAGCGCTTTATCTTGATAGTGCGATAAATTTTAATAGGAAAGTTGGTGATGAGATAGACGTTATAGATGGCTTAGAACATTTGGAAGGTGAAAAGGTTAAAATTTTTGCTGATGGGGCTATTTGTAATGAACAAGTTGTTATTGATGGAAAGGTGAAAATTTCTAAAAATAATGTGCATGTTGTTGGACTTCCTATAAAAAGTCAATTTATTCCGCAGTATATTTTTATTGGTAATGAAAGTGGTAGTGGAATAGGACAAAGGCAGAAAATAAATCATGTTTTGCTTGTTTTATATATGTCTGGCGGTGGAAAAATAGGCCAGAATGAAAAAATGCTACAGGATATTTATTATCGAAATGTTGATGAAGTTATGAATAAATCTCAGGAATTATTTTCTGGCCATAAAGAAATTTTATTTAATGGAATGACGAATATTAATGAAAAAGGGGCGCAAATTTTAATTGAAAATGATAGCCCGTTACCAATGAATATATTGGCGATTATTCCATATATAGATGTTAATTAATTTTATGAAAGGGGTAATAAAATGGTTAAAGGCAGAGTAAATGCTTTAGGAATATCAAATATTGATAATTCTGAAAGTGGTAGCGGTTACAAATTTTTTGTTACAAATGATAGTGGTACTACTTATAACAAAGGTGATAAGGTTTTAGTAAATGCGGGACTTAATCCTCAAGACTTATCTAGAGGTTTTTCTATACGACCAAATAGCGAGATTAGGGATTATGGCTTAATCTTTACAGATAATGAAACTGCATTGGTTTACTTTGTTAATGCTATGAGGAAGTATGTATTTACTAGCAATAGTTGGTCTGAAATTGATATCAGCACTTGGGGGTATAGTAATAATGCAGGTGGTTTTACTACTTTTAAGAATGGTCTAATAAGACTTGGTGAAAACGCTAACACATCTACTCCAAGTTCATTAATTACAAGTAATGGTAGAATAGAATTACCTTCTAGTGGTATGTATTTAGGAGAATATAACGGACAAAGTTATGCTTACGATATGTACAATAAAAAAGTTTTTAAATATGATCTACTATCTAACACTTTAGGCGATACAGTATTAACCAATTCTCACGGAGGAAACAATGGTTCAATATGTTATTTGGATAGCCAAACAGGTAAAGGGTTTACAGTAACACGTATGTCTTGTATTCAGTTTTTTGATGTAGATGAAAACGGAACATTTACAGAAAACAATTACATTAATCTCAACGTTAAAGAGAATGAAGAGATTGTAGGTTATACAGGAGCTGACGTTGGTGATTATATATTTTTTGCAACAAACTGCTTTAGTAGATATTATATAAATAACACTACGGCAATTCCTGATAGCTATTTACGTGTATATAAGATTGTAGAAACTCTCGGCAAAAGATATCTAGAACTTCAAAATAATATGTTTAAGAGTTTTCAAGTTGAGGATTGTTATGCAAAGTTTGATTTAAGAAATGATGTTCTAACAGTTGGTACTCGTAATAATGTTTATGCTTATAAATATCATAGAGATACAAAAAGTTTTGAAGAACTGAATACTGATTTTAATTTAGTAGCAAATTCTAACAAGTATTTTAGTTATAGATTAGCGTTTTCTCCTGATATGAGCAAAGCTCTTGTAACACTTAGGTCGGAAACATATCTTATGGATGTTACACTTTATACATTAGGTAGCTCTAGTTGGAAAATTGTAAGCAACCAAAAGTTTAATTATAATTCTACAAACTCTTTTACAGGATTTGCAACAGGTAATGTTGATAGCGAGGGCAAAGTAGAGGTTGATATTGTTTTACCTGAAACTATAAACTTAAATATTGTAACAGATGTTAATGTAGCAAGTGATGAAATTGTTGTTGAAGGAGTTAAATAATGACTACTTTAAACAAGAAAGCATTTAAGGGTTTGCCTGTTAGTATAAAAATTCGTAAACCTCGCTATTATTATCAAGACGCCTTGGATGTATATAACGAAAACGAGGAAAGAAGTTTTACTCTAACAAAGTTTGAAGGTATTGATTACACTTTTGAAAATGGCTACATATGGTTTGAAGGTAAGAAACTTTGGAATGGTGAACTTAGTCCTTCGATGGGTGGTTTTTTAGCTCCGTATGTTAAGGGAAAAAAATATTTATCAACTAAAAAAGGTTTGGCATATGATATTGTAGGTTCTCTTACAATACAAAACAATGTTGTAAGTGGATTTAGCAAAGGTAATTATATTAATATGCCATTTATAAATTGTGGAACTAATAGTTGGGAAGTAAATTTTAAGGTTACCACTTCTGCTAATGATTTAACTAAAGAAAGTCCTTTTATAAGTTGTAATGTCGACCAAAGAGGTTTTAGAATTGGTACAGCTGGAACGACAAAGGGCAGATGGCAACTTTTAGTATCTAGTGGTAGTTCTTGGATTAACACTTCTGCACATAGCGGAAGCCATATTGTACTAGCTGATACAACTTATTGGATAAAAGCAGGTTTTGATGCTTCAATAAATACATACTATTTAAAATATTCTTTTAATGGAATAGATTATATTAATGATGTGTCGTATGTTTCTTATACAAAGATTGGTAGCTATCAACAACAAATTGGATATATTGATATTGGTGATTCACCTTGGCACGGCTCTATTGATTTGAATGAGTGTTCAATCTCTGTAAATGGTGTTGAGGTATGGGGCAAGAATGCAAAGTATTTGGCAGAAGAAGTAGGCATATTAGAAGAAAAAGCAAATCCAAGTGTTGCTACAACTTATAATGCTTTTGCAAATGGTGATGTTGTCTTATTAAGCCAAAGCGACCAAGACAAAGAGGGATATGCTTGGGCTGGCGAAGTTGTAATACCTTCGTTTGAGCCTAGCCCAATCTTTTTAACAGATTTCACACAAACAGGTTCAATATCTTTAGATGATAAAGGTAAAGCATCGAGTTTTAGTGAAACTACTTGGATAGAAACTCCAGAGATTATAACAAATGCTACAAGTGAAAACTATGTACTTGTTGCTAGGGTTACTACTGGTGGTGATACAGGTTCTAGAAATATCTTTTGGAAGCCTGCATCTCCTGATTATGGTTGTGGTACTACTGGATACTCTTGGAGATTTTGGAGAGGTAGTCAATATTCTGGTGGTAGCATTGAACTTAATACTACATATTGGGTGGTTGTAAAACAAACTCCAAGCCAGACAACACTTTATTATACAAAGGATGATGGCACATACAATAGTATTGATGAATTACCTTTAGGACTTATTGGAAAAGATGATGCTTGGCTTAAAGGTGCGGAGTGTCCATATACTGTGTTTGAAGTACCTGTTGTAAGAATTGGTAACGGATATGGTACTTTGCAAGAATATTGGACAGGCAACATAGACCTTGTTAATACAGGTATATTTAAGGAAGTTAGTGGGTTCTTTACTTCTTATGAGAAGATTTGGCAAGCGTTAGAAAAAATTATTTAAGTGGAATGCAATAAATAGTTTATGTAAATAGTGGAGTGTAATGCTCCACTTTTTTTAGGAGAGAGTTTTTGAGAAAATATATATCTAAAAAAGAAGGAGCTATTAATCAGATTTTGGATATGATAAGAATAGGAAAATCTCTTTATATGGCATGTTTAGAAGTTAATTTTTCAACAAAGGAATTTTATGATGTTTTGGCAAAGAATGAAATATTTAAAGAGAAGTATTTGCTTGCGCTTTCTGATTATGCGGATAAGTGTACGGATGATATTCGACAGATTGTGGAAGAATTGAAAAAAGGTGAAATTGATAATTCTACAGCAAAGCTTTTAATTGAAACCATGAAGTGGCTTATTAGTAAATCTAACAGTGATCTTGGTGAGATTAATTTAAATGATGATAGTAATGGTGATGTTAAAGAAATAATGGTTAAATTTATTTAATTTGGTGGAAAATATGAAAGTTGAATTACCTAGAGCTTTTCAAGATTTATTGACAAGTAGTGCTAGATATAAAATGTATTATGGCGGAAGAGCAGGTGGTAAATCTTTTGCTTTTGCGGATGCATTATTGATTAAGGCGACAAGTAAAAAAAAGCTGATTGCTTGTGTTAGAGAAGTGCAAAATTCTATTAAAGATTCTGTTTATAAGCTAATTGTTGATAGGATTAATTTTTATGGATTAAGTGAATATAAAATTTATGAAGATAAAATTGTAAACTTGAAGAATAAATCAAAATTTATTTTTAAAGGAATGCTTGAGCATAATGCATCTAATATAAAATCTTTGGAGGGGGTTGATATTTGTTGGTGTGAAGAAGCTCAAAAAATATCGCTTAGAGCGTGGGAGATTTTGGATCCTACTATTAGAAAAAATGGAGCAGAAATTTGGCTATCACTTAATAGAGAAGAGGAAAATGATCCTGTTTGGAAAGCTTTAGCACTAAAGCCAGATAGTGATGTTGTGTTAAGAAAAGTAAATTATTATGATAATCCATATTGTCCTCTTAATATGAAAAAGCTTGCTTTAAAAATGAAGAATGAAAATTATGAAGAGTATCTTCATGTATGGGAAGGTGAGCCGAGACGTCTTGCTGGTAATCATCTTATTGGTAGGGAAGATGTTTATAAGGCTATGGAGAGAAAAGTTGATAACATAAATAATTATGTGCCTCTTGTGGTTGGTGTTGATGTGGCTCGTTTTGGTGATGATAAGACTGCTATTTGTTTTAGAAGAGGACGTTGTGTTGAAAAATTTTTGAGCTTTGAAAAACTGGATATAGTGCAAGTTGCTCATCAAGTGTCAGGGATTATTGCAGAGTATCATCCAAGTAAAGTGTTTATTGATGTTGGCGGTTGTGGGGCAGGGGTATATGATATTTTGATTAATAATGGTTTTATTAATGAGGTTGTGGCGATTAATTTTGGTGAGAAGGCGGAAAATCCTGAAAGATATGTTAATCGTAGAGCTGAAATGTGGGATAGGGTTAGAGAGTGGTTACAATCTAGTGTAGGGGTTAAATTACCAAAGATTGATGGAATTGTTGAGGATTTAACAGCTCCATTAAAGATGTATGATGCAACGGGTAGATTGCAACTTGAAGCAAAATCTGAAATAAAAAAACGCATTGGGCATTCTACCGATATTGGTGATGCGTTGGCTTTGAGTTTTGCTATTAAAAATGTTGAATTTTTAGCAAGAACGTTAAATAGAGGGCAGGGGTTTGTTGATGATAATGTTTATTGGTAATTATTTAAAATTTTAATATGGAGAGCTTGCTCTCCTTTTTTTATTTATGGAGGTATTTATGAAAGAAATTTTGAAAAATAAAACAGAAAAGAAATCTAAAGTTACAGCAGAGGTTGTATTAAAAAAACTTGAAGTGATGAAAAAAGAGCGCAAAGAGTGGGAGCCTATGTGGAATAAGGCGGCTGAAATGTGTGCTATAAATTCTAATCTTTTTAGTAAAGATGAAAAAGGACGTCATAAGCAAAATGTTTTTGATAGCACTGCTCGTAATGCACTTACTTGTTTTGCTGCTAGTATGAAATCGGTGATTGTCCCAACAACATCTAGATGGCATAGACTTAAAGCTGTTGATCCTAAATTAGATGATAATGAAGAGGTTAAGAAATATCTTGAGCGTGCAACGGATTTACTTTTTAGATGTAGATATTCGGCAAAATCTAATTTTGCTAGTGAAAGTGATTTATTGTTTAATCAGCTTGGTGTGTATGGGCATGCGCTTTGGATGGTTGATGATGATATTGGCAATGGTATTGTATATAAAACAATTCCTGTTAATGAAGCATATATTAAACGTAATGATAAAGGATGTTTGGATACTGTTATTAGGGAATATGAACTTAGTGCACAAGATGCTTTTGAAAAATTTGGTGATAAGGTATCTAACGAAATTAAAAGAGCTTTAAGTGATACTCCTCAGCGTATGTTTAAATTTATTCATGCTGTTTTTGAAAAAGAAAACTATGATATAGGCAAAAAAGATAAAGGTGGTATGAAATATGCTAGTGTTCATTTAGAGGTTTTAGGAAAAAGAATTGTTCAAGAAAGTGGATATAGATCTAATCCATATATGGCGCCTAGATTTTTGGGTATTGCGGGAAGTTCATATGGAGATAGTCCGGCGCTACAAGCATTTTATGATATGCTAACAGCAAATGAAATGGCGAAAACAATTTTACGTACAGGACAATTACAGGCTAATCCTCCAATTTTAACAAATATGGGATTAATTGATACTAATAAATTAGGTAGTGCAGGGGCGGTGATCAGAGGTGGACTTGATAACCAAGGTAAACCTCAGGCGGTTTCGATGCAGTATGGAAATAATCTTGCTATTACGGTTGAAATGCAACGAGAGGTTAGAGCATCTATTGAAAGAGCGTTTTTGGTACCATTGTTTCAATCTTTAACACAATCAAAGCAAATGACAGCAACGGAAGTTGAGAAAAGAGAGATGGAAAAATCTATGCTTTTGGCTCCGATGGCTGAAAGAATTGCATCTGAGTGGTTGACTGGAAATATTGAGAGAGAATTAGATATTTTAACAAATTATGGTATGTTAGAAGGGGTTCCTGATGAATTGATGTATGAAGGGTCTATTGCAATTGAATTTGAAAGTCCATCAGTTAGAATGCAAGATGCAAATTCGATAATGGGATTATATAAAACAGTTGAGGCTGCGATTACATTATCTCAAACAAATCCACAGGTGCTTGATATTTTTGATATGGAAAATGCTTTGCGCAAAATTGCAGATTATCATGGCGTTGAAAGTGATATTGTTAGAACAAAAGATGATGTTATGATGTTGAAATATAGGTCTTCACTTGAAAATGCTCAAGCATTAATGGGAGTTGCATCTAATCCGTTATTGGGTGCGATGAAGGGGCTTAAATAGAATAGATTGGTTGATGAGATAAAGCTTACTAAAAAGTAAGCTTTTTTTATGGAGATATGTTATGCAAAATAATTTAATGGACTTGGTTGGTGATAGTGAAAGAGCTTTAAAAAGAGCAAATAAAAGAAAACTTCATAAACTTTTAGATAAGTATGGAAGTGTAGAAGAGATTGAGCAAAGTGGAGATTTGAGAGATAATTTTGAGCTTGATTTTGCAAAAATTGATGGTGCATTAGAAGAGGTTTTGGAAGAACGGAAATTGGGATATAGATCGCCACAATCTTCTAGTGATGATGAAATAAAAACAAATGTGAAGAAATCAAATTCTTTACTTCCGGATGATGAGGATTTTTCTTTGGAGGGATTAAAGCTTTCTGATGAGCAAAGGAGGGCAATTGATAGGCTTGATATGACAAATCAGTTAGCGGTAATTAGGGCGCTTCGAGAACAACAAGGAGTTAAGAAACCAAAGCCTAAGAAGGAAAAATCAGAGAAAAGCGAGCTTGATGTTTTAAGAGAAAAGGTTGATAAGGCAAATCGGGTGTTGAAAGTCGCGGATAATGAACATGAAGGAACAAAGAGTGATGCAGAAGTTGAAAGGGATGAGGAGGAAAAAGAGTTAAAAATTGATTATTCTAAATATGGTAAAGGTTTTTCAAGAGAGTTTATTGATAAAATGCTAAATGATAAAATTTTTCAAAAAGCTTTAGTTCGAACAAAATTAAACGAAGGAGGTTATATTAATCATGAAAACGATAGAGGAGGTGAAACAAATATGGGAATTACTAAAAAATATTATCCTGGTGAAGATATAAAAAATCTTACGCGAGAGCGTGCTACAATGATATTATATAAAGATTATTGGTTAAAATATAAGATAAATACATTGCCTATTGAAATTTCAGATATTGTTTTTGATAATGCAGTTGTGCAGGGACAATCAACTGCTATAAAAAATCTTCAAAAAGCTTTAAATATTAAAGCAGATGGAATAATCGGTCCTAAAACTATTAATGCATTAAGAGGTGTGAATTATAAGAAACTTAAAAAAATATTTTCTGATAAAGCAAATGCAGTTGAAGATGAGTATCAAAGAAATGATCCAACACAAAAAGTATTTGAAAAGGGGCATCGAAAAAGATATAATAGCTATTCTAAATAATTTTTTATGGTGATAAATGTTTTATCTAGATAATCTTTAATTGTTTGAGTTGTGGCATGTTGACTGCGTAAATATGTTGATGTGCCACAGTTATAATTTTTACAGTAATTATTTTCTTGATATATAAATAAGTGTTTTTTATACGTAAAATCAGCTATTTCTTTAAACATTTTTTGTGTTGATATATAGTCTTGTTTATAGTAAATTAAATATAATTCTTTTGCTATATCAATATAACATTCTTGTGTTTCATTATTAGCATTCATTAGAATATTATAGCATTTGTATTTCCATTTTTCAGGGCATTTTTGTTCGTATGTTTCTAATTTTTTTGTACATGTAATAAATTTCTTATTTAATTCATCGAGCTTAGCTATATTGTTGGCTTTAACTTTTTCTACATTAAAAACAAATAAAAAACTAAAAAAAATTAAAAACTTTTTCATTTAAGGCTCCTTTGGTGATTAAGTTATGATATGAGTTTTAGGGGAAAAGTCAATAGGAAAGAGATGAGGGATGGAAAGAAAAGAGGTTATCCACGTTTTTGGAAGGCTCTAGAAAATCGTGATTTATCTAATATGATTAAAGAAAGCAAAAGATATTCAGAAGGGAAAGAATTGGCTAGTAGAAATAAAAAAACTCGTGAAACTTTAGAACTCCTTTACGAATATGGATATAACAGAAAATAAATTTGAGTATAAAGTACTTGAATTTATTAAACTAAAATATATACTGCAAGGTATGATTTTGAATTGGAGTTTTTTATGATGAAAAAGTTTTTTCTATTGTTTGTTTTTTGTGTTATGGCAACATCTTCGTATGCAATGTATTGGGGATGTAATAATCTTACAAAAGAAGAGGTAGAAAAAGCAAAGTCTGTACTGAAAGAAGCGCAAGAAATTGTGCTTCTTTCTTATCCTTATATACCTAATATAATTAAATATGATGATATAAAGGAAACACTTTATGATGCAGGTAATGATGGATTTGTTAAAATGTTTAAAATTCATAATTTTGGTGTTTATGGAGCAAATGATTTATTTGTGCGTTTTAATGATAAGGAAAAATATCAAAATCTTGGAATAATTATTGAATGTGAAGCTCCTTTAATAGATTTTGTTAAAGAAATAAATCCGGATTTAAGTTTTATTACTTTGAAAGATAAGTATTTTAAAATTAAAGAAAGGTATGAGAGTTGTGAAAATGTTAAAGATGATGAAATTTATGATGAAGAATATATAAAAAATGCAGATGTTAGGCAAAGATTGAGTGATGTTAGTGATTGTTATGTAAAGGTTGCTTTTGAGTTATTTGATACATTTCATCCTAGTAATTCTCAAAAATATAAAGATAATTTGCAAAATTTTATACAGTATTATGCAAATGTTCAAAGAGATATTTATTCTGGAATGGAAGGACATGTTACAGGAACGATTATTGCTGATTATGTTTCAGCAAGTGTTTATTCTATGGTAAGAGATACTGTTAATAGTTATATTAAAGAAACAGGGGAAGCTGGAGATTTTATTGAGCAAGTTGAATAGATAAAAAAATATTTTCTGATAAAGCAAATGCAGTTGAAGATGAGTATCAAAAAAATGATCCAACTAAGAAAAAGTTTTTAACAGGGTGGATTGATCGAGCTAAAAGAGCTCATTTAGCAAAATAATTTATTATAAATAAGGAGGAAATTAAATAAGACTTCCTCCTTATATTTTTTTATAGTTTTATACTATGCAAAAAAGAAAAATACTGACTTAGAATATTATCAATATGATAAATATGTGTTTTTGTATATTCTTTCAGTTTTTTTGCAACAAGATTTTGGGCATCAATATGACACATTTTACCACTTATACCTATCATTTTAATACGTTGACAAGGAATTAAATATGCTTTCGTCAAAGTTATTCTATAATTATTATAATCTGTCAAATTTTCATCAAAATCCATGTAAAAATGTTGTAATAATTTTTGATTTATTTCATCATAGCAAGCTATACTATCTGGTGTATTAATTGGACAATTGGAAAACTTGTTTTTTAATTTTGTTAATAATATATAATTATCTATTAAATTTTTAATTTCATTTTTACTATTCCAGTCACTAGTGTTGTATATTTCATCAATATCAATACCATGATATGTGTTGTTTGCACATACAGATGATGTTTTTATAAAAATAAAAAAACTGAAAAATATTAAAAACTTTTTCATTTTGTGGCTCCGTTTTTTAATTATACGCTTAATTTATGCTTTTAATTATATTATGCAAGAAAAAAGTGAGTTTGATGTTTTAAGAGAAAAGTCAATAAAAGAATAGAGAGATTTTTGGGAAGGGGAGAGAATAGTTTTAGAGAAATATTTGAAAGTAAAAAGTGCTAGTTTTTAGGCTAGCACTTTGTTTTTTTATTCAGCTTTATCAAATGATGATTTGATATTTTCGTTTGCATGCTGTGATTGAGTTTGTGCAAACAATTCTGTTAAACCTTGAATTGGAACATAAGCCATTTCTGGACGTTCTGCAACTTCATATTTTACTTCATAAAGATTTTTACGTAAAATTTCTAGACTTAACCAAGGATCTGAAACTTTATGCTCTCCAAGGAAAGTTGATGTTGCTTCTTTGATTAATGGTTTTATAGCCTTTTGTCCCCAAGATTTACGAGCGCTTACGGCTTCTGGAGTTGTTGCTTTTTTAGCAAAGTCTTCTACAGCAACTGCTCCAAGGTATCCTTTTATTGAACGATACATGCCAGCGATATCTCTGATAGAGATATATTTTTGTTTACGTTCTTTAATTGGAAGCCCTGGTTCGCCACCAAAATCGATAATTTTTATATCGTTTTCTGGTGTTACCATAACTTGTCCTAAGTGATAATCTCCGTGAACACGATTGATTGAGCCTTTATCTTCTAAAGATTTTATCTTTTCTAATTTAGGAGTTACAAAATTAGATGTTAATTCATCCCAATTATTTAACATATTTTCAGTAGTTCTTCTTATATCTAAAGGAAGTTTATTTATATTTTCTTCAATTGTATTTTTAGTTTGATATAAGAGTACAGATAAATTGTGTTCATAATTGCGAATAAATGTCATATCAACAGGTTCAGGTGAAAAGCTTTTATTTTCATCGGGTCTTGATAAAACCTCTCCCATTTCTTGTGTGCGTTTATGAAGAGTTGATATCAAAGACATTAT
The DNA here is from genome assembly GCA_045634545.1 of Alphaproteobacteria bacterium. Lineage (GTDB taxonomy): Bacteria > Pseudomonadota > Alphaproteobacteria > RF32 > CAG-239 > CAG-267. Next base: position 22,000 of record JAZRAL010000052.1, on the reverse strand, counting down.
TTCTTGATTGTTTTGTGGAGTTAAATCTGTTTGAGATAAATAGTTTTGTTCTAATTTGTTTTGGATGAGCGATTGAAGGTAATTCCACATATCGCCTTTGTTGGTTACAAATTCTTGAACAATACCTCCGGCTGATTGTCTACCATCTGGTGTGCGCCATACAAGGCCTCCAAATGATTTAGGCATAAATGTTGCATTTTCTCTCATAAGCTTTTCGTTTACTTCTAATTCTGAATTTATTTCAGGAATAAAGTCTAACATACGCTCAAGCTTGAATGCTAGTTTGCCATTACCAATTTTTAGGGTGGTATTGCTTTGTTCTACTCCGAGAGCTTTGGATTCTTCGGTAGCCAACTCTTCAAACATATTGGTAGTGCCAAATGTTGTATTTTCTAAAATTAAACCGTTTGGAAATACAATTTGACCATTGTTTTGGTTTAAGAATTTGCTAAATGATTGCCAAAAGTCTGGCTCAATGAGAGCGTCAGTATAGAATTTGCCATTATCTTCAATGTAAGAGATATTTTCAGTTGGGGCTGTTTCTTTAATAGCAAGAGGCATTGAGAAAAATTTATTTGCTCTATCGTCATGAAACTTAACAGTGCCAACAACAAATGCTTTTTTATTGTCATCAAAGGGTAGGGCTGTTAATTCTAAACGGGATACTTGACTTTTTTCGATTTCTTCTTTGAAATCACACCAACGACATTGGTGAATGTATTGAATGATTTTTTTAGTATTCATTGTTTTTTCCTAGATTTTTGTTTTTTATTATAATTGGTGTATATAATACTAAAAAATACTTGTTAAAGATTCTTTTTGCTTTATCCTCAGAAAAAAATAGGAGATAGAAAAAATGGATATTTTGACTAATTTGGCTGAAAAGGCTGGTATTTCTTCGTCTTATATTGATAAGGTGGGAAATAAACATGAAACAACTGACGATGTTCGTAAATTTTTCTTAAAATCTATGGGGTATAATACGTATACTAGTGCAGAGATTGAGGAATCTTTAGAAAATGTGTCTAAAAAAGGGATTATTGACGATGTAGTTGCTTTTTATGATGATGAAAAGATTGAGATTACTATTGATAGTGATGGAAGTTTTGATGTTGATGTAATTGATGAGGCAAATAAGGTTGTTAAAAATCTTAAAGCTAAGGGAAAAGAAGCTTTTGAGATTACAGGATTAGAACTTGGGTATTATAATCTTATTATAAAGAATGGAAAAGGTGAAGAAAAAGCCAATAGTTTTCTAATATATGCGCCTAAGTACTGCTATATGCCGGAATTTCTTAAAAATAAAGAGCACATATATGGTGTTTCTTTGATGATGTATGCTTTAAGATCTGAAAATAGCATTGGTATTGGCGACTTTGGTGATTTAGAGGAAATTATTAAGCTTACAGCTAAAAATGGCGGTGATGTTGTTGGACTTAGTCCATTGGGAGCAATGAGTCCGTTTACTTTGCCTCAATCTATGCTAAATTTGTTTAAGGGAGATGTTTCACCTTATAGAACTTTAAGCAGATTGTTTTTGAATTATGCATATATTAATTTGAGGGCTGTTGAAGACTTTAATACTTCTGAAGAAGTTAAGAACTTTATGAACGATAGCGTTGTTGTTAATGAAATAAAACGCTTAAATGATAGTGATAAAGTTTTATATACTCCAGTTTTACATTTGAAGCTTAGACTTTTATCTATGATGTTTGATGAGTTCTTAAAGTCTGGTAGTGTTGATAGAAAAGAAGACTTTAATGACTATAAGAGTAAGAAGGGACGTGAGCTTTATAATCTTTGCTTGTTTGAGGCATTGCTTGAAAAAAATAAGGTTGTTCCTTTTTGGCGTTTTTGGATTGATGGAACAGATGACATAAATTCTGAAAAAGTAAGAGATTTTGCAAACAAAAATGATAAGCGTATTGAAATGTTTGCATATTGTCATTGGATTGCTGATAGGCAATTAAGAAAACTGCAAAATCTTTGTGTTGAGTTAGGGATGAAAGTTGGGCTTTATACTGATATGCCAATTGGCGCTGCATCTAATGGTGCTGAGGTTTGGGAAAATACTAAAGCTTATGTTTTGGATGCAGGAATTGGTGCTCCAGCCGATCCGATGAGACCAAGGGGACAAAGTTGGGGATTTACTCCTTATCATCCTCAAGTTTTAAGAAAGCAGAGATATGCTCCATTTATTAAGCTTGCTCGTGAAAATATGATTAATTCTGGGGCTCTTAGAATTGACCACGCTATGGGACTTTTAAGGCTGTTTTGGGGATTTTTTGAAGAGGGAAATCCTGTTGTTCAAGGTGCTTATGTTTATTATGATATGAAAGCTTTGACGGCAATTTTAGCAATAGAAAGTAATAGAGCTAAGTGTTTAATCATTGGTGAAGACTTAGGTACTGTTCCTGAAGGATTTAGAGAATATATGGCAGAGCATGGGCTTTTATCATATAAAGTTTTCTTTAGGCAAAAGGAAAAAGATGGTAGTTTTATTGAGCCTAATAAATATGACTATATGTCTTTGGCTCAATCTTCTACACATGACCAAGCAACATCTGTTGGTTTTTGGGGAAATGAAGATATTGAAGTATTTAAGCAATGTGGATTGTATGTAAATCATGAACAATATATGTCTAATCTTGAAGGACGTAAAAATGATAGATTGAATATGATTAAGGCATTTGCTAAAGAAGGTATATTAAATGAAGTACTAAAAATTTCTATGGAGCAGACTGCACAGAATGGATGTATTGTTCCTCAAGGAATTGAAAGAGCTGTTAATTTATTTGGTGCAAAGACAAATAGTGCTCTTTATTTAGTAAGATTATGTGATATTTTTTCTCAAAGAGTTTTGGATAATGCTCCGGGGACTATTGATGAATATACTAACTGGAGAGTTAAACTTAGTCATGATATTAAGATGATTAAAGAAAGTGAAAACTTTGAAAATGTTATGAATGATATAAAAATGTATCGTAAAAAATAGATGCTTTTATATTGTTATTTAATATAAAACTTTGTAGAGCTCCTTGATGGAGCTCTTTTTAATAACCAAAGAGTTATGACCGAAAGGTTGTAGCTCTTTTTTATATGAAAGGATAAAATTATGACATATAATTTAATGGACTTAGTAGGCGATAGCAAAATGGTAACTAAAAGAGAAAACAAGAAAAAACTTCATAAACTTTTAGATAAGTATGGAAGTGTTGAAGAAATTGAGCAAAGTGGAGATTTGCGAGATAATTTTGAGCTTGATTTTGCAAGAATTGATGGTGCATTAGAAGAAGTTTTGGAAGAAAGGCGTATGGGGTATAGAGCGCCACAATCTTCTAGTGATGATGAAATAAAAACAAATGTGAAGAAGTCTAATTCATTGCTTCCGGATGATGAGGATTTTTCTTTGGAGGGATTAAAGCTTTCTGATGAGCAAAGGAGGGCAATTGATAGACTTGATATGACAAATCAGTTAGCAGTAATTAGGGCGCTTCGAGAACAACAAGGAGTTAAGAAACCAAAGCCTAAGAGGGAAAATTCAGAGAAAAGTGAGCTTGATGTTTTAAGAGAAAAGGTTGATAAGGCAAATCGGGAGATAAAAATTGCAGAGAATGAACATGGGGGGATGGAAAGTGATGCGAATGTGGAAAGGGATGAGGAGGAAAAAGAGTTAAAAATTGATAATAATAAATTTAATCAAAATAACTTTATTCATAAAACAATGCGACCTATTATTCAAAAAGAAGAAGGTTTATATGATTATCCATATCTTGATACAAATGGTCTTATAACTATTGGAGTTGGGGCAAATATTGATGAAAATCCATTGAGCATGGATTGGTATTATAAAAATCAAGACACTGGAGAATTGCGTCATTTAGATAAGAATAATCCTGCTGATTTGAGGTTAATTAAAGAGGAATTATTAAAACTAGAAAAAGAAAAGGAAAAACTCCCTTATGATAAAGAGAAAAAAACTAGAAAAAATAATTATGTAGCAAAATATTATGAGAAAAAAACTAATCTTCGTGTATCAAGTGAGTATGTAAATAGAGAATATGATAAAAGAGCAAAAGAAGCTTTTAATAATATTCAAAGCACAATAAAACGTTATAACAAAGACCCTAAAAAGGAAAATAATATTCCTGATTTTCATAAATTACCTCAACCTTTGCAAATTGTTTTAATGGATATGATGTATAATATGGGGCAAACCAGATTTGACTATATCATAACTTATGGAAAAGATGGAGAATCTAGAGGATATCCAAGTTTTTGGGATGCGGTTGCTAATAGAGATGTAGGTAAAATGATTAAAGAAAGTAAAAGAAATGGATTACCTGAACGTAATAAAGCAATTCAAGATATGTTAAGAAAACTTAAAAATGTAAGATATTAAAAAATATATATTATATTTTACAAAGTAATATATAGGAAAGGATAAGGATGATTATATAATCATCCTTATTCTAAAAGATTTATATAAAGCCATACTTTAGAAGAAAAATCTTCATTTGTTTCATTTTTAAGTGTGGTTTCTACGATTTCTTGTTCGTTTTCATTATAAAGATAGGGATTCACATCTGTTGAAAGTTCATATTTTATAATTTCTGTTTGAAGTTCGGTTTCTCCAGGATATAATATTTCACATTTTAGTTTGATGTAGTTTTGTTCATTTTCTAATAAAATACAGTTTCCTGTTGTTATATATCCGTTATAATCGCTTCTATAAGATGTAGGGGTGATTTGTGTTTCTCCTACCATTTTTGATATTGGGTGCATTGTTTTATAAAAAATGGGGTTTACAAATTTGTCTTTTTTTAAGGTTGTGCAAGAGGCTAAAAGTATGGTGAAAATTGTGATTAGTTTTTTCATTTTAGTACTCTCCTTTGGATATATTCAAATATATAGTATCTTCCAAGATTTTCTCTAAAACTTTTCCTTCATCAATGTATGGCATAATAAGAGAGATAGAACCACATGAGGGAGTGCAATATTTATTGGTTTGATGAAATTTGGAATAAAAACTAAACGCGTTTTTTTGTATTCCTTCTAGTGAATTTATTATACTTTCTTGCTCTTTTAGAGTGAAACTCTTTCTTATTTCTTCTTTTATTTTGCTTACAATACATTCTCTGTATAAGGAATTTCTTTCTATAATATCTACTGTTGCTAGATGTTTTTTATTAGGGGCGTTTTCCTTAAAACAAGTTTGAAAATATTCTTTAGCTTGTTTTTGGGCTTCAATTCTGTCTTTTTCTGAATTTCTATTGATGAGTTGAAGGTCTTTAAGTGTAGCGGTTATGTTATATTGTCCATCAGATATACATTTAGAGGCTATTGCTAAATTTATAAATTGATTATCTTTTTTGTAATAAATATGGGCTAAGTCAATAGCTTCTCCATTTATTAATATTGGATTAGATTTTTGAATATCTGATATTATTATTTTTTCTGGTTTGGCTTTGGGGCATATGGAACAATATTTATATATTTCTGTTTGTTTGGAAATAATATCATAAGCAATACTTGCAACGTTTTCAGAAATATCATAGCATATATCAGCCATGGCAATAGAAGAATAAAAAATACACATACTGCAAAATAAAAACTTTTTCATTTGAGGCTCCGTTTTTTAATTATACGCTTAATTTATGCTTTTAATTATATTATGCAAGAAAAAAGTGAGTTTGATGTTTTAAGAGAAAAGTCAATCAAAGAATAGAGAGTGATTTTTAGAAATGATGTGATTGATAGAAGGTTTTGGGGACTTTGGTTTGGGCATTTGCTTTTAGTAAATGTCTTTTTTTTGTAATTTTTTTTGAAAGGAATAAAATATGTTATTTAAAAAGGCAAAAAAAGAACTTGTTTTAGTTAAGGCTTTTCAAGGATTATTTTTAAATGAAAAAGGAGAACTTAAAGATGATGCTAAAGTTGTAATGGCTTTTCTTCGTGATGAAGCGGGAGCAAGAGGTGAACTTGGTAGTTCTAATGGAGTGCCTTATTTTTATGATAATGAAAATAGGTTTGATGTGAATGCTGGAGCTTTTCTTTTAGGGAAAAGGAGAATGTTTGATTTAATGGTTAAATATTTATCGTTAGATGAAAGAGAGGTATTTAAGCTCCAAGGAGTAGCTAAGAAAAAAGATGAAGATTTTTTAGATGAATTAAATGTATAATTAAGGTTTGTTAGTAAATAAAAAACACCGTCAAATAATGGCGGTGTTTTTTTAGGTGGTTACGCTTCAATTGAGTAGTAGTTTGGAAGATCTTGAACTAAATCATATTCTTTGCTATAATATGCGTGATAGTATGCATATAGTAGGTTTTTGATTTTGTTTTCATCTTCTCTGGGGAAGAAAGAATAATTTTTTTCAGGATCCCAAGGATATGAGGGAGAAAACGAACTATTAAGTGATTGCAAAATGATGTTTGGATATGTGATTTCAAACTTGAGTTGAACCCCTTCATAATTTTTTGTTAGTCTATCTTTTTTACAGATAAAAATTGTATTAAATTCTGTTGCATCGCAAGATGTGTCTTGAATAGTGTAATTAACAACAGTATCATCATATTTGTTTTCTATGATGAAAATAAGATCGTTTGCGATTGGAATTAAAGCGTTGAGTTCGGGTGTTAATTGGAATTTGAAAAATGCTCTTGAACAAGTATTTCTATCTACTATTATCTGTTCTTTTTTTATGTAGATGCCTAAAAAAGTTGGATTTTTGTATCCAAGATATTTTAAGGCTTCTAGGCAGTCTTGTTTTGACAAGAATAGGTCTTGATAGTTAGTATAGACTGCATAAAGCATAGGTTTTATAGCTGACATACTATTTGGGGGATAGTTCTGTTCATAGTAAGCTTTTTTGTCTTGATACTTCTTTAATGCTTTATCATTTTTAGATTGCATTTTTTTTATAGCCAATTTCACACGTTTGATTTTGAGCTTCTGTTTGATTGAGCCCCAAAATACAAAATCTAATAATTTCATAGGATATAATTTATAGGATTAATAATTTTTTTACGGAGGAAATATAAAGGAACTTGAAAGGTAAAGTCAAGTAAATTTTAGGATGCAAAAAAAATATAATAGACAGGGTAAAAAGTATTGACATTGTGACATTGTTGGTTTATAGTTATGCCATAATGGATGAAGAGGCATCGTGGAGGATGTCTTTTTTTTGTGAAATATATCGGAAGAGCTACATTTGATAATGTGGCTTTTTTTTATGTTATAATTAGTTGTTTGGTAGACTTTTGTTTATGAAAATAAAATAGTTTAAAAAGTTGGTTAATATTGTAGGTCGTTTTTTATTTAGGGGTTGCGAAAAGCAATCCTTTTTTTGTTTTAATTTAATATTTTATGTGAGGAAAATATGGAAAATTTTGATAAGCCGGAGGGGCAGACTACCTCCGATAACTTTCTTAAGTCTGAATTGGAAAAAGACTTTTTGCGTGCACAATCTGGATGGAGTACGGTTAGCGATGAGGATTTTTCATATATTAGCAATAAGGGTTTTAAAACTCCTGCTGATTTATTGAAATCATATCGTGAATTAGAAAGAGCTTATTCTTCTAAAATAAGTATTCCCAAAGACGGCGATAAAGAAGGCTTTGACAAACTTTATTCCAAATTGGGAATGCCTCAAGATTTAGATGGGTTTGATATTGAGTTCCAAGAAGAAGATAGAGAACTTGGTGGGCAATTCAAACAAGTCTGTCTTGAAAATAATATTCTACCTCAATCGGCTCAGGCTCTTTATGATTGGTATACAAAATCTAGAACTGATGCTGAAGGAAAATTTGCTCAAGATTGGGCTGAAAATTCTTTTAGAGAAATGAAAGACGTTGAAAAAGAGTGGGGTAATAAAGCAAAGCAGAATATGGAACTGATGAAACGTGGAATTCGACTTGTTTCTAAAGATGAAGATGTAATCGAAAATATGGAACGTGCTATGGGAACAAGGCAAATGATGGAAACGTTTTGTCGTTTGGGTGAAGCTTTGTCTGAAGATAATCCTGTTTCATTTGGTAAAAGGAGTAATGCTGATGATGAGTGGTCTGCGGTAGAGTATTTTAGAGAAATGTTTAATGATTATTGATTTTAATTTTGAAAGGAAAATATAATGGCTAGTACATTAAAAGAAATTGCTGTTTCTCTTTCTAGAAAACAACAGCATTATGTTAATAATTTAACAGATGAGTCTCCAATTCTTGATAATATGAAGTTTGAACCTTCTACTCATGGTCTTTGGAATGCTTATGAGGAAGTTTCTCATATTAATGGAGCAGGTTTTGTTGATATTAATCAACCTTTACCAGAGATGGAAGTTGATTCTAATTTGAAAAAAATCGATTTATCTATTTTAGGTGGTGAAATATTCTTACCTGAAGATAAAGGTTCTGTTATTGGAATTAGTGAATATTTTGGTAAAAAAGTTCCTGTACTTTTAAAACATGCAGGTCAAACAGCTGAAAAGAAAATTATTTATGATAACTTTCTTCCTTATGCAATTAGTAATGGTAAAGCAGTAAGTTCTGGGGCTGATGAAAATTGTTATTCTATGGTTGCTGTTAGATTTGTTGATAGCGAAGTTACTGGACTTTTTTCTCAAACTAACATTAACCAATTTGGACTTTTAGATTCTAGACCAATTAATGGCGGTGCTTTGTATAAGAATGCTGATGGTGTGCTTGGTTATGGTTTGAGACTTAAAGGTTATATTGGTATGCAACTTGCAAATAAAGATGCGGTTTCTGCAATTGTTAATATTAACCAAAATAATATTCCAACAGCAGATCAAATTGACAATATGTTAGTTGATGCAAAAGCTACACCTTCCTCTACATATATTTTCTGTCATCCTAAAGTATTGTCTATGCTTAACCAATATAAGGGTAATGTTTTACAAGCAACAAATTATGAATTTGATATAAATAGAAGCTTTATGTCTTGGAATGGCATTAGATTTATCACTTCTTATAACTTTAAGAATGGTACAGAAGATGCTTTTAAATTAGCGTAATTTTTTGATTAGGAGTATATTTTATGATGAATAATATTTTGAAAGTATATGATGAAGATTTGGCTAATGGTGATTTGGCTAGCGCTTCAATTAGTGGTCAAAAACCTGTTAGTGTTGGTATGACAAGTGGTGCACTTGTGGTTAATGTATTTGCTAAAGGTGATGTTACATTGAGCAATGAAGTTAGCATAAGTGTAAAGCAGGGTGATACTAAAGACGGTGGTTTCAAAGAGGCTTTTACAATTGTTCTTGAGGCAGGTAAAAGCTTTAAAGATGGTGATTTAATGGCATCTGCAACAATTAGCGAAAAAGCTAAGGCGTATATGGTGGCAGATGTTGTTAGTAATGAAGCTAATAGTGGTGGTATAAGAGTTACTCTTGGATATTTAGCTAGATAGCTTTTAATTGCAAAGGGAGAAATGAAAAAAAAAAGTTCTCCCTTTGTTCTTTTTTGTTGCAATTTAAAATTTGGGATGTATTATTTGAGATAATGTTAGAAGATATGTGAAGGCAATGTCTAATGTTGCAAAAAATTATAGCAAAATTAGTAAAATGGGAATATCTGATGTTAACAAACATCAATATCTTAGTTGTTTAGGTGGTCAAGGTGGTTATTTAGGAAGAAGAACTATTATATCATTGGAAATATTAAAGAAAAATATGATTATAGAAGAAAAATGAAAAATCCAGAGAAATATGGTGGAGTAAAAAGTATAATTGAAGATGGCAGGAAAGATAGAATGAATAACAATATAGGTTCAGCTTATGGAATGGTTAATTCTGGAGAAGGAGCATGTGACCGATTTTTAAATAGAAAAAAATAATTTTATGTGAAAGTAAAAACAATGAAGGATAATATTAGGATAATGATGAAGTGTTTTTTTTATGATATTATATCTAATATCAGAGTTTATTTATTAAAGACATTGTGGCTTTATCCTTTTTATTTTTTATTTGTATGGAAAGATGCTTATTTATCTTATTGGCAATATCTTTTTTGTTTGATAAGTATTATATGTGGTGGTAGTTTGTTTTTTTATTTTTATTGCTTAAAAAATAGAAGAATATTTGGGATACTTAGTGGGGTATGTCTACTTTTGGTTATAGTGTTGTGGGGTAATGTAAATAAGCATAATGAATTTGAGAATAAAGGAAGTTGTTTGTTGTATAAAGGCAAATGGGATAATAATCATAAAATATGTGTAGGTGAATAGGATCATGAAAGGATGCCTTAATGAAATGATAAAAAGAATTTGTATTGATATTGGAGCTTATATTAAGTTTTTGATATTAATTTCTTTGTTGTTTGATGTTTTATTTATGATTATAGGGGGTGACCAAGTTTCTTTAAGTATTAGAGTGTTATATTGTATGGTAAATGCATTATTTTTGTTTTCGATGTTTTTATTTTTTTATTATCCAAAGCATAAAAAATGGTTGTTTGGAATTACTATGTCATTTTTTGTTTTTATTAATATTTTTTGTAATTTGAATGATGAATTAAGATGGCATTTTGATAGAGAAAATTGTAAGGATAAGGATTTTAGTTTTGATGAAGTAAAAAAGGTTTGTATAAAAGGAAAAGTAAATGGTTAAGTTTAAGGAAATAATGAAGAAAGTTGGATGCAGACTTTTAAAGGTTTTGGATTTTTGTTTTACCAATATGTAGGGTAAATAAAATCTTTTTTTTAATTTAGAGGAAGCTTTTGGGGCTTCCTTTTTTATTTTTATTTGGAGGTATATGAATGTCTAAAGTTGATATAGTAAATAGAGCGTTGATGAAGCTTGGAGAACCTCCGGTTTCATCTTTAAATGATGCAGTTTTTGGTAAAAGTTATGAAATTATCTATGATGATATTAAGGAGTTGTTGCTTTCATCTTATCCTTGGAGATTTTCGCTTGAAATAAAATATTTACCAAAGTTAGAGGGGAAATATGGTGATAAATATATGTATAAATTGCCTACAGATTGTTTGCTTTTGATTAATGTTTTTGGTCCTGAAAAAACAGATGTAACAGATATTAGACAATATAAATTGCAAGCATATGAAGTGGTAAATAATGCTATTGTTTGTTTGCTTCATAGTGGTGTAAGAGCTGAGTATGTAAAAAATATTGATGATGATATGGAGTTTTCACCATTATTTAGAGAAGCATTGGCTGCAAAAATTGCATCAGAATTGTCTATGAGAATAAAACATTCAACAACATTAAAGCAAATGCTTGATAGTGAGTTTATAACTCTTATCAGACAGGCGGAGCTTAATAATGAAATTATTAAGGATACTGAACTTGTGCCTGATAGTAGTTGGGTTTTGGTTAGAGAAAATTGGTAAAAAAAGAGGTGTGATATGAGTTCTGTTTTTAAAAATCCTAAAGTTGTTAAGGTTGAACCCAAAGAAGTAGAACCAGAGATTGTTGATATGTCTGAAACATATTTTGAAATGGAAAAAAGACGAAAGAAGAAAATGGGAGCTGTTTCTCAACTTTTATCGAAAGATAATAGTTATGGAAACCCAAAGACCTCATTAGGTGGGTAATAATTATTATGTGTTTTGTATATCTATACTCAAATCTTGATTGGAGGGATTTTCCCTCCAGTTTATTTTAGGAGAGTTAAATGATTAGAAAATATAAAAAGGGAGATGCATTGAAGGTTGATGTTCAAGATAAACAAAAAGATGAAGCAATGTTTAATGCGAAATTTTTTGATGAGATTATAGCATATAGTGTTATTGATTTAGATGAAATTTTAGGAGTATTTGGTTTTGAAATCAAAGACAATATTGGTTATTGTTATGCATTATTAGGAAAAAATATTAAAAGAAAAATGTATGGATTTATTAAGTTTGTAAAACAAAAAATTAGGGATGAAATTAATAAAAATAAAGTTGATAGAGTTCTAATTACAGTTAAAGAAAATTTTGATAATGCTAAAAAAATGGCGAAAATTTTAGGGTTTTATGAGGTGGCGAAATTGCCACTTTTTTTTAATTGTGAGAATTATTTATTGTATGAAAGAAAGGAGTAAAAAGATGCCTTATAGTATAGCGATTATTGCAGGATTGAAGTTTGCTTCAAATATGTTGAAATCGGAGCAAGAACGACAACAATATTTAACAATGGCAGAAACTGAGTTAAATAATGCGGAAATTTTAAAAAGAAATGCATTTTCGGTTAGGGCTGTTGGTGCTATGAATGAAGATATAGCTCGCTCGAAAAATAGGGCATATATCGCAAATAATAGTGCGATTGCAGGCGAGGCTGGTATTAGCGAAAGTCCTACAACTATGAGTGCTCTTGCAACAAGTGCAAATGCTTTGGAACAGAATGTTTTAAATGAAAGATTTAGAATTGAAAGTGAAGCTGAAAATTATTTGTATCAAGCAAGAATTGCAGAAAGTAATGCTGAGCAACTTAAGAAAAAATACCATAATTCATTTGGGAGTTCGTTATTGAGCTCTGTTGCGGGAATTTTTTAATAAGGAGTGGTTAGATGAGAAGAAATGAACAAACTATACCTGCTATGCAAAAGGGTGGGGCTTTGCTTAAAAATGAAGCTAATGGAGTTTTGCTTCCTGTTGGATTAAAGAGATATGCTGCTGGTGGGGAAATGTTGGGCGGTGTTTCTGATGTGTTGAAGAAAACAGCTCTGTTGGCAAATGAGAGAAATAAGTATGAAGAAGAGGAAAATAGATTATATGCTGATGCGGTTTTAAATGAATATAAATTAGCTCTTAGTAATGCTAAAAATCCTGAAGAATTTGATAGTATAGCAATAAGTATTGATGGAGATGTAAAAAATGTTTTTTCTTTAAATGAAGGTGGAAAAATATTTTTTGAAAAGTATGGTAATAAATTATTGGAAGAAAATAGAAAAGATATCGAGAAAATTCGAAATTTAAAAGAATATGATTTTGGTAAAAATAGTTTAAAATCAATGCTTGCAAATAATCAAAGTATGCTAGTTAATGCAAAGAGTAAAAAAGGTGAGATTTTACTTTCTAGAGGTGTTGATGAAATTAATAAAACAAAATTTTTAAATAACGAAGAACGTGATGAAATTAAAAAAGAGTATTTAACAACGGGTATTTTAAATTTAGCACTATCTGATGAAAAAGAAGCATATAATCAAGCTAAAAAATATATGGCAGACGTTGATGAGGGACTTATTAATAAAATTGAGGAAGTTTCAAAGTTTCGTAAATTAGATGAAGAAAGTAAACAAACTGCTCAAAATAAAAAGAAATTTATAAAACAAATTGCAGATGCAACAAGTTTGTGGCAACAAAAGGAACGAGGTGAAATTGGCAATGCAGAATTTTTTGTTTTAAGCTCTCAATATGATGAAGGATTAATGGAGGATGAAAAAGGAGATTTGGTTGATGCTTATAAAATTTTGAAAAAAATGAATAGAGGAGGAGAACTTAATAATGACGAAATTAAAGATGCCAATAATGGTTTAATTAATGCATATAAAAAAGGAAAAATGGGATTTGAACAAGTAGCTTCTTTACAAAATAAAATTATTGAGGCTCAACAGGATTTAAATTTAGCTAAAAGATTTTTTGATAATGAAATTGATGATTTTGTTGATAATGTTTTTGTAAAAGATGTTGAGGCAACAGATTTTGTTTCTAAAAAAATTATGGAAGATAAGGCAAGGCTCGGACTTGATATTTATGAAACATATTATGGTAAAAAAATGGCTTTGTTTCAAAATTTTATAAATCAAGGTGGTGTTTTAAATTCTCAAGCAGAAAAGGTGCTCAGAAAAAAAGCTTTAGAAGAAACTAAAAGTGAATTTGGATACAAGGAAAATGTTGGTTTTGGATTAAGTGTTGCAGAGTTAAAACCTGTATTAAACCAATATTATAAAGGAAACAATGAAGAAGAAGTTTGGCAAAATTTTTATAAGCTTGCATTGTTTAGTGATAATAAAAAAGAAGTGTTGAAAAATGTTGCAAGAGCGCAACAACGTATAGAGCTTAGTTATCCAAAATTTAATAGCTTGAGAGAAGTTGAATTGGCAGGGCTTAATAGTGGAGATAAATTTTATTTGAATGGAAGACTTACTGTTAAGGGATAGAATTTTTAGTTGATTGTTTTAGGAGAATAGAGATGTTTGATACTATTGATGATGAGAAAAGTAAAAATTTTAGTATTGGGGAGAGCTTGTTAGAAGTTAAAGAGGATAATTTTTCTAAAGATGATTTTCAAAATATGTCTTACGAAAATAATATGAAATTAGATATTAATAGTGTTGAATTGGGAGCTAAAAATATATACTCACAAACAGCATTGATTAGTGAAGTATTAGAAGAAAATAAAGAAAAATTTGATAGTGGGATACAATATATTGAGACTGAGCGTAGTCTTGATCTTCCAAGTATTGATTCTCAAAATCTTGATATGGATAGGCCGTTTGAAAGTTTGCATGAAATAGGAAATCAAGTTAAAGACGTTGTTTTATTTGATGAATATGTAAGAGAAGTTCAAAAAACTGGTGAAGATATTGCGCGCTATAAATGGGCCTATGATGAAGGTAAATTTGGTGAATTTGATAGTAAAAAATTTGCTAAAGAAGCGTTGAAAGCAGGGGCTAGAAGTTTTGGGAGTAGTAGCTTGTCTGTTGCAAGTAATATGCTTAAATTTCTTGGTACTAATATTAATGAAAATACAGGACTTGGGATCGTTGCAACTCTTGGTAGTAGCTTGGTCTTGCCTGAAGCTGGAAAAGCTTTGGTTGATTTAGGAAATTTATTAGAAAAATATGCAATTAATATTGAGAATTTGAATATTTTAGCTCCTGATGAAGATGTATATAAAGAAGACCCTAACTGGATGAGTGTTGCGAATATTGTTGGGCAAGGAAGCGGTACAGTTTTAGCAATGGGCGGAGCATCTAAATTTATTGGTCCTAAGGCAACATATGGATTGTTTGCTATTGGAGGTAGTGGAGATGTTTTTAATGAAAGTATTGAAAAAGATGGTGATGTTAATAAGGCTAATTTTTTGACCTTAGCAAGTGCTGGTGCGACATATGCGATTGATAGATGGTTTAATCCTCTTCCTGAGCACCTAAACAAAGGGGTAAAAGTTAGTGCGTCAAAAATAGCAAAAGAAATGATTGGAGCACCTTTAAGGGAAGCTGGCAGTGAAGCATTGCAACAAATTATGGCTGAAAATTTAGTTAGAAAAGTGGGGATTGATGATACTCAATTGTTATTTGAAGGATTGATAGAAAGTGCGATTGGAGGGATGGCTGGAAGCTTTGTTGTTGGCGGGGCTAGTGGCTCTTTGTATCTTGCTGATAAAGCATATAAGGATGCTGAAAAACGCATTATGTTAAAAGGTGTTAGTAAAGAAGAGTTAGAATTGTATAAGACAAGTATGTTAGAATTTATAAAGTCAAAACCTGAAGCATTTGATAAAATTTTAAAATATAATTTAACTCAAAATATGAGAGAAATTGTAAAGAATATTGATGATAAAGAACGAAAAAAAATGGTTAAAAAAGATTTGAGTAATATGCCTAAAATTTATGATGAAGTGTATGAAAGAATGTTAAAAGTTACTGAAAATAAAGCAGAGGCGAAAGCTATGGCAAGAATGTTTCAGGCGAATGCTTTATTTTTTCAGCAAATAGGTGGAAATGTTGATTATCTGAAAATGCTGGAAGGTTATTTGCCTCAAATTAATAAATCTGATTTTATGGATTTTGTTAAAAAAGAGGGGGCTAAAACCTCTAATTTTCAATTTATAGGAGTTGGAGCAAAGAATATTGATTTTGAGAAAATTGCTGAATTTGAATATTTGGAAGAAAATAATGTTGATCCACAAACGTTATGGAAGCATACAGGATTTATTAGAGGTAAAGATGGAAAACTTCGTTTTGAGATAAGTGATGAAGATGCAAAACTGAAGCTTTGGGAAAATTATGATTATGAAGATAGTGCATCTATTTTTCAAAGAGAACTTATTCATGATTTGGAATTATTACAGGCGCAGATTGCATATTTTTTGAAGCCTAAAAAACGAAATGTTCATAATACTATTTATCAAGATTTTTATCAATATTTGAAAGATCATGATAGCGAATTTGAGGATTTTAATAAAGAAGGAGACTTTTATGATCCTTATATAAAATTGCCACAATGGTTAAAGGTTATTGATGAAGGTGTTGAATTAAGAAGAGAACATGAGGAATTGCTTTTATCTAGTATTTGGGATGATTATGAAAAAGGATTAAGAGATTTTGATGAAGAAAGTGGGCTTTTTATTCAAGGTGTTAAGGAAAAAAAGCGCTTTGATGAATTTGTAACTAAATATTGGAAAACAAGAGGAGTAAATCCTTATACAACAATAACGGATGAAATTAATACTGGAGAGGCTTCTTGGGTTAAAAATGAAGCTTTTTTAAATAGACTTAGAGATTTATCTAAAGAGTTTAAGATAAAAAGAGCTGAGCGTAAGGAGGCAATAGAAGCTTCTGGAATTTTAGATAGTGCTAGATTTTTTCGTGATTTAGATGTGGAAGAAACTTACAAAATTCATCTTGCTCAAAATAGGGATCTTATAAGTGATAGACCTGATAAAAATTATCGTCCTATGTCTTATAGAGAAGCATATAGACCTGCAACAATGGGAGAAAAATTTTTAAGTCAATCTCAATATGACTTTATCGATAATGATGTTACTAAAAAGGTTGTTGAAACCTATTTAGATAATATTGAAAGATATTATAGGCTAGAAAGATATTTAAATTTTGCAAAAAATGCAGAGAAAGAGACAAATATTAGAGCAAATAAAGCGTTAAATTATGATGCTAGAAGTGATATTGATAAAAGAAGATTGCTTGTTAGTAATGGAAAAGAATTTTTATTGGGTGATGTTTTAGAACACAAAACATTGTTTGATAATTATCCTGATTTGAAAGATACTAAAGTTCGTTTTACAAGATTGAAAAATGGGGAGCCTTATCACTTTTATTTAGATGATAGTAAGGAGTTTGTTTTTGAAATTGATGCCGAACAGCTAGATACTTCGATGTTTGTTGAATTATTGCTTAAAGGTACGAATTTTGCTATTCAGCAAAAAGAGGGGTTTGACTATACATTAACCGATAGGCAACGTAAAAATTATATGGACAGATTTATTTATAGGGCGAAGAAGAATATTGAAATTGACGCTAAGAATGAATTGGAGAGATTTTTAGTTAGAAAAGGTCTTATTAAAGATGAAAAAGAAGTTTCAAAGTATTGGAAAGAAAGCAAAATGCCAGTATCTTTGCTTAATATATATAATAGTGAGAGCGCTGACTTGGATGCAAAAAAGGAAGAAGTTATTAAGTTTGGGGAAGTTGATTTTGAAAAATTATATAATGCAATTGATGAAAAATTTCCTAAAACAAATGATGTTCATGAGGACTATATTAGACGACAGATACTTTCTGACTTTTATTGGTTTAGAGAATATAATATGAGAAGTATTTTATTTGATGCTCGCTTGGAAAGTGGATATATTGATATTGGACTTCCTTGGGCGGGACTTACAACACAAGGAAAAAATGATGATAGAGCATTGCTAAAGCATAGGGATCATCAAAATTATTTAGAAAGAGATCCATTTTTTAGTACGTCTAGCGGTCTTGGTGATGGATCAGGCTCAAAGATGGAATATAAAGGTGATATTATGAGAAATATCATTGAAGATGAAGTCCAGTATAAGAAAGACGAGAAAGCGGTTGAATTTATTGGAAAAGAAGCAGCAAAGGTGCTTATGATTTTCAAAATAATATTATTCATTTATTTGAAGGGGCAGATCAAGAGACAATTATTCATGAAACATTCCATTATTTTTATGACTTTTTGGAAAAAAATAACGTTAAGAATAATATGGCATTAGATAATATTCATGATTTAATTAACGATATAAAGATTGAATTTCTGAAGAATTATAAAATTCAGTATTATAATGGAAAATATTATGCAACGTATAAAGATGGAATGGGGGTTTTGGAAGATATGCCACTTAGTTTTTCTTCTAAAACGGAATTGTTAGATACTGTATCTAAAGAAATTTTTGTTGAAAGATTACTTAGAGTTTTAGATGGAAGGCCAGTTAATATCACTAGCGCTAGAATTGCATTGTTAGGTGGGCCACTTGAATATCTTGAGGGTGAAGAAGTAAATAAGTCAAACTCGATGATTAGAGTTGATAATGAAGATCTGGTTGAGGCTGGTAATGTCTTTTTATTATGGCTTAAATTTATGATGGGAGCTTTGGAGATAAAGGATTCAGAGTTAAGTGAAGGAGGTAAAAAAATTAAGAAAGTACTTTTTGGTAAGAAAAAATAAAATTGTTGCAAATAATGTTATTTTGCTTTATGAATTAGCTTATTGTTATTGTTTTAGGAGTTTATTTTATGAATACTAATAATGATATTGAGAAATTAAAAGCTAAAGAAAAAGTAAAAGTATTAACATTATTGTTAGTGTTTTTGGTATTGTTGGGCGGTATTTGGGAATATCAAAATTCTTATTTACCGCTTGATAATATGATAGTGGTTTATAAACCATATAATAAAGAAGTAGCAAATAAACAAGACGTAGAAGTAAAAGATGAAGTAACAAAAGCTAACGTTGGATACGAAATTGAAGATAAGACTATTAAAGTAGAAGAAGTAGATAATTCTAAAGCTTTAGAAGAATTTTTAGGTTATATGGATGAGGTTAAAAATAATTTACAGGAAATTGAAAAGCCAGTATTGATTTTGGATAAAATTGTTCAAGAACCAGAAGTAAAGATAGAAAAGAAAGAAGTAAATCCTTTTGAAGAGGGTAAATTGGAGATATATGATAGCGAAAAAGGTATTGTTAAAGTTGAAGATGTTAAAAAAGTTGAAGAGCCTAAATTAGATGAAAAAAAGGTAGATGAAATAAAAAAAGAAGAGGTTGTCGAAACGAAAAATGACGAATCGCTAAATATTAAAGAAATTGAAGAGCAAGTGTTTGAAAATAAAGAAGAAATAAATAATGGAAATGTTGAGATTTCTTCAGATGGAACAATAGATATGATGAAAAATATTGTTGCTAAATCTGAATAATTGGGATGGTGTTTGTTTGCTAACATATTGTAATTATTAGGTTTGTTTGTGTTGTTGGAGGAAGTGTAAAATAAATATCAAAAAAAATAAAAATAAATTGTTGACTTATAATTTTTTTGTATATATATTCCTTTTTGTTCAAGCGATGGTCCCATCGTCTAGTGGTTAGGACTCAAGATTTTCATTCTTGCAACATGGGTTCGAGTCCCGTTGGGATCACCAATATAGCAAAGGGTTTGAGATGTTTCTCAAACCCTTTAGTTTGTTGTGTTACTTTTATATTAAATTTATTTATTACTGAAACTATAATCTAAAATGTTATTTGTGAATGATTACCATTATCGCGTAATCTTGCTGTTGAATTATGTTGTTTTTTATATTTTATTGCATCAAGATATTTTTTATATATCTCTAATTGTTTGATTATTCATTAGAATCTAAATAAAATCCTTCTTTTTATTTATCTACTATTAAAGAGGTGGTTTTATATATACAAAAAAATGAAAATAAGTATTTATCTTCATTTTTTTATTTACACTTACTCAGCTAAGAACTGAGTACTTACCTTTAGAAGTGATTATCTCCAGTTTATCGGAGAAAAAAGGGAATTTTCCTTTTGTAAATTTTACTGTATCCCCCTTCTGGGTTCTTAAGATGTTGGGATTATCACTTATATCAACTTTAAATTCACCTTAGTTGATATAAACTTCTCCTTCTACAATCTTAACATCTTTAACTAATGTTGCTTGTACAATACGTGTTTTATCTGCTTCTTGATGTAGTGTATAACATCCGAATATGCAAATTAACAGGCATAGAAAACTCGGGAGTATGCTTTTATAATATTTTTTGTTTGTGAAGCTAATCAAAAAATTCATTAAAAAGAGTACTCCCATAAAAATAAAGAAAATCCCCATAAAAAATAATAAAAAGTCGTTCATAATATATATTTGTTTAGTTAATAATATCTTTAATGCACACACTATATAATATTTGTACACTAAAACCAATGCTTTTTTGTCTAATTTGTTGTTTTTTTTGTGAGGGTGTTTTTGATGATAATTTGATAATTCTGTTATTCTTACTTTGATATTGACTAATTTGGGATAGTTTTATAATTTGGGAATAGATTTATTTTAATATTCAAAAGTCTTTATAAGGAGGTTAGTTTGGATTACCAATATGGCGTTTATGGAGATAGTATAGCATTTGGGTATGGTAATAATAATCAAAGTTGGTTTGATATTGTTTCTTTGGGAAGTAAAGCAATAAAGCTTGCGCAAAATGGGGAAACTGTTTGTAATGTTTTAGAAAAAATAAAATTAGATAATAATTGTTATGAAGTTTTATATGTTGCGGTTGGGGTAAATGATTTATTATCTTATTTACCTAAAGCAAATGCGGTTGATTTATCTTTATTAATAAATCAATATAATGAGATATTAAAAATAGCCCATGATAAAGCCAAAAAAATTATAGTGTTGTCTGTTTTGCCAGTTAGAGAAGAGGAGTTTCCGAACCAGAATTGGTTAGATGAAAATAAATGGGGGTTTAATTTAGATATTCAGGAATTTAATAAGAAATTAAATTTATTGTGTGATAAGTATTGTGCAAAATTTATTGATACATATTCTGAGTTTTGTTCTTGTAATCTTAAAGAGTTTTATAATGATGCTGTGCATTTAAATAAATTAGGTCAAGAAAAATTAGCAAGTTTGTTAAGTTTATAGATGATTGTTTGGAGGGAAAATGTCTTTTGTGATTTTTGATACAGAATATACATCTTGGAAAGGTTGCCTAGAACATGGATGGGTTGGAAATCAAAAAAAAGAAATAGTGCAAATAGCTTCAATAAAAGTTTCTGATAAATTGGAAGTTTTAGGACAATTAAATCTTTTTTGTAAACCATTGGTTAATCCTGTTTTATCGGATTATTTTGTTAAATTGACGAATATAACAAATGAATGTATAGATGAGTTTGGCGTTTCTTTTAATGATGCTTATAATAAATTTAAGGAATTTGTTGGTGATGATATTTGTTTATCTCATGTTTGGGGCAAAGATTATTACAATGAAGGTGATGGAAATGTTATTAAAGAAAATTTGGATTTATATAACATTGAACGTAAGAAAGATTTAGTTTATAGAAATGTTGCTACAATATTTAAAGATTTGTATCAAAAAAATAATATAGAGGTTGTTTCGCAATCATCAGGACAGATTGCAAGTATTTTAAAGCTTGAGAAAAATTTAGAAGAATTAGGAATTAATCCTCATAATGCGTTGTATGATGTTTTTTCTATTTTAGAAGGTTTAAAGCACTTTAGAAAAGATTTTAATTTAAATCTTCTTAAATAATTATTTGAGCTATCAATGTAATGAGAGTTTATAAGTCTCTTTTATTTTGCGAAAACATTGATGGGTTGTAAGACATTTTAATTACTGGTTTTTCTTTAGTTGCTGTGCCTCGTAATTTGCTGTATATTTCTGGATTTAAGGGCTTTTTAGGTAATTTAGTTGTAGAGCCAACAGGGGCTAGTGTTTGTTTAGTTGCATAATATTCAGCTGCTTTGTCGCAGATTGCTTGTGATGTTATTGAAGCAGCAATAACGACTAAGGTTGGAGTAGGGGCAATAATAAAACCGGTTGCACATACTGCTGTTTTCCAGCAAATTGATGCGGCTAGTTTGGTAAAGTATTTTAATTTATTATTTTTTAGGTCTTCATGCCTGGGTTTTAACAATTTTGGGGATAAAACACCATTGATGGTGTTATGGAATTTCATACAGCCTTTAAGCCAGTTTGGTATTTCGTTACTCATTGTTTTCTTCCTAAGTAATATTAATCTGTAAGAGTATTA
>JAZRAL010000051.1:0-6611 GCA_045634545.1 Alphaproteobacteria bacterium | reverse complement strand
TAAATACATTATTGCTTATGACCCTTCTTCAAAAGTGGATAATGCCCCAGTTTTAGTAATGGAGGTTTATCTTGATGAAAGTAAACAAATCTGTGGAAGATGTGTTCATATGGAAAACTTATTTGTCACTTACGGAGATGGATCTAAAAGACCCATGAAAGTAGAAGAACAAGTAAAGAGGTTAAGAGAGCTTATTTATGAATATAATGGTAGAGATAAAATATTACCATATGAGAATGTCACAGTTTTAATAGATAATGGTATAGGTGGAAACTCTTCGGCGATAGCTCAAGCACTTGCTCAAGATTGGGTCGACGAAAATGGCAAAAAGCATCCTGGTATATTTGACGAGACAAATGAGTTTAGTGTGTTATGGGCAGAGCCATATAAAAAAACATGTGTAGCTGGTTGTTTAAGGCTTCTAGAACCTAACAAAGTTAGAAATTTAATGTTTGAAGCTGCTAAACTTTTAGTTCCTCAAGGAGTTATTAAATTTCCACCTCAATGTCCTAAATATGATACTTTAGTGTTTGACGATGGTGAAGAAAAGAAATTAAATAAAATGGAAATAAATTCATTAATTCAAATGGATTTAATGAAAGAAGAAATTATTTCTATGGTAAGAATAAAATCTCCAACAACGGGACGTATTACTTATCAGTTACCACCAGATAAAGCAAAGAAAATGCACGATGACCGTAATTATGTTTTTATTATGTGTTGTTATGAAATAAGACGATTAAGAGATGATGAAACATACGGAGACGGGGTTGCATTAGATTATTCTGGCTTTGGATCTGGTTTAGGGGAAGGACAAAAAAATAAACCTGCTGTAGAAGATGATCCTTGGCTACAAGGCATATCATCTACAGGTAGTAAATCAAAAAAAGTTGTAAGTCCTTGGACTGGCCAATCTCCTTTTAAATAAAAATCTTGTGATTATATTTATTATCCTATATAATATATATAGAAAGGAGATTATCTTGAAAGGAGAAATAATATGGCACAAAAATTAATTAGAAAAGATATTGATAAAAATAAGTTTACTTTTGAATTTGTTGATGTCACAGAAGAAGATTTCTTAAATGGTGATGCTGTAAAAAGTAAAGATGATGGTTATATTTACGGTAAAACATTATATCAAATGTGTCTAATGGCAATGAGATATGGAATACAAAGAAACAACCATTTGCAACCAGATAGTTCTATTGATAATATTAAGGAAGTGTTGGGTGCTTTAGGCCAAGAAAATGAGTGGGCTAAATGTACTGCTAATCAATTAATAGAAGAAATTGAATGGGAATCAAGGTTTATGAATCCAGAAGCAGAATATACAGAATCAAATAAAAAAGATCTTGAAAATTTTGTAAAATGGTTAAAAGATTTTTTAAAAAAAGAATAAAATAAATGCCCCATTAAAGTAAATAAAACGGGGCTTTTATTTTACGCAAAAAACGTGTTTTTCGCGTTTTTGCTTAAGAGGTTGATAAATTATCGTCCTTTTATTAAAAACGCGAAATATGGAAGGTAAAAGGAGAATAGTAATATGATATGTTGTAAAATAGTCACAGACTTTAATAATGTGAACGGAAAATTTGGTCAACTATTAACAAAACTAGGAAAATATGGAGACGTTTTGTGGGAAAGTGGATCAATGTTTTTTGCTAACACAGAAGATGAAGAATTTGATGAAAAAAAATTAGAAAGAATTTTAAAGCAAAGTGGATATAAAAAATTTTTTCTAAACATCTATAGTAAAGATAACGAGCCACGAGAAAATGATAATATAAATGGCTGGTTATATGATAGAATAATGAAAATAAATTATATCTCTTGTGAAAGAGAGAGTCAAAAAATTTTTAAAGACATTTCCCACGGTCTTGATTTATTAGATGAAATGTTAGAAGAAGAACTAACTAAAATTCGTCAAGAAAAAAATAACACAAAGGAGGATGATGGTGCATAATGTCAACAGAAGAAAAAGAAGTTAAAAAGAAGAAGCCTATCGGTCGTCCTAAGAAAAATATTCCAGACGAAGAAAGTGTGGTGGATGAAAAAAGCATTGATCGTTTAGATATGGAGAAAAAGGAAAACATCGACATTGAAGAGATAACTAAAAAATGGCAAAGTACATTTGATAAAATTGCTGAAGTAAGTGCATCTCAAAATGTTTCTACTACAGTAGCTAAGTGGAATAAGTTAAATCCATTTTTACAAAATGAAAGAATTAAACAAATTTATTCTCAAGCAAGAACTTATGGTAAAAAAGACATTTCTGATTTCTTACTAGATCCAGGTCATCATGAGGTTGAATTAAGAGGATTAGGTTGGGCTAACTCTTCTTCTCAACAAATTTATTACAATATTTTAAGAAGAAGTTCAGATGTTCCAAATTATAATTGGTATGTAATTCCTCCAGAGCTTGAAAAGGATAGCGAATATAAAGAAAATTCTTTTATAACAGAGGATCAACTTGTTGATAGCTGGTTGAAAAAATTTAATATTCCAAATACCTTTAAAACAATAGCATTAGAAGTGAAGAGAGAAGGAAAATCAAGTTATCTATTAAGAAATAAATTTAATGGTGAAGGAAAAAATAGAAAGCCTGGTTTTTGTACTTTGCAAAAATTACCAACAGAGTGGACTAAAATAACAGGTAAAGGACAGCTTGGGTTTACAGTTTCTTTTAATATGTTATATTTTTTAAATATTGCAAATAGTCCCGCAGATTTTGGAGAATTCTTTATCCAAGCATGGGACGACATGCATAATTCTGAATTAATAACAGTAAATAAAGATGGTAACAAAGTGTTCAATCCAGATAAAGCACAAAATTATAAATTTAAATATGAGGGAAATGAATACGGATCTACTTTAGAAATTGTTAAACAAAGAGGATCTAGAATCCCGAACTATTTATTTTGGATAAGACTTCCTTTTGATATCTGCTATACGTTTGGTAGTGACAACTCACATCCTTGGGTTGCTCCAGATACCATGGGTTTAATGTTAAAACTTCAAGAATTAACTGATTATGGACAATTGGCTGGTCTAATAGCAAGTACGCCTTTAACTGCCGTACTTACGGGAGAGATTGAAACAATTCCTAATCCTAGAGCTGGAAAAAACGAATCTGTATTTTCTCCAGAGGTTATAAAAGGTTATATGACACAATTTAATCAAGCAACTTCAACAAATGTAGAGGCTTGGATGTGGCCTGCAAAAAATATTAAATTACAACAATTATCTGCTGACGTAAATTCATCAGATATATTATCAGAGGCTACTGAAAACTTTATAGCTTCAGCTGGTGAAGGTGGTTTAACAATTGTCACAGAAAAACCAAATGTAGCACAAATCAATGTTGCTAAATTATTGGCGGCTTCTCAACAAAGATATGTAACTTTACAATTTGAAAATGTAATGAATTTTATTTTACAATATAAATTAGGTTTTAATTATCATTGGCAAGTTTCAATTTGGGGAGATATTTTTACAGAAGAAAATCATAAAAAATATTTGAAAGAAGTAGTTGCTAGTGGTAATATAGCACTTTTCCCTAAGTTAATGTCTGCAGAAGGAATTAGCTTAAGAGATACAAGAGCCGTTACTAAATATATAAAGAGTCTTGAGTTTTATGATGATTTTATGACTTATACTTTATTAAAAAATGCTGAATTAAAAGAAAAACAAAGTGAAGAAGAAGTAGACGAGGAAGGTAATCCTGTTGGTAGACCTTCTTTAGATGATGGAGATGTTGATAACGACGACACTGCAGCTTCTAAAGCTAGTGGTTTAAATACTTCTGATAACAGAGAATAGGCACAATGGAGGTAGATATAAATGAGTATGAGAATGACATTAAAATCTTATAACAACATGAATGCACTGATCTCCTTGTGTTTCAATGCAAATGCTGTTATAGATAATTTAGCTTATAATTTAGACTATCATTATCAAAATGAGATAGGTAAGATAGTACATTTAAATGTTGCACATGTAATGCCAGAATGGGCAGATCAAGTTTCAGATAAAATGTTAGAGTTATCTGGAAGACCTGTCAGATCTGGTTTAGTAGATCATATTGAAGAATACAAAGATTTAAAAGAAATTTTTATGGCTTTATATGATACTTTCATGCAGATGAGAGAGTTGTGCAGAGCAATGATCGAAGAGGCGGATATGCAAGGTGATGACGAGGTGCGCATTTTTGGGGAAGAATTTTTAGATAAAAATCTTTCACCTTTTATAAAACAAGCAGAGGAATGGATACATGCATCTGAGATCTTGGATGCTAATTCTTTAAATATTCATATTAAGGAATATACCCATTTCATAGAGGTATAAAATGCCTTGGTATAGCATAGTAACTTTAGTAGTTACAATTCTCGCAATTCCTAGCTTAGTTGGATTATTCTGGAAAGATTTACACGATAAAAAGAAGTCGGAAAGTGAAGAAAAGAAAGCAGAAGAAAAAGCTAAGAGAAAGGAAGATATTAGAGAAGTCTTTTGCGAAGAAGTAAAACCATTGCAAAAACAAATGTGTGATATTCAACAAATGGTAATTCATATTAGCAATGGTACTTTATCTACTTTAAGAAATGATATATTAATATGTTATTATTCTTGTGTAGATAAAGGTTATAGAAATGATTATGATTACACAAATATTCACGATTTATACGAATCATATCGTGAATTAAATGGTAACTCTTTTGTTTCTGATATCATGGAAAGGTTTGATAAATTACCAACTAAAGAAGAATGGTTAAAAGCAAAAGAAGAAGAAAAACAAAAGAAAGCGCAAACGTCAAAATCAAAGACAAAATCATTGCCAAAGACTAATACTGTAAAAAATGTAATTAAAAAGGAGGTTTGTACAGATGGAATCTAAAAGAGTAGTTTTTGACTTGGGTACTGATTCATTAGATTTTAAACCAATTCTAAAAAAAGATTTTTTAGAGCTATCTATGAGAGTAATTTCTAGTGCAAACCCAAATAGAAATGGTTCATGGTTTACTCTTGAATCAATGCAAAAGTCAATCTATACTTTTGCTAATAAACCTATATTAGGATATTTTGAGAACGAAGACTTTGTTTCTCATAATGGTCAATGGAAAAAAGACGACGAAACTGGTATGGATTATTGGGATGTATGGGGAAGACAAGGAGAAAGAATGTTAGGCTTGATCAGAGAATCTGATGAAGTTAAGATAGTAAAAGGATCTGATGGCTTAGATTGGATTGAATTAAGATGTGCAATTTGGGTTCAATATAATTTTAAGCAAGTTAAGAGACTTTTAAAAGATGCAAAGAGAGCCCTTAAAGAGGGCGGCGTTGCTAAGAACGTATCTGTTGAAGTGGATATCACTGATTGGGACGAACTTGATAATGGTATAATCAAAATCAATGAGTTCAAATTAGTTGGTATAACAATCTTAGGCTCAAGGAACGGGGTTAAAGTCGAGCCAGGGATTGAAAATGCTGGTCTATCTGTTTTAGACATAATGGGTAAAGATATGTATGAAAAACAACAATCTTTATTACGTCAAGCTTATGCTAAATTAGATGATGATGGCGATAATAATAAAAAGGAGGAGTTTTCTAGAATGGATGAAAATAATAATGTTACTGGCGTTCTTCCAACATCAGATAGCACTCAAAATGAAAACAATAATATCCAGTCTCAAGAAAATGCAGATCCAAATTCAAATGGTTTAGCTAATTTTGCTGAAGACGGCGCTCAACCAGAAGTTTGTCCTGAATGCGGACAAAATCCTTGTGTTTGTGAAAAACATGACGATGATGACGATGATGATAAGGACGAAGAAAATAATGGTGGAGAAGAAAATAAGCCTGAAGAGCAAGAAGCTCAACAACAAGAACCTGTTCAAAATGAAAGTTGTCCTGAAAATAAAGTAGAGGAAAACGAGCAAGGTGGAGTAGAAAACAATTGTGGTCCTAATTTTGAAGAACTTCAAGCTAAGTATGATGAATTATATCAAAAATACACTGAGGCTGAAAAGACAATTGAAGAGCACGATAATGTTGTTAATGAGCTAAATCAAAAATATGAGCAACTTAACGAAGCTTTTAATGCTAAAACTAAAGAATTAGAAGAGGCTCAAGCTAAATTATCTCAATATGCTCATGAAGAATTTTTAAAAGAAGCTTATGCTTTAATTGATTCTGCTAAATTAGATGAGGCAAGTTCTTGCGAGTTCCGTGAACTTTGTGAGAAGGGAGACGTTACAGAATTACAAGATTTAAAGACTAGAGTAGCTCTTAAGTTATTTGAATCTATCAATCAAAATAACTCTCAAACAAATGTTCAAGAAGACAAGGAAAAGAAAGAAGAAAAGCCAGTTTCTTTTAGTTCTCCTATTAATGAACCTAATACAGACATTAATAAGAAGAATAATAAGAAAGTTGACAATGCTAGTCCTTGGGACACATTGAACGATTATGTTGGAAAATAAAAAAATATAAAAAATAAATTATGACTGTTTATACTTTTATATTGGGAGCCGAAACCATTATAATAGGATAAAATGTTTTAATAAAAAATTTAAAATAAAAAGGAGATAAAGATTATGGCAAATGTTATGTAT
>JAZRAL010000050.1:0-29918 GCA_045634545.1 Alphaproteobacteria bacterium | reverse complement strand
ATAGTATTGTTTATATCTTTTATTAAGCGGAGTTTGATTAAATAATTTTACACTTAGAAGAGATAGAAGTACCACAATTAATATAAAATGCTTATACTTTATTTGTTTTGAAATAAAATAACCAATAATCATGGATGCTATAAGATTATTAAAGATAAAATATTGTATATGCAAAGAACCTGTATAATACTTTGAAATATAGTCTAAGTACATTATTGAACACAAAATTATTCTATATTGATTTTTATCTTTTAGATAAGTTTTAAGGAAAAAAAATGACAACAATGGAAGATATAAACTATAACCCTTTTCTCCACAAAATTTACCAGAACCATTAATTTTTTGCATCCAATAATTTAAGGTATAATTATATTGTATGTATATTTCTAAAGCATCATTGGAATATAACCACAATACAAACAATAAAAGAATTATTATTGGCAAAATTAAGGCTTTAATAAAAGATTTTAACTCCACTTTCTTGGTAAATATATGATATAAAATAAATACTGACGTAAAAAACAAAACCACTAAAATCTTTTGTAAAATCAAAAATGATATTACAAAGAATAAAAATGAAACAACTAAGTCTTTTGTTTTTTTATCTTCAAGATATGAAAAGTAGTAGTATAACCCTATAAAATATGCTAATAACATAAAAATATCAGGATGCATATCGTAGATTAAATAGTAGCTTATAGGGATTGAAAAATAAACTAAAACACCTAATAAAAAATCTTTATTTGTAAATCTTAGGAACCTAATAGACATTTTATATAGAGTGATAATGGTTAGTGCATACGCTACAAGAGATATTAGTCTTGATACATAAATTATTTGAGGATTACCTTTAAAAAGAGCAACAATCGGGGAGAGCATATACCAAAGAAGTGGATTATGGTGTTCAAAAAAATCTAAATACGGAATCTTTTGTTGCCAAACAAGCCACGAAGCATGTAAATGCTCGGCATGGTCTATTGAAGTATAATGATTATCAAAAGCATAACAAAGTATTGATAACTCTATTATACCTATTATTGAAATGATAATTGTATTTATTCTGTTAATCATGCTTTGTATAATAGAATGTTTTAATCTTTATGCAATATT
This sequence comes from Alphaproteobacteria bacterium, assembly GCA_045634545.1. Classification (GTDB taxonomy): domain Bacteria; phylum Pseudomonadota; class Alphaproteobacteria; order RF32; family CAG-239; genus CAG-267. Next base: position 28,808 of record JAZRAL010000050.1, on the reverse strand, counting down.
TTTACTTTTATTTTTAACGAAAACTTTGTCTTTTTTAATTTATAAAATTTTGCATTTAAATACAAAAAAAGCACCCCTGTTGGAGTGCTTAAAATCATTAAAGCCAGAACTTCATATCTTCACTTACCGAGTTGTAAATTTCTTGGTATCGCTCACGATTGTTTTGCTTTAATTTCACGATTTCCTCAATTATTACTTCTCTTTCACAATTTGAAGCATTCATGTAGTACCACATGATGTCATCAATTTTGGTATGACGGAGAAAGTACCTCAAACGTTGACCAATTAATGATGTGAAATTGATATAGGCTTCTATTAGCTCTGATGAACCATTATCAACAAGGTACTTAAAAGCCTCCAAAGATAGCTCATGACCACTTAGATAATATGTAAAAAGATTTACGTCTTTTCGGTCAATAAGCTCAATCTCACCATCTTTTTCTACGCTAAAATAAATGTAGTATGTAGCGAGTGTTTTTCTTGTTCCGTAGCGCATTACTTGCTTTTGATAAGTTATAAACTCTTCAGTGCAAGGAAAAACATTGTTAACATACGCAGATATTAGTGCAGGGTCTCCATTTGTAAACAAATGTCTGATTGCCTTGGGTCTTAATGATTGTTGTTTAATGTAAGATGTAAACTTTTGTACATCTTTGCTGTCGATAAGCTCCACAACCTCTGGAGTTCTCATTCTTTGAATAGTTTCGCTCATGTTATTATTTTTTTATTTTTATAGCAAAAAGCACTATTACCATTAAGACTTTGATTAAAAGAAATAATAAACAAAAAACTTAATAATAACCATATACTTAATTTGCTAAAAATTAAATATACCACCACTGCTATTTTGTCAAGTTTTTTGTATAGCGCAAAATTATGTGACTTTATTTTTAGATTAAATCTTTTCTTACAAAAAGTGGATATTCTTTATGTGGAACGTAATTAAGTCTTATAAGATTTATATCATATTTTGAAAACTCTCTTAAACTCCATCTTTTTACAAAATTTTCTTTTGTTTCTATTTTTTCTGGAAACTCATCATATATATTGGATAAATTTGAAACATATTCATCAAAACTTACCCCATTTACAAAATTTGTTATAGTAAGCTGATTTGCATAAAGATTATTAAAAATAACTTTGGGCTTATGCTTTATAATAGATGTATTAAGTAAAAAAGGGGCTTTGTATTGATATAGGTAATGAGCAACAGGGGCTATATTTCCATACCCAAACCAATAATATGACGCATCTTTAGCATAAATATTTATATAATTTACACCACTTAAAATATGGTCTTCTTTTGTTGTTAATGAAAATATGTATTTATACATTTTATAGTATTTAGGATAAAATTTATTTAGTGGAGTTTTATTAAATAAGTATATGCTTGTTATCATCATTAAACAAATGATAAAATAAGCCTTCTTTGAATTCATATTTTTGTTTAGATAAAAACCTATAACAAGAGATGAAGCTAAATTATTTAATATAAAATAATGGCGATATGGTGCTCCAAATATGTATTTGGATAAATATTCACTAACAACAATTACTATAAATATTGTCTTATAAATGTTTTTTTCTTTTAAAAAATCTTTTAACATAAACAGTGATATCAACGGAAGATAAGATACATTCCAAAAATCACCATATACAGGACCTAATTTATAAAATTTCTGCATATATAAATTTAGATTATAATTAAATAGATAATATATATCTAAGGCATTGTTTATATACAACCATATTACAAAAATTGATAAAATTAATACGGGTAATATAGAGGCCTTTAATAGTGATTTTACTTTTATTTGTTTTTTATAAATAAAATATAAAGTGCATAACCCCATAACAAATAAAATGATTATAACTTTCTGTAAAAAAAGAAAAGATACCACAAACATTATAAAAGATATGTTTAGATATTTTTGTTTTTGATTTTCAAGATACATACAATAATAATAAAATCCCCAAAGATAAGAGCAAAACATTAATTCATCAGGGTGTAATTCATATAATGTATAATAACTATCTGGCAAAGAAAAATATACTATAAGCGATAATAAAAAAGCTTTTAAACTATACCCCATAAAACGTTTTGCGATTTTATATAGAACATAAAATAACAATGCGTTTGATATAAAGGCTATAATTTTTGATACGTATAAAATAAGAGCATTATTGTAAAACAGAGCAACTATTGGTGATAATATATACCAAAATAAAGGATTATGATGCTCAAAAAAATCTTTGTAAGGAATCTTTGCTTGCCATACTAACCATGAAGCATGTAAATGCTCTGCATGATCCATTGAACCATAATTATAGTAGAAAGCGTAGCACATTAAGCATACTTCTATTATGCCTAATATCCAAATAAAACTTGTTAAACTTTTATCTCTACTCATAAGCTTGTTTTATTATTATTTATTAAATTCTTCAATATGTTGTTATCTATATCCACTATAATTATAAAAAACAAAAAAGCGCCCTTTGGGGGCGCCTTAATGTTTGCTTTGCTCTTTTTTAAGCCACAACAATATATGGCCTAAGCTCTTTACACTCCGCGAAGATTTTTTTCTTAAGCTCTTCGCTCTCAAGCTTATTGACCACCGCAGCCAGAATCTCAAGCTCAATACCGGTTGCAATCTTGATGTAGTACTTAAGGTACTTAAGATTGCCAATCTCGACGAACTCGCCTACGGCCTCGGCATCGGTAAGACAGTTCTCAAGATAGTACTTCACCAACTGTGGATTTCCCTCTTCCAAAAGGAACTTGAACGCATCTTTGGTCAGCTTTGGCCGCTTGCTATTGTAGTAGCTGAACAAGCGGATATCGCCTCGCTTGATGAGCTCTATCTGTCCAGATGTATCGAGCGTGTGGTACATATAGAAAGTACAGAGCGTCTTTCTATTTGCATACCTTGCAACCAGATCCTGATGGGCCTGAAACTCTGCGCCAATCGGGAAAACCCCGTTTATGTAGCACTTTATGATTTGTGGATTCTCTGACTTGAAAACGGCCTTGATTGCAGCTTTCATAAACTCACCCTTCTCTGCAATGTATGCAGAAAGCTTCTTTACGTCACCTGAGTTGATAATCTTAATCAACTCGTCTGATTTCATTTTCTTCATACTTTTTTTATTTATTTATTTATAATATGAACAGCATAGTGTACACAGAAACCACCTGTCTATATTGACTTTTAACCTCATAATACAACATATGCTTAATTCACTGAGGTACACATTACCACACTGTCTTTATTTTGTCAACAATTTTGTATAAAAAATATTTTATTTTATTAAATCTAGTTTTTTTAAAATTTAACATTATGTAAAATACAAATATTTTAGGAGGAGGATATGATTTATAGGGCAGTGTTCATATTATGCATATTGTTTACATTAACGGCCTGCAAAAGCAATGAAACCAATCAAAATTATGCCTATCAAATACAAGGTATTAATGCATATAGAGGACAAGATGTTAGCTCTTTATTTGATGCAAATGGAGCGCCTAATACCATCAAACGTCTTGAAGATAATCGCATTATGTGGGTATACTATACAAATTATCGTCCTATTGGTGGTGGCGAATTAATATCGTATGACAATCCGCCCACAAATAAAATGGCTACTGCATGCATGGTTAAGGTAATTTTAGATGATAATATTGTTCAACAAATATTTACAAATTGCTCATAAAAAAAGCGCCGATTTGGCGCTTATTGTTTTAGAAAAAATAGTACCTCATACCAACTGTAAGTTCTTGAACATTTTTCTTAAAGAAATGATTTTCCGGAAAAACATATCGATACATGGCTCTAATTCCTATATTTTCAGTTGGATTAATTTGAACACCAAACCCAGCTCTATAAGATGCACCTTCAAAATCATCTAAATCTTTATTTAGCTTTCCTCCATCTAAAGTATATTTACCATAACCAACTGTTGTTAATAATTCAACTACTCCAAGATTTAATGTATCGGCCACTAAATCTACACCATATGCTGCAGGTTTTGTTTTACTTTTATTTGAAGCATCTGTTGAAAAATATTTTTGATAATAACCTTCTACTGATAAAAAGCCCAAAGCCTTTATGCCTGCACTCAATGATGCTCCGTTTAAGCTATTTGCATCATCATAACCATTGAGTTTTGAATGTATGTAATCTATCCCGACATGTGGAGATATTATGAATGCATGAGCATTAAATGAAAATAACAAAAAGGCCAATGTTAAATATATTTTTTTCATATCTTACTCCTTAGTAATCAGTTTTCTTTAATAACAATATTATGTGTTTCGGGACAATATTGAAGACTTAATTTTCCTTTACTAAACTCTTCAACATATTTTCCAAATACTTCATATCTCCATCCTAATGTTATTTGATTTTTTGTTTTAGGATTTTTTATGTATTCTCTTAAGTTCTTTTCTGATGAAATAATATGAGCTACGACTCCATATTCATTACTCTTTATTTTTAGAAGTAATTTTAATATCTCATATAATGATTGTTGTGTTGGACTTAGAGATATGTCTTTTTCTTTTATTTTTAGTTTTTTATCAAATCCCTTTTGGTTTAAGTTATCTAAAACATCTATCATTTCTGTTGCAAGCACACTTTTAGATATATCTGAACGCATACCTCTTACCTGTTTCATATCTTCAATGTTTTTAGGAAAAGCTGTTGCTATATTTACCAAAAGATCATCTTTTATAATACTTTGGCGACTAATGTTGTGCTTTATTGCTCTTTCTTCACGCCATTTAGCTAATTCTTTTAGTGCATTTAAAAATTTAAGAGAATGATTATTATGACGAATTCTTTGCCAAGAGTTTTCGGTATTAATTTCATAATGAGAAATCTCTATCAAATCTTCTAATTCGTCTTTTATCCAATCTTTTCTATTATTCTCTTCTAAAAATTCATTTATCTTGTGATAACATTTTATAAGATGCGTTACATCACCTGAGGCATATTCTAATTGTTCATTTGTTAGAGGACGCAACTGCCAATTTGTTAGTCTACAAGATTTATCTAATTCTATTGAACAACAAGCTTTCACTAAATTCTCGTAACTTATTGCTTCGCCATATCCACATGCTTGTGCAGCTATTTGGGTATCAAATAAAGGTTCAGGAATAACTTTCATTAAATTATATATTATCTCGATATCTTGTCTTCCTGAATGAAAAACTTTTATTATTTTTTTATCCTTAACTATCTTTGCAAAAGAGTTAAAGTCAATATCTTTTGCAAGAGGGTCTATCAAAATTGCCTTATCTTCATATCCAACCTGTATAAGACATGGAATCGGATAGTAAGTTTTTTCTCTTATGAACTCACAATCAATTGCTATTACTTTTTGTTTCTTTAAGATTTTACATGCTTTTTGCAGTTCTTCTGTTGTATCAATTAAAATCATATTATCTTCCTTATCTTTTTTTTGATTTTAACCAAACAATCTTTAAGATTTTTTTAATTTAGACTTGCTTTTCTTTCATTTTAGGATAAGAATACTTTCCATTATTGTTAGAATTAATAAATTGAGGTATTTATGATAGAATACAGAACACATACTTGTGGCGAGTTAAGAGCTCAAAACGCAGGACAAAGAGTTAAACTCTCAGGATGGATACATCGTAAACGTAATTTAGGAAATCTTTGTTTTATTGACTTAAGAGATCATTATGGAATTACTCAATGTGTAGTTGATAGTTCTAGTGATTTGTTTAGTAAAATTGAAGAAATTAGAGTTGAAAGTGTTATCACTGTTGATGGCTTAGCTGTCATGAGAGAAAGTGTAAATAAAAATATGCCAACTGGAGATATTGAAGTTAAAGTTGATGCTATTGAACTTCACTCTATGGCTGATATTTTACCTATTCAAGTTTTTGGTGAAGATAACGCACCTGAAGATTTAAGATTAAAATATAGATTTCTTGATTTAAGAAAAGAAAAAATTCATAACAACATTATTTTACGCTCTAAAGTTATTAACAGAATGCGTGAATTGATGACTGAGCAAGGATTTTTAGAATACCAAACACCTATTTTAACAGCATCATCTCCAGAAGGTGCGCGTGACTTTTTGGTACCATCTCGTTTAAATCCTGGTAAGTTTTACGCACTACCACAATCTCCTCAACAATTCAAACAGCTACTTATGGTTTCTGGTTTTGATAAATATTTCCAAATAGCTCCTTGCTTTAGAGATGAAGACCCTAGAGCAGATAGAAGCCCTGGAGAGTTTTATCAACTTGATATGGAAATGAGTTTTGCCACACAAGAGGATGTATTTAAAGTTATTGAAAAAACTATGGGCTCTATTTTTAATGAATTTTCAAATGGGAAGGAAGTTGACCAAGCGCCATTTGTTAGAATTCCATTTAATGATGCTATGCTTAAGTATGGCTCTGATAAACCAGATTTGAGAAACCCTCTTATTATTCAAGATGCAACAAAGTTCTTTAACAACTCTGGTTTTGGTATTTATGATAGCAAGGTAGAAAATGGTGAGTTAATTAGAGCTATTGTATTGCCTGAATGCGGAGAAAAAGCTCGCTCTTTCTTTGATAAACTAGATGGTTTTGCAAAAGAAGAAGGATTTGGTGGCATGGCTTATGTTGCTTTATCTTCAAATGGAGCTAAAGGTATTGCTAAATTCTTTAGCGAAGAGAAAATGAACGAATTAAAGAACAATTTCGGACTTAAAGATGGTGATGCTATCGTATTTATGGGTGGCAACAAAAAGCTTATTAACAAATTTGCCGGAAAGGTTCGTTCTAAATTAGGTGAAGAATTAGATTTAATTGAGAAAAATGCTTTTCGCATGTGTTGGATTGTTGACTTCCCATTTTATGAAGAAGACGAAGAAACTGGAGCTGTTTGTTTTTCTCACAACCCATTTTCTATGCCACAAGGCGGTATGGATGCTTTATTAAACAAGAATCCTTTTGAAATTTTAGCATATCAATATGACATGGTTTGCAATGGTGTTGAATTAGCATCTGGTGCAGTTCGTAACCACAAACCTGAAGTTATGTACAAAGCTTTTGAATTAGCAGGATATGATAATAGCGTTGTTGATAACAAATTTGGTGGTATGATTAATGCATTTAAATATGGTGCACCTCCTCACGCTGGCTGTGCTCCTGGTGTTGATAGAACCATCATGCTTTTACTTGATGAACCAATTATTCGTGATGTAATTGCGTTCCCTCTAAATGGCAAAGCTCAAGACCTATTAATGCAAGCGCCAAACTTTGTAGATCAAAAGCAAATAGATGATTTACACATAAAGCTTGTTGAAGCTGATGCATAAAAAAATACCCCGCTAAAAGCGGGGTTATTTATTAAAATTAAACATTCAACTTACTTTGGCATAAACAGCGCATGAACTACAAGCGCAATAGCAATACCTGTAACCGCTCCAACAAAAACTTCTTTAGGTGTATGACCTAAAAGTTCTTTTAATTGTGCAGACTTTGTTTTTAAATCTGACTTATAGAAATCTCTGATAATTTTATTTAACAACTTTGCCATATCTTGAGTTTTTTTTCTAACCCCTGCTGCGTCATGCATAACAACAACTGCATAACCAGTACTTACCGCAAATAACATAGAATCAAACCCTGATATTAAACCAACTGATGTTGTCAGAGCGCATACGCCTGCACTATGGGAACTAGGCATCCCCCCTGTCGTAGATAAGTACTCAAAATTTATCTCTTTTGTTTTAAAATAAAATGTAAATATCTTAGCTAGTTGAGCAATTAAAACAGCAGATAAACCACTAATTATAGCCTCTATACCTGTATTATAAATCATTAGTCCCTCCAGATATAATATATATTTATTATATTATATCACATTATAAGCAAATTATATTCTAGCGTATTATAAATATCTTTTTTTTATCATGTCTACTATTTTTATTAATATACATAGATTTTTTAATTATTAATTTTAAATTAAAAAAGTACTTTACTTTTTAAAATTATAGTGTATAAATGTGGTTCGAATGATTGCTAGGGCTAATGGCATGCCTTGGTGGTCTGTTAATCCAACTTAATATTTGAAAGGGATTGAAATGCCTAAATTAAAAACAAAAAGTTCTGCTAAAAAACGCTTTAGCGCTACAGGAACTGGAAAATTAAAAAGAAATTTTGCTAACAAGAGACACTGCCTCTTCTGCAAAACTCAGAAAATGAAAAGACAAGCTCGTGGCACAACTTTGGTTTCAGAAGCTGATGCACAGATTGTTAAGAAATTTTTACCATATTTGTAGTTTTAGGAGGATATATAAATGTCTCGTGTTAAAAGAGGTGTAACAGCACACGCTCGCCATAAAAAAGTTTTGGATATGGCGAAAGGCTATAGAGGACGTAATAAGAACGTTTTCAGAGTAGCAGTTGAAAAAGTTGAAAAAGGTTTGCAATATGCATATCGTGATAGAAGAGTTAAGAAAAGAAACTTCCGTTCTCTTTGGATTCAACGTATCAATGCAGCAACTAGATTAAATGATATGACTTATTCTCGATTTATCAGCGGGCTCATCAAAGCAGGTATTGAGCTTGATAGAAAAGTCCTTGCTGATATCGCTTACAGAGAGCCCCAAGCTTTTGCTAAGTTAGTAGAAACTGCCAAAGCGGCTCTAGCTAAATAAGATTTTTAAAATCAGTTAAGTTTATATCAAAAAAATATTTAGAGTCGTCTTGGTTAGCCAAGATGACTCTTTTGTATTTAAAACACATCTTAAAAATAGATGAGATTTTAAGTAAATTTATAAGGTGATAATATGAGTGATATTGAAGTTATAAAACAAGAAATTATAGGGCAGATTACTAACGCATCAGATCTCAAAGCTCTTGATGATGTTAGAGTTAATGCTCTTGGTAAAAAAGGAAGAATTACCGAATTACTAAAAACTTTGGGTTCTATGCCTATGGAAGAAAGAATTGAATTCGGTAAAAAAATCAATGCTGTTAAGACTGAACTTGATACTTTACTTACCAACCAAAAGCAAATTTTAGAAACTAAACAACTCAATGAAAAACTTAAAAAAGAAATAATTGACGTAACACTTCCTTGCCGTCCTGAGACACAAGGTAGAATTCACCCTATTTCTAAAGTTTATGAAGAAGTTGTAGCTATTTTTTCTGAAATGGGTTTTGAGGTTGCTGATGGCCCAGAAATAGAAGACCAATTTCATAACTTCAATGCTCTTAATACACCACCTAATCACCCTGCCCGTCAGATGCAAGATACTTTCTATGTAAACAATGATGTTACAAAAGAGTTTGATAAAGATAGTGCCTATGTTGTTAGGACACAAACTTCAAGCGTTCAAATTCGTACAATGGAGAAAAAACAACCTCCAATTAGAATCATTGCTCCTGGTAGAACATATCGCTCAGACTATGATGCAACTCATACTCCAATGTTCCACCAAGTAGAAGGGCTTGTAGTTGATAAAAAAACAACTATGGCTGATTTAAAAGGATGCTTATACGACTTCATGAAAGAGTTTTTTGAAGTTGACGATCTTAAGGTTCGCTTCCGCCCTTCGTATTTCCCATTTACAGAGCCTTCTGCAGAAATGGATATTGGATGCTTAAAGTCTAAAACAGAACTTAAAATTGGAACAGGCAATGACTGGCTTGAAGTTTTAGGATGTGGTATGGTTCATCCAAATGTATTAAAAGCTTGCAATATTGACCCAGAAGAATACCAAGGCTTTGCATTTGGTGTAGGACTTGATAGACTTGCTATGCTTAAATACGGAATACCTGATTTAAGAACATTCTTTGAATCAGATGTTAGATGGATTAAAAACTATGGATTTGCTCCACTTGATATATCAGCAATGACTTTAGGTTTAAGTGGTAATGGAGGATTGACACGATGAAATTTACTTTATCTTGGTTAAAAGAGCATTTAGATACAAATGCCAATATCAATGAAATTGTTGAAACTCTAACTCGTATTGGTTTAGAGGTTGAAGAAGTTGTTGACCCTAGCGCAAATTTAAAAGGTTTTATTACTGCAAAAATTGATGAAGTTGAGGATCACCCAGATTCTGACCACTTGCATGTATTAAGAGTAAACACTGGAAAAGAAGTATTACAAGTTGTATGCGGCGCACCAAATGTTCACAAAGGTCTAGTTGGTATTTATGCCCCAACTGGTAGCCTTATCCCTTGCTATGGAGAAACATTAAAAGTTGCTAAAATTAGAGGTGTTGAAAGCATGGGCATGATGTGTTCTGAAAAAGAACTTATGGTTGGCGATGACCATAGTGGTATTATTGAACTTGATAGCAATACAGAAATTGGAATACCTGCATCAAACATTCTTAACATTGACCCTGTTATAGAAGTTTCTATTACTCCAAACAGAGCTGAATGCTTAGGTGTTAGAGGCATTGCAAGAGATTTAGCAGCAAGTGGCCTTGGAACATTAAAACCTTTAGAAATTAAAAAAATTGAAGGAACTTTTGAAAGTCCTATTAAAGTTAGTATTGACTGCTTAGATGACTGCCCAACATATACTGGTCGCTATATTAAAGGAGTAAATAATAGAGCAGAAACTCCTAAATGGATGAAAGATAGACTTTCAGCTATTGGACTTCGCCCCATTTCTCCACTTGTTGATATAACAAACTACATCAACTACGATTTAGCTCGTCCTTTGCATGTTTTTGATGCTGATAAGTTAAAAGGTAATATCAAAGTTCGTATGGCTAAAGATGGCGAAGAATTTTTAGCCTTAAACGAAAAGAGTTTTACACTTGATGATAAAGCTCTTGGTATTTGTGATGACGAAGGCGTTCAATGTCTTGGTGGTATTATGGGTGGTCTTAATAAAGGTAGCTATGAAGATACTCAAAATGTATTTTTAGAATGTGCTTTGTTTAAGCCAGAATGTATCGCAAGAACAGGTCGCAAATTCCAACTTGATTCTGATTCAAGATATCGTTATGAACGCTGGGTTGACCCAATGTCTAACATTAGTGGCAATGAGTATGCTACACAAATGATTTTAAGCATTTGTGGTGGTGAAGCGTCTAAAATGGAAGTTGCAGGTGTTGAAAAATTTGATGCAAAACCAGTTTATTTAAGACCAGAAAAATTAAAAACATTTATCGGACTTGATGTTGAGAAAGAAAAATGTGTTGAAATCTTATCTAATCTTGGCTTTAAAGTAGAAGAAGAAAATGGCAAACTTAAAGCAACATCTCCTTCTTGGAGAGGCGACATTGAATGTGAGCAAGATTTGATTGAAGAAATTGTTCGCATGATTGGTCTTGATAACATTCCTCTTTGCTCTATGAAAAGCGAAGGTTTCCCAAGACCAGTTTTGACACCTTTACAAAATAACATTATGGTTATCAAACATGAACTTGCAAGTCGTGGCATGTACGAAACTGTAACATTTAGCTTTACAGATAGCAGTATTGCAAAATATTTCCGTCGTGGAAATGAGCCAGTTTTGATACAAAACCCGATTATTACTGAATTTGATGAGATGAGACCATCTGTTATTCCTAACCTTTTAATTGGCGCAAAGAACAACATTGCAAGAGGTTATCCAAACATGGCTTTGTTTGAAGTTGTACCGGAATTTTATGGTAGAAATCCAGGCGAGCAAAGAACTGTTGCAAGCGGTATTAGAGTTGGCAAAACAGATAGAAAAGAATGGACAGGTTCAACACGTTCATATGATGTATTTGATGCAAAAGCTGATGCATTAGCTGCAATTGCGAGCGCTAAAGGACCTATTGAAAACCCACAAATCACAACTGATGCTCCAGAGTACTATCACCCTGGAAGAAGTGGCGCCATCCGTTTAGGTAAAAATGTTTTGGCATACTTTGGTGAGTTACACCCATTAGTTTTAAAAGCTCTTGATATTAAAACTAATGTAGTAGCATTTGAAGTGTTTGTTGAAAATATCCCAACACCAAGAGATAACAAATCTAAAGCTAAAAAGCGCTTAGAATTATCTCAACTTCAAGCTGTTGAAAAAGACTTAGCATTTGTTTGCGGTAAAGATGTTAAGGCTATTAGTATTATTGGCGCTGCAAAGACTGCTGATAGAGAAAATATCACTGATGTTAGAGTTTTTGACGTATATGAAGGCGAAAACTTAGAACAAGATAAAAAATCTATTGCAATTACGGTTACTTTCCAACCAAAAGACAAGACTTATACTGATACAGAGTTAGAAGCTTTGATGAATAAGGTTATTGTTGAAGTTGGCAAAAAAACTGGTGCAGTATTAAGATAATATTTTAATATTGTAAAAATTAAAACGGCACTTGAAAGAGTGCCGTTTTTTGTGCTAGAAATATTGATACTATCTATCGTCTCGAGATGTAGCTTTACTTGCTGCACGTTTTTTTCTTAAGTTATCTTCAATAGCTTTCCTTTGATTTTTAGATTTAGGAAGTTCAAAACCATCTTTTAATCTTTCTGCAATATCATCAGCAATAACTGCTCCAGAAATATTTTCTCCGGTTTTTCTATCTTCAGCATGCTTTTCTTTAACACGTTTTATAGCTTGCTTTACTGTTTCCTCTTTCTTTTTACCTACAATACGAGCTTTGGCTTCTTCTATATCACTTTTAGATGCTTTTCCTGTTATAATGAAATTACTATCCTTTGTAAAACGTTCTTGGAGTTCTTTAGTTTTTGCTAAGCGAACAGCTATATCTTCATTAATACGTTCTTTTCCTTCTCCCGATAAATAGTAATTTATATATGCTTTTTCGGTTTTAGTTGGAGCCAATTCTTCTACAACCCCTCTATACTCCATATCATCTGTTGCAAATTTTTGATAATCCTTTCTTAATTCATCAAAAATATAGCAACGAATTGCCATATCATTATTTGGAGATGTTTGGGCTTTATTTACTAGTTTTTTTAGTTCTACTAAATCACTTCGTATGTCTGTTCCTTTTGCTTTTTCATCATGCATTTTTCTAGTTAAAAGAGCAGCGCCTTTATGTGTTGTAATTAAATCTGTACCATATTCTTCTGTTAAATCTTTAAGAGACATTGAATTATATTTTTCTTGCTCCTTAGGAGATAAAAATATTGATAAATCATTTGTTTCTTCATAATATTTTAGTTGCATAGCACCTCTTATTCTTTCGGCACCATATTGTTTGAATAGCTCTGTTCTAACAGCATTTTCTTTTTCAAAATCAAATTCTTCGCCTATTTTGTTAATTTCAATTTTACAGTTTTCTCTTGCTTCTTTTATTTTTACCATTTCGGGAAAACCATCTTTATATAAGTCTTTAATTTCTTCAATATATTTTGTATCAGACAATCTTGATATTGAATGTTCTAAATTTGAAAAATAAAAACCTGTTACCTCATTCTTTCCTCTAAATTTATCCCAAAAACTTCTTCTATCATTTATACTTTTTATTTTTCGTCCCGTTGGTTCTATATTTTCATCTATAACATCTCTTACAAAATCTAAGCAATTAGCTTGTACTTCTGGAGATAAATTAATTAAACCATTTGTAGATGATTTTGTTATATCACTTAAACAATATTGAAAGTGCCATGCATCATCTTTTTTCTCACTATTTAAGAGAAATGCTTCCAAATCTTTTTTTAATTTTACTTCATCATAATTATACGAACTTGATGCAATATATTCATTTATTTTCTCATTAGCTTCTTTACTTAAAGAATATAATGTTGCATCAAAACTTTCTGAAGCCATCATTGCATCATAGTTAATTACTGATATATCATTGACTAAATTACAATAATCTCTTGGGCGACCATATATATCTTGTCCATTACCTAAACAAAATTTCCCTTTTTTTGAACCTTCTATATAAAAGAATATCTCCTCACGTTCAGAATCTTTATAAAAATAACTTTTGTTTATTTTAGCTTTTACCATCTATTTTCTCCATAAAATAAATTTTTATTTTGTTTTATCTTAATTCTCATTTCTAAACATTTGTTTAATGATTCTTTTTATTTACAAAAAAACAAAGAAAAAGCTTTACTTTTTAAAATTTTATGGTATTTAAACGGAGCATTTTCAAGAAAAGAATCGCTTTAATGCGATAACTTATTGAATCTGCAAAGTAAATCCCGTGGGGGAATTAGCCATAATTCTAACCACGGACCTTGTGATAACAATTAATTTTAGAATTGAGGTTTTAAAATGGCTAAGTCTAAAAAGAAAATTTTAGGTTTAATCAAGCTTCAAATCCCTGCAGGTAAAGCAAACCCATCTCCTCCAGTTGGTCCTGCTTTGGGTCAAAAAGGCTTGAATATTATGGAATTCTGTAAAGCATTTAACGCTGCTACACAATCTATGGAACCAGGTATCCCTGTTCCTGTTGTAATCACAGCTTTTGAAGATAAGAGCTTTACATTCGTAACTAAACTTCCTCCTGTTGCTTACTATATTAAAAAAGCTGCTGGCGTTAAGTCTGCTGCTAAAACTCCAGGTAAAGAAGTTGCTGGTACTATTACTCTTGCTCAAGTTAGAGAAATCGCTGAAGCTAAATTACCAGATTTGAATTGTTCAACAGTTGAAGCAGCTATGAATATGGTTAAAGGTCAAGCTGTTTCTATGGGTATCAAAGTAACGGAGTAAGGCAATGGCTGGAAAAAGATTAGTAAATGCTTATAAGAATGTAGATAAAAATAAAAGCTACTCTTTAAAGGAAGCTGTTGCATTGGTTAAGGCTAATGCTGTTGCAAAATTTGATGAAACGATCGATTTAGCTATCAACTTAGGTGTTGACCCTAAATATGCTGACCAAATGGTTCGTGGTGTATGTGGTCTTCCTCATGGTAATGGTAAAACAGTTCGCGTAGCTGTTATGGCTCAAGGCGAAAAAGCTGATGAAGCTAAAGCTGCAGGTGCTGATATCGTTGGTGCTGAAAACTTGGTTGACTCAATCCTTTCTGGTAAAATCGACTTCGATCGTTGTATCCCTACTCGTGACATGATGGGAATGGCTGGTCGTGTTGCTCGTGTTTTAGGTCCTAAAGGTTTGATGCCAAACCCAAAACTTGGCACAGTTACTATGGATGTTGCTAACGCTGTTAAAAAAGCAAAAGCTGGTGAAGTTCAATTCCGTGTTGAAAAGAACGGTATTGTTCATGCTGGTATTGCTAAAGCTTCTTTTGATGAAGATAAAATTTATGACAACGCTAAAACTTTCATTGATACAATCTTGAAAGCTAAACCACAAACATTAAAAGGTACTTATTTGAAGAAAATTTCTATAAGTTCTACAATGGGTGTTGGCGTTAGAGTTGACATTACAGCTTTGTAATTCTATTAGAGCTTAAAAGAAATCCACTAGCGAAAGTTAGTGGATTTTTTTTATGATTAATTAGAGGAAATCAACTTCAACTTAAGCCTCTTTTTATAAAACTTTAGCATAATTCCGGTTGCTAAAAAATGATTTTTTTGCACCAAGCTCTGACAGCCCTGTTATTATTCTTAATAACAATGTGAGTTTCAGTTACGGATTTAGATTTGTAAAGTATTTTATCACTTATTTTCTTTAAAATTAAGCTCTGTCTTATCACCCTTTAAAGTCAATACTTTATCTGTTAATGTGTATGCTGTAACTTTATTTAGAGTGTTAAAATATTTGACTTCTTCATCCATTTCTTCTGGAGCACCCATCATCATTGTTGAACCTTGTAGCTCTAATTTTATATTGTTTTTATCTTGCGTATATACACCAAAATAATTATTTACAGCTTTGCCATAAAATTTATTTTCTTTACTATCAAAAGATAATGTTATTTTTGAACTATCTAAAGTAAACTCTTTTCCTTTTAGACTAGGAGTAGAATTTGCATTACACCCCATTAAAGATAACATCAAAGCTAAATTAAATAATACTTTTTTCATACACTTTCTCCTTTGTTTAATCCTTATAATTTTCACGCAAAATTTTTATTTCTTTAGCATAACCATCAAGTTCGTTTGGTGTTTCTAGGTTGATAGGTATTCCTTTTAGTGCTGGATGATTAATAAAACGAATTACCCCCTCTAACCCTAGTGTTCCATTACCTAAAGTTTCATGCCTATCTTTATGTGAGTTAAACTCTGTCATACTATCGTTTAAGTGAATAGCATGCAAACGATTTAATCCCACAACTTTATCAAAATGCTCTATGACATCATCTAGCTTATTTATAATATCATAGCCGGCTGAATAAACATGGCAAGTATCCAAACAAACACCGAGTTCATTTATCCCGTTTTTGTGAGTTTTAGATATTATTTCAGCAAGCTCTTCAAAAGTTGAACCAACTTCACTTCCTTTACCGGACATTGTTTCTAAAAGAACTGTGGTATTTTTTGCCTCAACCATCACCTCATTTAAGATTTCGGTTATTTGATTAATTGCAGTTGGTACGCCCTGCCCTACGTGAGAACCTGGGTGAAAATTATACAAATTTCCTTTGATATGTTCCATTCTTTTTAAGTCATCTGCAAAAACAAGTCTTGCAAATTCTCTTGTTTTTTCATCTTTTGAGCATGGGTTTAGGGTGTATGGCGCATGAGCTAGAATTTTACCAAAGTTATTCTTCTCTGCTAGTTCTAAAAAAGCCTTTACATCTTTATCATCAATATCTTTGGCTGCACCGCCTCGGGGATTTCGCAAAAAAAACTGAAAAGTATTAGCATTGAGTTTTAGTGCGGTTTCCCCCATTTTTAAGAAACCGGCAGATGATGATAAATGACAACCTACATAAAACATTTTCACTCCTTTGTTATGTTACATATATAGGGACAAAAATATGGCTCGTCAATTTTTTTGAACTATATATCAAAAAAAGCTTGTATAATATTTTATAGGGTGTAGCTTGAGTTTATTATCGGAACGTAGTTCAGCCTGGTAGAACGCTGCGTTCGGGACGCAGAAGTCGGTGGTTCGAATCCACTCGTTCCGACCAATACATAACATAGTATGTCAGCTCACATACTATGTTATTTTTTTTCGGGATAAATTATTACAGATTTTCCATCTTTTAATTTATCTCTTTTTCAGGAACATTTTTTTCTTCCTCTAAGGCATCTAAATACTTCAAAAAGTCTGGTAAAATTATTTTAACAAGTTCTTCTATCAATGTCATGATGACCTCCATGTTTATAGCTATGTCTATAAAATAAAAAAAGTCCAGTTATTTTTATTAAAATCCTTTCTATTTATTTAAACACGTGTGCATCTTTCCAAATCCCATCAAGCAGTGGTTAGTTTTGAAATCGGAAATCGATACTGCCATTTGCACACACCTCTAAAATCCTTATTTTATAAAAGCTTTACATTTTCTACAATTTGAACACATGGTATAAAAAAGTTATATAAACATAAAAAAAATTTAATATTTATCAAAAAAAGTTGCTATTTCTTTTCTTTATCGTTAAAATAGTCGAACGAGGTATAATATGGCAGAATTAGCATTACAAAAGAATAATGAAATAAACTTTGCATCTCCTGTTTTAAAATGGGCGGGTGGTAAGGGTATGTTATTGCCTCAACTATCTCCAAAATTACCAAATAAACTTCGTTGTGGCGCAATCAAAAAATATATTGAGCCATTTGTTGGCGGTGGAGCTGTCTTTTTTGATATATCTAATTCATACTATTTTGAAGAAGCTTATTTGTTTGATATTAATCCGGAATTAGTCATTCTTTATAACGTTATCAAAAATAATGTGTTGGAATTGATTGATGAACTAGAACGCTTACAAATATCTTATTTTTCATCAACTGATAGGAAAGAATTTTACTATCAAATGCGTGACGAATACAATTCGTTTGATAAAAAAATAGATGCTAACCATTATTCTTTATCGTTTATCAGACGTGCGGCATTAACTGTTTTCTTAAACAGAACTTGTTTTAATGGATTATTCAGAGTTAACAGCAAAGGATTGTTTAATGTTCCGATGGGAAGTTATAAGAATCCTCGCATTCTGGATAGAGAAAATTTAATAGCTGTTTCAAAAGCATTAAGCAAAGCAACAATTTTACAAGCAGATTTTGCTAAAGCATTGGATTTTGCAGATAATAATACATTTATCTATTACGATCCTCCATATCGTCCGTTAAAAGATTCTTCTTTTACAACCTATGCAGTAGAAACTTTTGATGATAATGAACAAATCCGTTTGAAAAATATTTTTGAACAAGCACATAAATTGGGTGCTTTGCAAATGTTAAGCAATTCAGATCCAACTAATGTTGGACCCGATCCATTTTTTGATGATTTATATCAAGATTATAACATCTATCGTATTTTAGCTAAACGTTTAATTAATGCAAATTCGGATGGACGTGGTGAAATCAGAGAAATACTCATTACAAATTATGGCGTATGATGAAGAACTATCGATTATATCATGATGATTGTTTAAAAATTCTGGAAGAAATCCCAGAAAGTACATTTGATATGATTTTTGCTGATCCGCCATATATGTTATCAAACGGCGGTATTACATGTCAAAACGGAAAAGTCGTTTCCGTCAACAAAGGCAAATGGGATGAAAGTCAAGGATTTGAACAGGATTTCGAATTTCATAAAAGATGGCTATCTGCTTGTAAAAGAGTTTTAAAGAAAAACGGAACACTTTGGGTTTCCGGTACTTATCACAGTATTTATTCTTGTGGTTTTGCATTGCAATTATTGGGGTATCACATATTAAATGATATTTCTTGGTTTAAGCCTAATGCCAGCCCGAATATGTGTTGTAGGTATTTTACAGCCAGTCATGAAACATTGATTTGGGCAAGAAAAGATAAAAAAACAAAGCATACCTTTAATTATGAGCTCATGAAAAACGGAGATTTTTCGTCTGACTTTATTAAAAAGCCTAATACGCAGATGAGAAGTGTTTGGGCTATTGGAACACCCAAGAAAAGCGAAAAAACTTTTGGCAAACATCCAACCCAAAAACCGTTGGATTTATTAGAAAGAATTATTTTAGCATCAACAAATGAAGGAGATTTAATTTTAGATCCCTTTATGGGTAGTGCAACAACTGGAGTTGCAGCATTGAAACATAACAGAAAATTTGTTGGTATCGAAAAAGAAAAAGAATTTGTAGAACTTGCAGAAAAAAGACTTTCTGCTGTAAAAAGGAGGTCATAAATGAAAGAAAACGGAATTGGTGGAGCAAACACAAAAACAGGTTTGATCTTTGAAGGTAAAACAGATTTACAAACCTTTTTGTGCAATCAAGAAGGATATTCATGTAGTCCAAATAAATTAGGTTGGATAGATGTATTCTATAATGATGAACAAGTTGCATCTATTTTTAAGAAAAATGCTCTTTATAAATTTTTGGATTATAGAAAAGTTGATTATGCATCTATTTTATCTAAAAAGCTTTTACCAGATGATTCTATTTATGTCGTCGTAAACAATACATTTTTTGTTATTGAATGTAAATTTCAAAAAGTTGCAGGTTCAGTTGATGAAAAATTACAAACCTGTGATTTTAAAAAGAAACAATATAAGAAATTATTGTCTCAACTCAATATGGAAGTAGAATACATATACTTATTAAGTGATTGGTTTAAACAGAAACAATACAAAGATGTTTTAGAGTACATCATTTCTGTTGGATGCTCTTATTACTTCGAATACATTCCTTTGAGTAAATTTGGTTTACCTGTTCCAGTTCTGTAAAGGAAATATTTATTAATGTCGCTTTCGGTTAAAGAAAAAGAAAATATAAAACATATCTTGAGACAGTCGTTGTATGCTATGCATTTATTAGATGCTGCAATAGAAAAAAGAGAAAGCATGTTTGAAGGAAAAACTGACGAATTGTCAAAATTTTTTCATGATAAAGGTTCATTGTTTACAACACATATGGCGGCAATTAGTGCGCTATACAATTTTATTGTCATTCCAAAAGAATTAATAGTAAATGAGCTTGGTAAAAATTCAAAGGAATATATATACATAAATGATGAATTAAAAAGAATATCTCATATTATAGAAAAAGAGAATAAAAATGGAGATGCTGATTTATTCAGAAGACTAAGAAATTCATTGGCTCATGGAAATATTATCCTAAATGAAGGTGGTTTCATATTTCATGATAAAAACACGAATGGTCACAATAAGATTTCTTTTGAGATAAAAGCGACAGATCTAATACCATTAATTAGTTATATTGAATATAATATTTTAATACCCTTTATTGGTTATGAAAAAGACTAATTTTTCATCTGTACTATGTTGATAGTATATGCTATTGATTTAGCAATAAAAACAATAAATTTCGCGACAAAAGAGTGGGTGTCCGGAATGGTAATAAAAACATGTCCACATGGTTAAACCCCTTAAAATACAATCTTTGTGACACCATCAAAAAATGGTATCTTTTTCCTGATTTAGGGATGGTGTGCACGACCATAAAAAAGGCATCATTAAGGTGTCTTTTTTTTATTTGATATGATAAATCAGATTTAATTAAAACAAACCCCTCACAATAGTAAAAATTGTGAGGGGTTAAAGTCATTTTTTTTGAAACTGATAGTATAAACAATGTTATCACCAATATTTTTTTACTCTCTCTTCCTCGAAATACCACCTATACTCCTTGAATGCTAGTGATATTCCTAATAAAAATAATAATATAGCCAATATAACCATAATTATTTTTATTACTAAATTGGAGCTTACAAAATCAGGATAAGATAGCATACACCCCAGGAAAAGAAATGTACCACCGAAAAACCATCCACCTAAAAGGGAACTTTTAATAAACTCCCAAAGAGTTGGACATTTTTCAATAGAGTAAGCACTCGCGGCAAAAAAGCCAAAAGCACTACCAGCAACACAAAACGAAAGTATCCCTGAAGAAAGAAACAACATTGGAATGTTCATAATTCATAATATTTTAACAATTAAACATAATTACTTTTATTATTGAGGCGAATATAACATATTTTAGTATAAAATTCAAATATTTTTTATGTCTAATTTTCTGAAAAATTGTTGTTTTCTGATTTGTCACCATTTTTTTAAGATATAAAAGTCAAGTTATAGCCTAGTGGGCGGTGAACAAAAGCCAACCTCACCAGTGTGGATGAGAAGGTTCGCCAACATCAAAATAACACTTTGTAAAATAATAAAAAAATTACTTTATTAAAAACAAGGTATTTTTTTACAATTTAGAGGGGGTTAACGCGACCATAAAAAAAGCCACTCTTTATGAGTGGTTTTTCTATTTGAATTTTGCATCAGGATGAGAAATTATAATTTATAAAGTTGTTATTTTGAAAGATTGTTTCAATTGACTTGTTTGGATAATATATAATAAGATGTTTTACACAGTTGATATTAGGAACAAAGAATGCTTGGTGCTATAATTGGTGATATAGTCGGCTCGCCCTACGAGTTTCATAATATAAAACACAAAGAATTTGAATTGTTTTGTGATAAATGTTGTTTTACTGATGATACAATTTTAACCTGTGCAACAGCTGAATGGTTATTGACTGATAAAAATCCAGAAGAATTGCTAAAGAAATGGGGAAATCTATATAAAAACAGAACCTATGAAGACGGAAAAGTTGGAGCTTTTGGACAAGGCTTTACTAATTGGTTACAAACAGGCAAAGCATATCAAGCAAAAAGCAATGGTTGCATAATGCGTCTAAGCCCTATTGCTCTTATGGTTGATGACTTAAAGGTTGCTTTAGATAAAGCTATTGAGCTTACATCTATTACCCATAATCATCCTGAAAGTTTGCTTGCCACTCGTGTTTATATAGAAACTATGTATATGGTAAAAAAAGGAGTTTCTTCACCTATAATCAAAAACTATATAACCAACAAATATGGTTATGATTTATCTAAAAGTGTTGAAGAGATACGTCCTAATTACAATAAATTTTATGTTTCTTGCAAAAATTCAGTTCCCCAAGCCATAATTTGTGCCTTAGATGCTCATTCTTATGAAGATGCAATCAGAAATGCCGTTTCGTTGGGAGGTGATAGCGACACATTAGCCTGTATGGCTGGAGGTATTGCTGAATTAAGATTTAGTGTACCTGAAAACATAAAAAAACAAGCTTTTAAGTTTATTGACAATAATGTATTGAACACCATTTCAATGTTTTATAAAAAAACTCACACAAAATAAAATATCTTGTTTCTATATATATTCATATCATATAACTTCGGTAAGTAAGACATCATAAATTTAATCGACAAGCAATATGTTTATGATATAAATAAAACCGCCTTTATCAAAAGGCGGTTTTATTGTAAGTTAGAGACCTCCCCAACTGCCAGATAAATATTCTGTCTCTGTCTTTTTGGCCTCATTGTACTCTTCGTCACTTTCACTTAAACCATCTTTGGCTAAATTGAAATACACCATTGCTCTGATGCTTAATTCTGGATAGACATTTAAGCTTTCATGCAACGTAAATTGACTCCTCTTTTCCAAGAGCTCTTCAAATGGCATCCCGAAAAAGCTTTCTAATTCTTGTTTCATAATTATATTTATTTAGCATAATATGTTTATCTATTGGTGTGTATAACACTCTTTTAGACAAAAGTCAACACTTTATACAAAAAAAGACAACCTATTAAGGTTGCCTTTTAATTACTTTAACTTCAAAAAGTCTTTTACACGTTTTTTGAATGTAGGTTTGGGGGGTAAAAAATCCACCTCATCTTTTGCATAGTCTAGGCTATAAATCATCTCTTCAATGCAAACTGCTAAAGATTTTTTAGCCAACCACTTCCAGCGTCCACTTGCAACTAGCTCTAGTTTTTCTTCATTGATGCGGTAAAGTTCAATATGCTTTCCATACTCACCAAGAATACGGTAAACTGCATTCTTACCAAAGGTCTGACACTTTTCATGAAAAACCCAATTTTGAGTTACCTTATTCCAGAGGAATACTCCACCTAAAGCCTCAATAACTGCCTCATCTTCTGTTCCATTTAGCGGAGCTATTGATATTGGAGTAAAAATCTCATAGCAATTATTGTTTTTGAGAGCAAAAACCAAACCATTATAGTTTTCTTTAATTGCCTCATAAACCCCAAAAATAAAGTACTTTCCATCAACAAAATAACTAAGCTCTATGCCATTTGGCATATTCTTTGTGAAATACACCCAATAACATGTCTTGTACTTAATGTTGTCTGGTGTTGATAAGAATACCTCATTAAGAGTACCTAAAGTTTTTTCCACCCATGCTCCTTTGTTAAACTCTTTAGTGTAATATACATTTTCACGCTCATAAATGCATACTCCACCAATTACTTTAATTTCTGAACTCTCGGGTAGGGTTACTTCAAAAAACTCGTTACCAACAATGCTAAACAAAGTTTTTGATCCTTTGTTATTAGAAAGGATAACATTTTGAGTTGAATGTTGACTCAAGAACTTTGCATTTTTTGCTTTTGATACTTTTATAAACCCCTCATTATTGGGATCATCAAAGTATAAATGTTGCATTCCATCACTTGTTTGCCGTAATAAAAATTTACTCATAATAATTTAATGTTAATTGTTAATATAATAATTTTCTTTGCTCTCCAATATAAACTTAAAAAAATTATAGTAAAGTTTTTTATACTAAAAAGCATGGGATTATTTTTAGCAACCTTTTGCTTTTTCTCATATCGCTTTTATAATTGCAGATAATTATAGGAGAACCTTAATGACTAAAATTGCAATTTGGTGTAGACACAATGACGATAATATCATAGGAATCGGACCAAATATTCCTTGGCATATTCCTTCAGACTTTAAGCGTTTTAGAAGAATTACTGAAAAATCTTCTATTACTTGCGGGCAAACAACTTATGAGAGTTTTCCAAATAGAACTCTTCCAAATCGCAAAATTTATGTTTTGAGTTTTGATGAAAATTATGAAGTATCTGATAAAAATAACCATTTTGTTGTAAATAATCCTAAGCAGTTATCTAGTGTAAAGGAGAATTTATATATTTGTGGTGGCGCAAGTGTATATAAAATGTTTATGCAAAATGATGCGCCAGAAGTTATTGTTGATAGTTGCTATAATGGAGAGCTTAACCCCTTATTAGAAGGAAATCCTGTCGATATAACTTCTTGTATAGATGTAATGAAAAAAGATTATGAAAAAGTTTCTCCAAACTATGATGAAGACAATGTGACAACGACTGTTTGGGTAAAAAAAGGCGCAGTTGTTGAAGATGAAGTTTTAAAACATATTACTTTGTCAATTATTAATAACTAAAAAAAAGGAGTATTTTATGAAACAGTATTTAGATGCTTTAAGAGATGTACTAGAAAATGGACAAGATGCGGACAACCGCACAGGTATTTATGCAAGAAAAGTTTTTGGACGCCAAATGCGTTTTGATTTATCTAAAGGATTTCCTTTGGTAACAACTAAGAAAACTTTTTTCAAAGGGATTGTTCATGAGCTAATTTGGTTATTATCAGGTAACACTAATATTAAGTATTTGCTTGATAACAACGTTCACATTTGGGATGAATGGGCTGATGAAAATGGTAATTTGGGTCCTGTATATGGTCACCAATGGAGAAATTTCAACTCTGAAGGAATTGATCAAATCAAGGATGTCATCAAGAGAATAAAGACAAATCCTCAAGACAGACGAATTATCGTTAGCGCTTGGAATCCTGCTCAAATTGAGCAAATGGCTTTGCCTCCTTGTCATTGTTTTTTCCAGTTTGATGTTACTCCTGACGGCAAGCTTAATTGTATGCTTTATCAAAGAAGTTGTGATATGTTCTTGGGGGTACCATTTAATATCGCTTCTTATTCATTGCTTACAATGATGATTGCTCAGGTTTGTGGACTTGAACCAGGTGAGTTTGTACACACCCTTGGAAATGCTCACATTTATTCAAATCACTTTGAGCAAGTAAAACTTCAGTTAACTAGAGAACCTTTACCTTTGCCTCAAGTTAAACTTAATCCTGAGATTAAAAACATTGATGACTTTAAGTTTGAAGACATTGAACTTATTGATTATCAATCTCATGGGGTAATAAAAGGAGCTGTTGCTGTATAGGTAAAAAAATGGACGGTTTTACCGCCCATTTTTTTTGATTAATTACTGAATTAAAATCAACAGTATAATGGAAGTTAATAGCAATATTATAGCACTTAATTCGCAACGAGGAAACTTTTCTGTATTTTGCTTTCTATAATAAAAAATATTCCAAATAATTATCCATACAGGATATAAAGCAATAATTGCAGATACATATGCAGGATTTTTTGCATAATACATTGAGATATTCTTCAAAACATTTCCAGCAAGATTTAATATAACAACTATTACGCCTCCTAACATGTATTTAGGTGCAAATATCAAATGCCAATCCCTATTCTTAAAGAACTTTATCATATTTGGAATTCCTGCAAATAGAGCTGTTAACCAGGAATACCAAAATACGGCAGAGGCTAGGCTATCTCTTGCGCCAATTGTTGTAATATTTTTGTTATTTGCATCTATTATTACAGAAAAGCACAATGCTGGTAACAACAAAATAAATGCTTCTTTTGATATACTTTTTCTTCTTATTAACCAAAGTGATATTGTTATACCAATCATACACAATACTGTTAAAGTAAATGTTGTTGGAGTTTGGAGCATTTCAAGTAATTGCGATGGTTTAATTAACCACCAAAAAATAAACACAAAAGCGATTACAAATGGTTTTATTGAGGCTGTTATTTCCCCCCCATATATTCGTGAACATAAAAATGTTTTCTTATCAACATAAGCAATTAATAATCCTTGAATTATGCCAAGTATCCAAAACCATGGATTTGATGGAAGTTCAAAGAAAAATGCAAAAGGAGTTAACATTAAACACATTAAACATCCTCTATAACACATCATAAGAGACGAAGGCATTTTTATTATTTGATTAGCATATATAACAGCTCCTGTTGCAAAGCCTGCTAAAATAGCCCACAACCACCACAATTGTTCTAACATATTTTTCCTCTAATATTGTATTATTTTGTATTATTTATAATTAAAAAAAGTTAATAAATTATTTTAAAGTTATTGATTATTTAATATGTGTATTGAGGTTAGTTAAATTATAACCCCTAATAAAAAACCCCACTTAATGTGGGGCTTTTTAGCCTAAAGAAGAACACCTCGGGATATTAAAATTTGAGTTGCAATATAAAGAATATATATTGCAAGAAATACTCCACCTTCTTTTTTGGTTAAACGAGCTTTAGTCATCATTGCAGGATATAATGCTATTGTTGCAACTGTCATTATCCAGATATCATATTGAATAAATTGCTTTGGCACACTAATATCTGTAATTGTTGAAGTAGCACCTATTATAAACACAATGTTCCATATATTGGAGCCTATAACATTACCTAGAGCAACTCCTGCTTGTCCTCTTATTGCAGCAAGTAAAGTTGTAGCAAGTTCAGGAAGTGATGTTCCAACAGCTATAATAGTTAACCCTATGATTTCTTCTGATACTCCTAAAATTCTTGCCAACCCAACAGCGCCTTTAATTAATAAATCAGCACCATAAATTATTCCAAACAATCCTCCCAATGTTAATGCAATAATAAACAACCATGGTTTATTTGCTATAGGGCTTATTGCTTCTTCTGCAATATCTTCTTTTTTAGAATTTAGGTAATTATAATATATAAAACCAATTAATATAAGTAAAAATAAAACTCCATGCCATCTAACAAATGTGCCACTTAAAGAAAAAACTATAAATAGAATGCTAGAAAAAAATAAGAACTTATAATCCCTTAAAAATATACGGCGACGACATTTTATTGGCGCAATTAGAGCTGTTAACCCCAAAATCAACAAAATATTTGCAATATTTGATCCTACTATATTTCCTATAGATATACCAGCTGAGCCATTTAGCGCTGACTTTATGCTTACAACAAATTCTGGTGTTGATGTTCCAAATGCAACAATTGTTAGCCCTACAATTATTGTTGGTATGTTTAATTTATTAGCTATTGCAACTGCGCCTCTTACCATATATTCTGCGCCACCCATTAATAGCACAAAACCCAAAACTATAAATAAAATTGAATAAAACATATTACCTCTTAAAAAAAATCAATCGTCGCTGTTATATCATAACAAAAAAAAATCACAATATATTTTATATTTATTTTCATCATTTTTAAACAAAAAGGACGGCAAAAACCGTCCTTTTGATTATTTATCCAAGGGATAAAAAAGTGATATAATATACATTCCAAACAATGCAAAAAACAGAATTTTAAGTGTTGCCATACCTTCGTCTGTAATTTCCAGCGAAGCATAGATAACATATAAAACACCAAGCAATTGCAAAAAGCCGTTAGAGTAAACTATATTCTCTTTTTTTATTTTGTATACTATAGCCTGCCAAAAAAATAAAAGTACTGCAATAGCAATAATCTTGTTCCATACAGGCAAGGTTATAAAAGAAAAAAGCCACCCAGCACACAAAACAACCAATGAAGGTTGTAACACAAAAAACATTTTCTTTAACATAGCACAATAATTTAATGATTAATATAATAATTTTATTTTAGTGCAGTCTATATTACCACCTTTACAAATGTCAATAATTTTGTATTGAAAAACAATTTATCTAATATATACTTGTTTTCTTATTTTTTATTATTTACTAAATTATTATTTATGAGTTTACTTAATTTTTTTAAGAATTTTAATGAGAGAAAGCATTTACCTCAAAAATGTAAGGAGGATAAAGAGCACATCGGACCCTTACTTGAACTTCCTTATCGGTTTATTTATCCTTATGAATTGCTAGAAGGCTTTTGTATTGCCATTTCTATCAATACTCTTAAACCACCATCTTTGTCGACTAAAGACATAAAACTTTATGCCTTGTATAACAAAGAAGACAATGTTTTTTTGGGTAGTTGCTATGCTGTCAAATTCAATGAATTGTTTTATGCGATGCTTATCGGAACAAAGGGAATTTTTTCCTTCAAACCAGATAGCTTTGTTTTAAAAGAGACAATTGAGCTTCTTGCTCCAATTAAAAGTGATGACAACTTTAGGTATTTTATATCTTGCAAGTTTGACGCAGAAAATGAAGATATTGAAGCAAAAGTTATAAAAAAGTTATCAAAGGAAGATCCTTTAGACGAGAATATTATTTATACATTTTCTCAAGGGATAGATTTTGATAGAGCAATTGAGATTGCCTCTTGTTATCTTGCAGAAAACTAATAACAAAAAAAGCACATTGTAATATTACTTACAACGTGCTTTTTTTTAAAATGGTAAAATCATTTTGCTTCCTGTTGGCTCAACTTTTTTAGTTTTTTTATTTACAACAAATCCCGAGCCTTCGATGTGATGCACTCCGTTTATTGCCTTACCATATTTTTTTATGGTCAGCAAATTGATTACAGCTTTTACAATTTGCCTAATTGCTATAATTGCAATAACTAAAAGCAATACGAGGACTAAAATAATGTAGATGAGTTTCATAATAATATTTAAGAATTAAAAATATAACAATGATACAAAGTATATTGTTTTTTTAAATCATTTTAAAACTATATGCAAGTGATATTTAAAAAACTTAAAGCCCCTCTTAAGGAGGGGCTTTTTAGTGGCTCCGACTATCTGATTCGAACAGATGACCGATCGGTTAACAGCCGATTGCTCTACCGCTGAGCTAAGTCGGAATACTTGGAGGCCGGTACCGGAATCGAACCGATATAGAAGGATTTGCAGTCCTCTGCAT
>JAZRAL010000049.1:0-29450 GCA_045634545.1 Alphaproteobacteria bacterium | reverse complement strand
AAAAATAGAGAAAATAAAACAATTGGAGAGATAAAAGGAAATAATATAGCATATAATCTAGAAAATAAAATAATAGGATATGTAAATAAAAATAATGAAATAGTTGCTGTTGGTGAAATCATTTGTACATCCTGTAAAAAGGTAAATATTGCATATGATCTTAAAGGTAATGTTATTGGTTACATAGATGAAAATGGTAATGTTATTGATGCAAATGGTAATATTATTGGTAGCGTTGATGAAAACGGTAACATCATAGATGCCTCAGGAAAAGTTATAGGTAAAAAAGGTGAGGCAAGAAAAGTTGTTTTTGATGAAAAAGGTAATATCATAGGTTTCGTTGACGAAAATGGCGTTGTTAAGAATTTTAATAATGAAGTTATTGGTTATGTAGATGAAAAAGGTAATGTCTTAAACAATACAAATGAAATTATCGGAAAAGCAGGACGAGTTGGTAAATTGGCATTAGACAAAGATGGCAATGTAATTGGTTACGTTGATGAAAATGGAAATGTGTACGATTTTGAAGGTAATTTAATTGGTAAAGCAAATGCCGATGGGACAATAACAGATAGTTATGGACGTATCATTGGAAGTACAGGAAAAAATGTGGATCTCGCTACAGACGAAAATGGAAATATCATAGGTTTCGTTGGAGATAATGGTAAAATATATAAAGAAAATAATGAACTTGTAGGTTTTGTAGATGAAAGTGGTAATGTAATTGGTTTAACAGATGAAGTAATCGGAAAAGCAAGTGTAAGTAAACGTCTAGCGTTAGATAATAATGGTAATGTCATTGGTTATATAGATGACGATGGAACTGTTCGTGATTTTGAGGGAAAATTAATTGGATATTTGGGAGAAGATGGAACACTTCATGATGTTAATGGAAATATTATTGGAAAAGCGGGAGATTATAGTAAAGTAGTTTTAGATGAAAAAGGTAATGTTATTGGCTATGCAAATGAGTTAGGGCAAGTAATTGGTAATAATGGGAAAATAATCGGTATTCTTAGCGAAGATGGTTATGTGTACGGTACAGATGGTAAAGTTGTTGGGCAGTTAGCTAATAAAGTTAATGACGAACTAAGTATTAAGAACTATCGATCAGTTTTAGATGATAATGGTAATGTTGTTGGTTTTATTGATGAGCAAGGTATAGCAAGAGATTTTAATAACAATATCATTGGACAACTTTATGAAGATGGGACAATAAGAGATAAGAATGGTAATATTAAAGGAAAAAAAGGTGATGTAGTTGAGTTTTCCGTAAATAAAAAAGGTGAAGTGGTTGGTGTTATTGGAGATTATTCTAATCTTGCTGTAGATTCTAATGGGAAAGTTATAGGTTACGTTGGAAAAGATGGAAAGGTATATAATTTTGACGGCATAACAATTGGTTTTATGGATGAAAATGGTTATGTTATAACATCAAGAGGCGTAAAAATTGGCGCAGTTATTAAGAAGGATTTAATAGCGTTGTCTCCAAATGGATTAGGGTTGGGGCGCATCAATAATAAAGGTGAGGTTGTAAATTCCAAACAAGAAGTAATAGGGAATATTTTGCCAAATTCATTAATAAAAGCTAAAGATGGTGGTAAGATTATAGGTAAAGCTGTGCTCGGGGGTAAAGCTGTTGGTTGGGGATGCAAACACTATGGTTATGTAGATAGTGATGGTAATGTTAAAAAAGATGGAAAAGATACAGGTTATAGAATGCTTTTTGATCAAAGTATCGTTGATGAGCAAGGTATTTATGTTGGTGATGTTGCAAAAGTAGGGACCGTTAGAGATGCTGAATGTAATGTCATTGGATATGCTGGAAGAGATGGCTTTGTAAAAAATGATAAAGGCGATTATATTGGATGCGTAAACCCTGATGGTAGTGTTATAAATAATAAACAAAAAGTAGGTGTAGTATATGAACAATCTTACGCTGTATATTACAATGGAGAAACAATGGGGGCTTTAAATCAAAATGGTTTAATTGTTTCCAAAGGTAAGACAATAGGATGTGCAAATTTAGATGGTGAAGTATTAAATAGAGATGGTTTTATTATTGGGCATGTTATGGATAAAAAACACGCGTTTGATAATAATGGTAACTATATAGGAATTTTATCGTCATTTAATTATAACAGCCAAGAAATTATGCCCAACACACAAATATTACAACAAAGTTTAATAGTTAATCCTAAAAAGGAGGTAAAGGGTGTTGTTTTACCTGAAAAGAATGTTGTTATAGATGCGGTTGGAAATATAGTTGGACATTTATTTGCAGATGGATATGTTTATAATAAAAAAGGAATTGTTGTAGATAAATTTATATCGGATGGATTAGGTTTTTATTCTCAAAAAGCGGGAAGTATTTTACCTAAAGGGAATGTTGTTGATTTTAATGGTGATTATATTGGTTTTGTAAATGACAATGCCGATGTGATTGATATTTTTGGAAAAGTATATGGTAAAATAAATGCCAAAGGCCAAATGTTTGACGAAAAAGGTATTTATAAAGGGAGCGTCGTTCAAACAGGAGTAGCCATTGGGTATGATGGAGCATATTTAGGATACGTAAGTAAGCAGGGGAAGGTTATAGATGTTGATGGTCAAATACGAGGTTTGGTAAGTTCGGATAAACACGTTTTAGACTTAAATAAACAAATAATTGGTGAAGTTATTAAAGAAGATTTTGTGGTTGATATTTTTGGAAACATTCAAGGATATTTAAATGCTTTAGGAGATGTTATTGATATTGACGGCAATATTATAACATCAATATTACCAGGGGGTATTACAAATAAAAATTATAGCATATTAAAGAGAGGTTTTGTTTTAGATTATTCAGGAAAAGTTATAGGAGTAATAACAGCTAACGGAAATGTTATTTCTACAGATTATGAAAAGATAGGTCAAGTAACAAGTATTGGACAAGTGGTAAATGATAAAGGTATTCTTATAGGTGAAGTTATTACAGGCGATATAGTTATAAATGAAAAAGATAAGGTTATAGGTTTTGTTACAAATAATGCTATGGTTATTGATAACAATAAAAATATCATAGGAAAAGTAATATCATCAAATTTAGTTGTAGATAACAATGGAAAAATTATGGGATATACTTATAAAATAGGTGCTAATATATTAAGCAATGAAGGGGAATATACTGGACGCTTAAATGCAGAAGGTGAAGTGCGAGGATTAACTAACGGAAAAATAGGATACTTAAAAAGCAACGGTTCATATATTAATACTAGAAACAAAATTTCAGGGTATGTGTTAGATGAAGTAGCTCAAAATCGGAGGAATTAATTTGTATATGAAAATATTAAAGGCTAGCAAAATAATTTTAAGTATAGCATTGCTTTTTTGTATGAAATGCAATGCATATGCTGCCGATATTAGTGCTTTAAACTTTTATGGGGATTTAATAGGTAAAGTTATTCCAGATGGAACAGTAATAAATTCCAATAATGAAATCATTGGTCATTTAACAGCAGATGGATATATCTTTGATGAGCGTAATTTATTAGTAGGTGGTGTTGTTCCTCAAGGTATAGCAATATCTAATAACAATACGATATTAGGAAAAGTAAATAATGATGGTTCTGTAAGTTCTATTAATAATGATGTTGTTGGAAAAGTTTTGCCAAATGGTTTAGTGGTAAATGATAATTATGATATTTTAGGAGAAGTAATTTCTTCTGGATTGGTATATAATGATAAAGGTATAATAGTTGGACGCATTTCTGGTGATGGATATTTTTATAATTTAGCAGGGGAAAATAAAGGATTTATTACATCAAGTGGGTATGTATACTCACCAGAGGGAGAAGATAATAAATTATCATTACTAGGTAAATTAATGTCTTCTAAAATGATTACATCTTTTAATGGAAAGTTTTTAGGGAGCGTTACTCCAAATGGAAAAGTAACTGATGTAAATAAAAACATTATAGGCTATATAAGAGCAAATGGCTATGTTTATGATGCAAAAGGGAAGTCTGTTGGGCATACAGTAGAACGAGGCTATGGTTTCGATTTTAATGGTAATTATTTAGGTATAATCAGTTATAATGGCGAAGTCGTAGATAAAACAAATCATATAGGCTATGCTGTAAATGAAAAAAGAATTGTTGATAAAAAAGGTAAAGTAATTGGTTTTAGTGTAGGTTTTAATGCAACGGCAAACACATTAGATGGTAGATTGCTAGGTTACTTAATACCAAATGGTTCAATTGTTAAAGGACGAGATGTTGTAGGTAAGATAGGAGCAACAGGTGATGTTATTGATGAAAAAGGTAGAATAATCGGTTTTATAAATTATCAGGGTCCAATTTTTGATTATTTGGGAAGAGTAAGGGGGAATTCTTCAATAAATGGTAAGGTGTTTGCTGTTGATGGATCAGAAAATGGATATGTTTTAAAGGATAGGGCATACAGTTTCAAAGATAATGAAATTGGTAAATTGCTTACATCTAAACTAATTTATAATAATGCAAATAGTTTTGTTGGAATATCCGGAATAGATAGTTCTGTAGAATATGAAGGACAGAAATTTATTGTATCTCCTTATGGATATATATTCAATGAAGAAGGGACAATTGCTGGTGATGGTATAGATTTTTCAGCAATTTATACGCCAGAGGGAAATATATTAACTTATTTGTCTGCTCAAGGCGGAAGTGAGAATGATTCTCTTAATGAAATTGCAAAATTGCAAGGAAATGGAATTTTTATAGATAAAAATAATAAAATTTTAGGTAAAGCAATAAATGATTTTTATGCAACAGATTTCTTTGGTAATAGTATAGGTTATATTAGCAAAACAAATTTGATAATTAATGATAAAAAAGAAAAAATTGCTAAAATTTTACCAAATAATAGTATTGCAGATTTATCTGGAAAAATAAGATATAATGAATTAGCAGGAGATACTTCTATTAATGTAAGTATGAATGGCGATTATATCGGAACAAATTTATCTAATGGAGTAATAAAAAAGGATAACCAAAATATTGGTTATATAAGTTCAGATGAGTATGTATTAGATTCAAGAGGTGCTCTATACGGAAAAGTATTACCATATGGAGTAGCAGTAACTCCTAAATGCGAATTTTTAGGTGTCATTTCCAATAATGGTGAAGTAAGAAATAGTAAAAATACATACGTCGGAATGGCTTTACCAAATAAACAAGTATTAAATGATGCAGAAGACGTAATCGGTTTTATTGTTGAACCTAGTATTGTAATTGGTAAACAAGGAGAGATAATAGGATCTCAAACTTCTTTAGGGTATGTGTTAAATTATCAAAACCAAAATTTAGGATGTCAAGATTTTCTAGGGAAAGTTAGAGATTCCAATGGTGAAATTATAGGACAAAAGGTGACATATACACCTGTAATGGATTTTAACAATAAAGTTATAGGATATACTGATATTAATGGTGCAATTGTTGATTTTTCAGGGGTGCAACTTGGTTTATTGGATATAAATGAAAATGTATTATCAAATGAAAAAGCTAATATAGGAATAGTATTTAAATATAAAGTAGCATTTGATAGTAATAATATTTATTTAGGTCGTATAGATTTTAATGGTAATGTAATATCAGATGACGGATCAAATTTAGGTAAAGTAAATTACAGAGGTGAAGTTAAAACAACTGATGGGCGCAAAGGATATGCTTTGTATGATTTATATGTGTATGACAATGAGGATCATACAGTAGGATATATTGCAAAGAATGGTCATGTATATAGTATTATGGGCGAGCCAATTGGTTCAATATATAATGGATTTGTTATTGATAAAAAACAAAACCTAATAGCAAGAGGTTTAAGAGATTATAATATAAAACATAATAATCAAAACATTGGGTACTTAAAACTAGACGGAAGTGTTATTGATGCTAAAAATGTTTTAATAGGTTCTTTGGAAAATGATGGAAATATAATAAATGCTGAAAATAATATTGTAGGTAAAGCCTTTTATTTACAATATTATAAAAAAGCATCAACCCCAAATTTAGAAGAATATAATGAAGAACAAGAGAGAAATGCTGAAGTTTACCAAAAGGAGCAATATAACAAAAAACAAAGCATAGATGAAAAAAATAAATTACAAGAATTTACACCAGAAGGCAAAGAAACTGCAACCAGTGGAAATAATTATATGCAAGGAGTATCTGGAACAGGTAATAAGAACAATATAGATGGTACTATAGAAGAAACAACAAAAGAAAACACAAAAGAAAAAATAACAAATGATGGTGATGATATAAATATTGGTAATAATACAGATACTCAATTTTCAGAAGATAACAAAGAGAATGAAACTAAAGAAGAATTAAAAAATAAAGAAGCTGAAGAAATAAGATTAAATCATAAAGTTATTGGAATAGCGATAACTCCAGGAGGTAAATATATTGGAGATATTTATGATAACCAAAAGGTAATAGATGAAAAAGGAGAAATTGTTGGCTACGTAGATGATAGAGGTAATATTTTAGACAATAAAGGAATTACTATAGGTAGAGCTGAAAATAAAAAAATAGAAAAAAATACTCCTTTAAATAATAATTGGTGGCATCAAGTAGCAAGCGGTGCAACAGTTTCACCATATGCAAGTAATGATAATATTACAAATGTAGGGCCTGGTGGTGGCGTTGGTCCAGGAGGAAGATATAATCCTCAAAGGGCAGCAATATTATCACAAATGCATGAATATAGAAGAAGAGAATTAAAGGGTGTTGGTATCTCAAGTGGATATGATGCTACATCATATACAGGATGGCAAGATGAATGGGGCTTGCCAAGACAAATTTCAACTTTAAGGGTTGATATGAGTAATGTAATTACTGCAGATAAGCCAATTCCAGCTGTGTTAGCAAGATCGCTTGTATCCTTAGGAGATGCCCCTGTAACAGCAATTGTTGAAAGAAATATATATGGAGATAGTGGGCGTAATGTCATAATTCCTGCAGGTAGTAGAATTTTGGGCGGACTACAAGATGTTGGTAGTAATAGCCGATATGATGGGAATAGTGGGGGCGTAAAAATTGAAATATCTTGGAATAGAATTATTCGTCCTGATGGTATATCTTTTATGATTGGCTCAGCTAAAACTGGGGACGCTCAAGGTAGAGGCGGTGGTGCTTTAGGATATGTTGATGAACAATTAGTAAAGAAATATACATTGCCAGTTGTGGGGACTTTAGTTACTTCTGCTATTACATATATGACAGCAGTTGATGAAAGTGCTACAGGGCAAGTTGAAAATTCAAAACAACAAGCAGCATCTGATGCAAGACAGAATTTTATGGATAAAATGGATGAAATTCTTCAAGAAATTATAGATAGAAAAAAAGAAATAGAACCAGTAACCTATGTTCCTGCGGGTACAAGAATTATTATATATCCAATGACCGACTTATGGTTGCGTACGACCAAAGATATTGATAAGAAATCTAGAAGTGTTGCTGGTAATAATTCAGTAAGTGGTCTTGTTGGTAAAAGAAATACAAGTGTAGAACAAGGTAATACAGGTGGTTCAACTCAGCAAGTTATTACAAGCACAAGTAATAAAAATCAAGAAACACAACATCAAAATGCACCTCTTGTAGGCTCATCAAACAATAATGCTCAAGTACAACAACAACGAAGAGTAAGAGCTCTACCACCTCCATCCGCAGATGGATCTGATATTGTTGTTCCTGAAGAGAGTGAAGAAGATGATGAGGGTGAAATAGATTTGTCATTCTAGTAAATATGCTAATAGTAGTTTAATAATAGGATAGGGATGGTATAAAAATGGGAAAAGCAGATGATGAAGTACTATGTTCAGTATTAAGACCTCTTGCTTACTGGTATGAGCAAGAAAATATTGAAGAGGTTGCCATAAATCAACCTGGAGATATATGGTTGCGATTACGTGGAAAACGTGCTTTCCCATGGGTTAATTATAAAGACCCCAAATTGACCAAAGAATATCTTATGAACTTATTGTATATAATTGCTAATCTTAATGATCAAGAATTTGATCCGATGGAAGGAATTCCAACAGTCTATACGGATATCCCTGGTGGACATCGTTTTACAGGAGTTGCTGGTAGAAATATTAGATATGGATTTGAAGATAAAGATGGTGTGGCTATATCGATTCGTTTATATTCTGATGATATTGCATTTGGTTTTAGTGATTACGGGTTAGAACAAGGTAAAGAATTAAAAGAAATTAATCCATTAAAAGAAATTAAAGATCCAACAGATGCATATGAAAGATTGTTATTAGCATTAAGAAGAGGAGATCATATCTTAGTAAGCGGTGGTACGGGTACTGGTAAAACAACATTTTTAAATAACTTGTTACAGTTACTGGATATACATAAAAGGGTAATAACTCTTGAAGATACAAGAGAGCTTAAAGTTCCTCATCCTAATCGTGTGCATATTGTTCTTTCTCGTGTAAAGGGAAGCAAAAATAAAGAAACAGAAGGAATGAGTGATGCTGATGCAATTGACCTTATAAAACGCATTACCCCAGACGCTATTATAGGTGGTGAGATTTCAAATAAAAATGCTGCTGCAATTTGGGCTCTAATGGGGTCAGGACACGATAATTGTATGGCAACAATTCACGCAGAAAGCCCTGAAGCTGCATATGAAGCATTTATAAAATGTATAATGGAACAATCTCCACATATAAATGTAGAAAAGACTATGCAGGAGATGCGTCGAAAATTACATGTTGTTCAAATTGTTCGTGATGGCAATATTAGAGGAATAACAGCAATCACTTAAAGCAAACCAAAAACTTCTGCTTTTAAGTTATCTAATCCTAAATTTTTTTCCGAGCTTGTTGCTAAAATATTAACATAGGCAGCTGTATGCTTTTCTATATTTTTATAAGTGTCCTCTAATATTTTATTTAATTCTTTTTCACTAATTTTATCAGTTTTAGTTAAAACAATCTGATATGTGACAGCTGCTTTATCAAGCATATCCATGATTTCTTCATCAATCTTTTTTATACCATGCCTTGAATCTATAAGAACAAAAACTCTTCGTAAATTAGCTCTACCCACTAAATAAGTATTAATAAGATTTTGCCAATTCTTAACAATGTCCTTTGGGGCCTTCGCAAAACCATATCCCGGTAAATCTACAATATAAACTTTGTCATTTAAATTAAAGTAATTCAATTGTTGAGTTCTTCCTGGTGTAGAAGATGTTTTCGCAAGTTTTCTTTGGCCAAATAACGCATTTATTAAACTGGATTTTCCAACATTTGAACGTCCTGCAAAAGCAACTTCAACTTTGTCATCAGCTGGAAGTTGTTTTAAAGATGCAACACTTAAAACAAAGTCGCAACGTTTGTTAAAAAGCTCAACACCTTTTTTTAATCGTTCGCTTTCAGTAATCTCATCAATGTTTTCCATTATTTTACCCCGTTTTTATGCATTATAACCTTTTGTTGTATGATAGAAAGTATGTTGCTTAATGTCCAATAAATAACCAAGCCTGATGCAAAATGTCCCAACATAAAAGTAAAGAATACAGGCATCAAAGCAAACATTCTTGCTTGGTCTTTATTTGTTGGTGCAGGGTTAAGCTTTTGTTGAACAAACATTGTAATGCCCATAAGTATTGGCCATATACCTATGTCCATAAATGATGGTATATAAAAATGCAATATTTTTGATAAAGTCAAAGGATCTGGAGCTGATAAGTCTTTTATCCAGCCAATAAAAGGTGCGTGTCTTATCTCAATTGCAATATTTAATACTTTATACAAAGAGAAAAATACAGGTATTTGAATAAACATAGGCAAACATCCAGAAGCAGGATTTATTTTTTCCTTTTTATATAATTCCATTGTAGCTTGTT
Organism: Alphaproteobacteria bacterium; assembly: GCA_045634545.1. GTDB lineage: Bacteria > Pseudomonadota > Alphaproteobacteria > RF32 > CAG-239 > CAG-267. The sequence continues at coordinate 19,562 of JAZRAL010000049.1, read as the reverse complement.
GCATAAGCATTTGGTTGTTACCATATTTTTCTTTTATTTCTTCAATTTTTGGTTGGATTGCTTTCATTTTTGCCATGTTTGCAAAAGACTTATTTGCAATAGGAAACATTAAAAGTCTAAGTATCGCAGCAAATAAAAGAATTGCCCATCCCATATTGCCTAAAATACTATAAAAGAAATCAAGAATATAAAAGAATGGTTTTGTTAAAAAATAATACCAACCAAAGTCTACAACTAAATCAAATTTTGTAATTCCATCAGCTTTTGTGTATTTATCGAGTAGCTTAACCTCTTTTGCTCCAGAATACATGTTGTACGTATATGATATGGCTTCACCATTTGGTATAAAATGACGTCCGCCAAGAAAATCAATTTGAAAATTTTGATTATTGTTTTTTACAGTGAATTTATTTTTTGCTTTATCTTGTGTTATGATTCCTGAAAACCAATATCTGTCTGAAAAACCAATCCATCCTCTTTTGGTTTCAAAAGATTCGCTATCACCATCTTCTATATCAGAATACTTAAATTCTTTTAAAGTATTGTCAACAACAGCGCTAATTCCTTCATGAACAACAGAACGAGATTGGTTACTGTTGTTAATAGATCTTGATATTAAACCATAAGGAAATAGTTCAATGTCTTCACCTGATAAATTTTCAATAGTATCTGTTATTGTAAATAAGTAATTATTATCTAAGGAGACTTTTCGGATAAATTTAACGCCTTTGTTATTAGTCCAAGTAAGGATTGCAGGCTTGTTAGGTGTGATTTCGTTGTCATTTGACGACCATTGAGAGTTTGATTTAGGCAAACTCAAAGATTTATCTAAAGACAACCAGCCAAATTCAGCAAAGTAGGAATTTTTAGTATTTTGAGGTGCAAATAACTCTATCTTTTCATTATTGTCATCTAGTGAAACATTGTATTTTTCTAATTTTAAATTATCAAATCTAGAACCCAAAAGTCTTATAGTTCCATTTACAGATGAATTATTAAAACTAATTCTTTTATCATTTTTTATTGCTTCATTTGTGGTTTCAAAAGTTTTGATAATGTTTTTTTCTACATTTTCATTTGAGGCTAAAGGTGTTTCTTCAATTTTTAAAACTTCAGGTTTTGCTTCCTGTTTGCTATTTGTTCCAAAATAAGTGTTTACAGAATATATAGCAATAAAAGAAAGTACAATTGCAAGTGATAAAGATTTTAATTCATCTTTCATTTTTAATATGTCTCCTAGATTCTTTTTTTTAAGTAATTTCAAGATTTATAATATGAAAAAGCAACAATGTAAAGTATAATAGCTATTTGTTAGTATTTTTGTTTTTGGATAAGTTTGGTGGTACTGGGTCAAATCCTGATTTACCCCATGGGTGGCATCTAGATAAGCGTTTTATGCCTAATATTACACCTTTTAAAGGTCCGTGTATTTTTATGGCTTCCATCATGTATTCGGAGCATGTTGGAGTGTATCTGCATGCGTGGGGTAAAAAGGGGGAGATAAATTTTTTGTAAAAGGACAATGACAACAATAATATTTTTTTGAAAAATTGTGATATTAATTTATACATCAGTATTTTCTTCTTTGAGGCTTGTTGCATCATCTTCAGTTGTGGGTTGAAAATTTTTGTGAATTTTCTTTAGCGCGTATGCTATGTCTCTCGTTAGATCTTTGTAATCACAAGAAGGCGTAGAGTTTCGAGCAATAAAAACATAATCAACAAAAGATAAGTGGTTTGATGGTAGAATTTCACGAACAGCTGCTCTTAATCTGCGTTTGGCTTTACTACGCAAAACAGCATTACCTATTTTTTTTGTTGCAGTATATCCAACGTGTATTTGGTTATCGTTAAATAAACTGCGAGTCGCTTGCAGAACCACATTGTATGTTGCAATGTGAAATCCGCTAGCGACCCTCAGAAAATCTTTTCTTTTTTTGAAAGTAAGTATTTTTGTCATCGTGCTCCGATATTAAGCAGAAAGTCTTTTACGTCCTCTAGCACGACGTGCTGCTAAAACTTTACGACCTCCAGCTGTTGCCATACGTGTACGAAAACCATGGCGACGAGCTCTTACCAATTTACTTGGTTGATATGTTCTTTTCATAAGTATTACTCCGGTTAATTTATTATTTATTTAAAAGTGATTAATTCTAATCACCTCTCGGTTCAAAGACTTTATAGATTTAAATATTTCATAAGTCAATATTTTTTTTTGTTAAAAATAAAAGGTTGAATGTTAAAATAAATGTGCTATAAATAAAATGTACATATATGGAGTTTTGATTTTTATCATGATTATAGATAGTAAAAATGAAACGCAGAAAAGTATATTGACACATAAGTGTTTTTACCAAACAACATCTCAAATTATGCATGAATTTGAGAGGAAGGGGTATACTAATTCTGCGGATGAAACTGCTAAGGTAATAGCAGCATATCATGATTTGGTGCAAAAAAAATCAAAAAATAATTATAATAAAGATTATAATGAAGCGTTTAAAAAAATTGATGATGCCATAAAGGGGTTGGCTAATAAAGTTTTTTACGGTGAAAATCAAAGTTTGGATGTTGCTTATAAATCTTTCGCAAAATTTGACTATATTAATGCCATTATTGGAAGGCAGCGTATTAAGAAAAAGCCATAAAAGGCTGTGTGATTTTATTTTTTTATTAATAGTTTTGTTGATTTCTTGTAAACTTGATTTGCCAAGAGTTTTTTTCATGCTTAAATTACTATAAAGTTAATATAAATAAGGATGAATAATATGTCAGGAATTTCTGTTATAGGAAGTGGGCGCTGGGGGACTTTTTTGGCTTGGTATGCCGCAAATTATTGTAATGTAGGTCATGTGAAAATATATAGTAAGCCAGATGCTCCTGATTTTATTGAATTGAAAGAAACGAGAAAAAACCCATACTTAACTTTGACTGATAATATGAGTTTGCATGAGCATATCAAAGATGTTCTTGATAATGACTTTATTATCATTTCTATAGGATGTCAGCACTTACGCTCTCTTTCAAAAGAGTTGAACGAGTATGATATAAAAGGAAAGACTTTTTTACTAGCAATGAAAGGTTTGGAAGAGCCTAATGCAACAATATTAAGTGATGTTATGCGTCAGGAAATTTCTCAATCAATACATATTGCAACCTTAGGTGGTCCAGGTCATGTGCAAGATTATATGAAAAAAGTTCCATCATGCGCAGTAATTGATAGTGACGAAGAAGATGTTAAGGATAGAGTAATTAAAATAATGCAAAGTGATTTGATTAGATTCTATTATGGATCTGATTTTATAGGCAATCAAATTGGAGCAGCTCTTAAAAATGTTATAGGAATAGCTGCAGGTATTTTAGATGGTCTTGAGTGGTATGGACTAAAGGGTGCTTTGATGGCAAGAGCTCCAGTGGAAGTTGGTAGATTTATTAAGCATTTTGGTGGAAATCCAACAACAGCATATGGTTTGTCTCATTTGGGCGATTACGAGGCAACATTATTTTCTAAGCATTCTCATAATAGAATGTTTGGTGAAAAGTTTGCAAAAGGAGAAAATTTTGGTAAATTAGCAGAGGGTTATTTTACTTTAAAAGCTGTTAAAAATATTGCTGATAGAGATAATATTAGTATGCCAATATGTCAGGCTCTTTATGACGCTGTATATGGCGGGGCAGATATTAAGGAAACGATTCGCTCGATGTTTGATAGGACCTTAAAGCAAGAATTTGAATAAAAGCAATGTATGCAAAAAGGCCACATAAATACATGAGGCCTTTTTTTATATTTGTATTTCGCTAACCATATTGTTTTTTATTTCAAAAAATTGAGCTAAATTTTTTAAATTAGTAAATTCAAAGATGTTTGTTGTTGTTAAGAATGATTGGGTGTTTAGTTCGTCAACTTTACTAAGAAAAGCATTTTTTTTAATATCATCTAGGTGTGCGTCTAGTTCGTCTAGCAGTAAAATTGGTGGGATGCCTTTGTATGAATTCAGGCTTCTTGCTTGGGATAATATAATACTTAAAAGTAAAGATTTTTGCTCCCCAGTGGAACAAAAATTTGCAGGAACATTTTTCTTTTTGTATATGGCTTTAAGGTCGGTTTTGTTAATGCCAACACTGGTATCGTTATTCAATATTGAGCGTCTTTGACTTAAAAGCGATTCTTTGTAAAAATCTTCAACGTAAATAGCTGGTTTTTCATCAAGCATTTTTTCAATTGTGCCGTCAAGTAATAGTGTAGCTTCTGGGAAGATGTCATCTACATTGTGTTCCATAAAGTTATTTAATTTTGCAATTTGTTCTTTTCTAGCGGCTGCAATTGCAACACCAATTCCTGCAATTTGTTCTTCTAAGGAATAGAGCCAGTTGTTATTTATATTTCCACTTTTTAGTATTTGTAACCATTGTCTGTAGACGTTATCAAAAGAGGATAGACGCTTTGCGTGGTTTGTATCAAATAAATAAACGATTCTATCAAGAAAACTTCTTCTGTTTTGTGAACTTGTTTGAAATAATCTATCCATTTGAGGTGTGACCCAGATAATAGAGATGTAATTACCGAGCTCGTTTTGAGAAGATATTTTTTGGTTGTTAATGCTGACGATTCTTCGTTCGATTTCTTTTGTTTCGCAGTAGTTTATTTCTTTTGTGGAGCTTTCTACTGCAGTTCCAATATTGTACTCATCATTTCCTTTTATAACTTGTGCAGATACAGCCCATCCGTTGTTGTTTATAAATATGGGAGTTGTAAGTGTGTTTGCAAGAAAATCAAAAGTCTTTATATCAGAAAGTTTGGAATTGCGAAGACCTCTGCCTTGAGATAAAAAAGATATGGCTTCTAAAATATTTGTTTTGCCACTTCCGTTTTCGCCACTTAATACAATAAATTTTTTATCAAAATTTAGTCTTAAATATTTATAGTTTCTAAAGTTAACTAAGGTCAGACGCTTTAAAGCAGAACTGACCTTTGTTAAATCATTAAAGTTATCTATGTTAAAAGCAGTATTCACTATATTCTCATAGGCATTAAAACATAGATTGCACTATTATCAGAAGTATCATTGATTACAGTTGCAGCGGCGCTTCCTGATAAACTAAAGCGAACTTCTTCACCTTTGATTTGAGCTAAAATGTCAAGTAGGTAACGGAAGTTGTAACCTGTATCAATGGATTCCTTGTCGTATTTAGCTTCTAATTCTTCGGTAGCATTTCCGAGCTCTGCATTAGATGCAGCAATAGTTACATGATTTGTATCTGTAATTAAGCGAATTCCTCTACTTCTTTCTGTAACAACAGAAACTCTGTCAACAGCTGAAGCTAATTCTTTAACGTTAACTTCTAATATTTTATCGTTATCTGTTGGAATAACTCTTTCATAATCAGGGAATGTGCCATCTATAAGCTTAGATGTTAAAGTTATATCTTCAAAAGAGATTCTAACTTTGTTTTCAGATAATGCCATTGTTACGTTTTCTTGAGAAACATCATCTAAAAGTTTTCTGATTTCTAATACTGATTTTCTAGGAATGATAACGCCTTCTAATTTTTCAGCCCCTTGAGGAAGTGGAGATTCTGCGCAAGCAAGTCTGTGTCCGTCTGTTGCAACTACTCTTAAAACTTTTGTGTCGCCTTCATTTTTTGCGTGAACATATAAGCCGTTTAAGTAATAGCGAGCTTCTTCAACAGATGCAGAAAATTGGGTGCGATCAATAAGAGTCTTTAACTCATCTTTACTTATTTCAAAATTGATAGGTAGATTGTCGCCAGAAATAATTGGGAAATCTTCAACACCAATAGTTGAAAGAGAGAATTTTGAACGACCTGATGCGATTCTTAATGCGCCTTTTTCGTCAGGGTATGTTATTTCTATATCAGAACCATCCGATAATTTTCTAACAATGTCATATAACATATGAGCAGGAGCAGTTGTTGCACCTTCTTCTGCAATATTTGCTTCTACGACTTCTGTTATCTCTATATCCATATCAGTTGCTTTAAAGTTTATAGTAGAATCTTTTGCTTCGATTCTAACGTTAGATAATACTGGTATGGTGTTTCTTTTCTCAACAATGCTCTGTACATGGCTGAGTGTCTTTAAAAAATGTGCGCGTTCTATTGTAAATTTCATTATTTTTATCCTAAAAAAAGACTTATTTTTCTTCTGTCTGCATTTTATCATAAATCAATAAAATCAGAAGTTAAAAAATAAGTCTTCAACAAGTTTTTTATTTTTTTAAGAAAATTAGTTTTCTAATGTTCTTCTCAAAATTTCAATGTTTTCAGCTAAATTTTGATCTTCAACAATTAGTTCTTCTACTTTTCTTACTGCGTGCATAACAGTTGTATGGTCTCTATCAAACTTACGACCAATTTCTGGAAGAGAGCGTGAGGTAAGTTGTTTTGCTAGATACATAGCAACTTGTCTTGGTCTTGCAACAGTTCTTGCTCTGCGAGAAGACTGTAATTCTTTAACTGATATATTAAAGTGTTCAGCAACCTTCTTTTGAATTTCATCAATAGTTGTTTTTCTATCGATAGAACGAAGCATGTCTTTTAATACATCTTGAGTCATATCTAGAGTTATTTCTTTGCCTGAAAGAAGTAGAGAGTGTGCAGCAACTCTTTTGAGAGAGCCTTCTAATTCTCTAACATTTGATGTTATTTTTTGAGCAAGAAATTCAGCAACTTTTGATGGTAGTTCTATATTCATCAATTCTGCTTTTTTCTTTAATATACCCATTCTTAAATCAAAATCTGTAGGCATAATATCAACAACAAGTCCGCCAACTAAACGAGATTTTAAGCGTTCTTCAATGCCTTCTAAATCTGTAGGTGATTTATCTGCTGCGATAATAACTTGTTTTCCTTCTTCAACTAGTGAGCTAAATGTGTGGAAAAATTCTTCTTGAGTTGTTCCTTTGTTGCCCATGAATTGGAAGTCGTCAACCATTAATACGTCAACTGAACGGAATTGCTCTTTGAATGCTGTTGTGTCTTTATATCTAAGAGCCTTTACAAATTTATAAACGAATTGCTCGGCTGTTAAGTATATAACATTTCTATCAGGATTGTTCTTTTTAATGTGCCAAATGATAGAATGCATTAAGTGAGTTTTACCTAAACCAACACTAGAATATAAGAATAAAGGGTTAAAAGATACATTCTTAGATTCTGCAACTTTTTTTGCGGCAGCATATGCGAACTCGTTTGTTTTGCCAACAACAAAGTTTTCGAATGTATAATTTGGATTAGGGAAAGTAGCATTTGCTGGATTCTTATTTGTGTCATTAGCAAGGACCGTGCCTGTAACTAATCCAAAAGAGCTACTGTTTATATTGCCACCATAAATATTTTGAGGTGTAGGTGTTGAAGAAATCTTCTTTAGTAAAGATGTGTCTGCTGTACGTCTGTTGTTAAAACCTGTATGTACAACAAAATTAATTTTTTTAATTTCAGGGTTTTGTTGTTCCCAAATTTTGCTAATTCTGTCTGAATAATGAGTTACTACCCAATTCTTCATAAAAGCAGTTGGAGCGCAAATATTCATAACTCCATTGTTAAAATCACCAACTGTAAGTGGTTTTAGCCAGCTGTCAAATGCAGTTTCGCCAAATTCCATTTTTAGCTGACTGCAGATCATCCCCCATTGAGTATCAACTGAGCGTTCTTCACTTACAAATGCTTCTTCTGCCATATCCATCTCCCACTTTAGATATATTACATAAAATCATAGTTGTTGTTTTATTGGTTAATTGTTGATTCTTCTTTTAATTAGCACTCATCTGCAACTACCTACCAATAAATGGTCCAAAATAATATCATTAAAGCATCAATCTCATAAGTAATAATTTATACTATTTGTTCATGCTTGCTAGTGTCTCTTAAGTTAATACAAAACTCTATTAAAACGATTTTTGGATTCTATTTTTAAGAAACTCTTTGATATGATGAAACAGTTTTTTTATTCCTGATGGATGTTTATTTTGTGTTGTCATCTATCAATTAACTTGAGGACACCTTATTGGTAGATTAGGGGAAATACAAATACTTTTTTTAACAATTTTTAAATAAAATAGCTTGACATAGATTCTGTAGGAGATTCGGTTTAAGTGTTTGAAATAGAAACAAAAAAACGCAAACGTCACTATTGAGTGAAACGTCTGCGTTAACTCTAAAAAAACAATAAAATTAAAGAGCTTTTACTTTTTGGCTCAAACGAGAAATTGTACGAGATGCCTTGTTCTTATGGAACACACCTTTTTGAGCAGCTCTCATCATTTCGCTTTCAGCTACTTTAAGAGCAGAAGTAGCAAGTTCTTTATCTCCTGCTAATACAGCTGCGATAACTTTCTTTACAAAAGTTCTAACTCTACTTCTACGAGCACCATTGATGATGCTTCTTTTATTGTTTCTGTTTATTCTTGTTTTTGCCGATTTATGATTGGCCATATTTTTAATCCTGTCAAAATTTAAGTTAATTACAAATAAAATTCTGAAACACTTATACTCTATAATCTGTGATAGTCAATAAATTTTTTAAAAAAAATGAAATTAATTTCTGTTTTTTAGGGTTATATTCACTTTTAGAGGTGTGTTTGACTGTTTTTGGAACTCCAAAATGTCGTTTTCACGATAAAATATTAGAATATTTTTGCTGTTTAAGTGTAATTTCCATCCAAGGTGAGGTAGAGTCTCTATATAAAAACGTTTAAATGAATCAAAAGATGTTTTCTTTTTTGCAATTAAGCTTGTTTCAATATATCCTGTCTCTTCGTTATTAAAAGATATATCGTTGTCTTGATTTTGAAACATGTTTGAGGCGATAGGAATGTCTTCAAAACCAGCTATAAAGCCAGAGTCTTTTGCAAAAGAGTTTATTGATATTAAAGCACTAAAAATTATAACTAAATATTTTATCTTCATAAAACCCTCATTGTTGTAGTGTTTCGCAATAAAAAGTGGAGCGACCACCTTGAACTATTTTTTTTATTCCTTTGGTTTGATTAATATTGCAGGTGCAATTAGGACAGCGTTGTCCTGTTTTGTTGTATACGCAATGTTGATTCTGAAAATATCCAGTACTACCATCTGGTTTTCTATAATCACGAAGTGTAGAACCTCCTGCTTTTATAGCTTTATTTAGAGTCGTTCTAATAGATTTAATTAATGATGCTAATTCTTCTTTTAAAAGTAAATTACATTCCCTAAAAGGTGATATTCTTGCAAGGTATAGCGCTTCTGATGCATAAATATTGCCTATTCCATTGATGATTCGCTGGTCTAAAAGTGCAACTTTTATAGGAAGCTTTTTGTTTTTGAATTTATCTAAAAGATAGTTTGTATCAAGTTTGTCATCAAAAGGGTCTAACCCTATATTTTGAAATAAAGGGTAATTATTTATATTGAGAGTCTTTACATATGTTATAAGGCCAAATCTTCTGGCATCATTAAATATAATTTCTCCATTTGACGTGTTAAAAATAACGTGATCATGTTTTTCATATTCGTCTAAATGTTTATCAATTATTTTTACTTTGCCACTCATTCCGAAGTGCCAAATAATACTATATCCATTATCTAAATCAATTATAGCATATTTAGCTTTTCGCCAGACATTTATTACACCAGAATTTGATACAATGCTTTCAAAATCATCAGGAATTAATTGTCTAAAACGTCGATTCCTAACCTCTACAGAAATTATTTTTACATCTGTAATTGCTTTTTTAAGTGCTTCTTTTATTGTTTCAACTTCAGGTAATTCCGGCATATTTCCCTCTCTTTTATATACTTAAGATAATAAAAAAATATTTTATTAGAATATAAAGTTTGCGTTTTCACCAATATTTTAAATGATTTTGTGTTTGACTGATGCTAAATTTTAATATAAAATCACAAAGATTTTAACTTCAAAATGGAAATAAATTGATTAGAACTGCATCAAAAAAAAGAACCAGGAAATATTTTGCTCCTCAAAATGAAGGGGTTTTGCATAAATGTGATCATCCAGGATGTAATAAAGAAGGCGAGTTTAAAGCTCCTCGTGATAGAAGCTTAAAAACATATTATTGGTTTTGTTTAGAGCATGTTCAAGAATATAACGCCAAATGGAATTACTATATTGATGGCAACAATGAAGAAGATGAACAAGAAGTATTTCGCAAAAAAACAAGATTTGGTAGTTTCCATTCTAAAATAAAATATAAGTTCGGCTGTAATTTAGATGATGAATTAGAATTTCTTCATAGCTTTGATGATTACAAAAGAGCAGAAGAACAAGTTCGTTTTTCAAGAGATGATAGAAAAAAAATGGAAGAGCTAGAAATAAAACTAGACGACTTTAATGTTGAAAATCTAAAAAAACAGTACAAAAAATTAGCAAAAACATGTCATCCCGATCTTCACCCAGAAGATAAAGAAGCTGAAGAAAAATTCAAACGTTTAACAGCAGCATATAAAAAACTATTAGAAAAATTATCTTAAATTGATAGTTCAAATATTTTAGATACATATTTTTTGATAAACTCAAGTCGAGATTTATAATTAGATAAATCTTGTTCAACAAATAGTTTTTGATCCGGTCTTATTTTGATGACACCACACTGTTTTGATATGAAATCAATTAATTTGTCAGCATTTTTAAAAGTGTTGTTATGAAAAGAAATTAAAAAACCTTTTGCTCCAGCATCAATTTTTTCGATTCCAGCCATAAATGCTAACTGTTTTATTTCTACAGTTTTTAAAAGATTATCTACTTCTGTTGGGAAGTTGCCAAATCTATCAATAAGTTCTTCTCGCATATCATTAATTTCATCAATATTTTTTAATGAAGCGATTCTTTTATATAGTCCTAGTCTAACGCCCAAATCTTGAACATATGTTTCAGGTATAATAATTGGTACGCCAGTTGTTATTTGTACGCTCCAATCCAAAGCTTGTTCTGTGGTTTTGGGGTTTCCTGAAATGTCAGATAAATCATTTTGTTTCAATCTTGTTATTTCTTCTTCTAATAAATGATGATAAAGAGCAACACCAACATCTTTTATATGTCCTGATTGTTCTATACCTAAAATGTTTCCAGCTCCTCTAATATCTAAATCGTGGTTTGCAAGAGAAAAACCAGCGCCAAGTTGATTGAGAGCTTGTAAAATATCTAATCTTTTTTGAGCAATAGGTGTTAATTTTTTTTGGTTTGGTATTGTAAAATAACAATATCCTCTTTGTTTTGAACGGCCGATTCTTCCTTTTAATTGATAAAGTTGAGAAAGTCCAAACATGTCTGAGCGATAAATAATCATGGTATTAACATTGGGAATATCAATACCAGATTCAATAATTGTCGTAGCCAGTAAAATATCCGCATTTCCTTCTGCAAAATCACACATTACATCTTCGAGATGGTTGGGTGACATTTGACCATGAGCAATAGCAATTTTTACATCAGGAGCAAGTTCTCTAATTTTAGGTTCTATTTGTGCAATATCAGACACCCTTGGACATACAAAAAAGATTTGACCGCCTCTATATTTTTCACGATAAATGGCTTCTCTTATCATCATTTTATCAAAGGGCATAACAAATGTACGTGCAACAAGTCTATCAACAGGAGGAGTCGCAATAATGCTTAATTGCTTAACGCCTGTAAGAGATAGTTGAAGAGTTCTTGGAATAGGTGTCGCGCTTAAAGTTAAGATATGTACATCTGATTTTAGTTGTTTTAGTTTTTCTTTATGCTTAACCCCAAAATGTTGCTCTTCATCAATAATCAAAAGTCCTAAATTGCAAAACTCAATATCTTTACTTAAAAGCGCATGTGTTCCAATTACAATCTCAAGTCCACCATTTTTTAAATCTTCTCTTATTTCTTTAGCCTCTTTTGAGGATACAAGTCTTGATAGCATTCTAACTTTAATAGGAAAACCTTTTAGACGTTCTTTGAAGTTTAGATAATGTTGGCGTGCTAAAAGAGTTGTTGGAACAATAAGAGCAACTTGAGCACCTCCTGTTGCGACACTAAATGCTGCTCTAATGGCGACTTCTGTTTTTCCAAAACCAACATCCCCGCAAATTAACCTATCCATAGGAGTCCCTAAAGATAAATCTTTTAAGACATCATTTATAGCATTTATTTGGTCATCTGTTTCGCTATATAAAAAACGAGTACAAAATTCTTCATATAAACCACGTTCGGGAATAAAAATTTCGGCTTTTCTTAAGCGTCTTTCTGCTGCAATTTTTATAAGCTTTTCGGCAATGTCTTTAATTTTTTCTTTTACCTTTGATTTCTTTGCCTCCCAAGCAGAGCCACCTAATGTATCAAGAACAACATTGCTATCTTCTGCGCCATATCTTGTAATTACATCAATATTTTCAACAGGAACATATAGTTTATCACCTTTTGCGTAAATAAGTTTTAAGCAATCATGAGCAATGCCGTCTGTGATAATGTTTTCTAAACCTTCAAAGCATCCGATTCCATGTTCTATATGAACAACATATTCGCCAATGTTTAGTGATGATATGTCATTAATTAAATTTTCAGCACTTACTTTTTTAGTAATACGAGAATTTTTTCTTTCGCCCCAAATATCTTGTTCTGTAACAATAAAATAATCATCAGAACTAAAACCATGTTGTAGCTCCAATAATACAAAAACAATTTTTCCATTAGATGACATTTTTAATGCATCACTAAAGCTTGGTGAAATATGAAGATTTTTTATCCCATTTTCAACAAACATATTGTGCATTCTATCCATAGAACCTTCAGTAAAACAGCATACGATTCTTTTTTTGTTTTTGTTTATCTTAAATTCTGCCTCTAAGTCTTGATATACTGTTAAGTTGTTTATGTTTTTTAGTGTTGAGTATTTTTTCTGAGGTATTGTTTTATAGTCAATAAAATCATCACTTTCAGGCAAAACAACATTCGATAATTTTATAAAATCTTTTTGATTAATAATCTCGATAAATCTTTTTTGAGATAAATATAAGAGCGAAGGTTCAATAGGTCTATATTTATCAATGTCTGAATTATCTTTAATTTTTAATGCTTCAAGGCGCGCATTGTAGTGGTCTAAAATTATTTCTTCTTTTGTTTTTAATGCATTATCAATATCTATACCTAAAACAATATTAGCATTTGGGGTGTAATCAAATATTGTAAAAAGAGGTTCATCATAAAAAAATGGTAACCAATTTTCCATACCGATATACTTTTTAGCCTCAGAAATACTTTCATATATTTCATCTTTTGTGCCCAATGCGCCAAAACTTTCACGATAATTTGTACGAAATGATTTTATCGTATTTTTATCTAAAATGACTTCATTTGCGCTATCAAAGTTATAAAATTTTAATTCGCCAATACTTCTTTGAGTTTCAACTTCAAAAAGCCTTAAGCGTTCAATCTCATCATCAAAAAGATCGATTCTTAATGGTTTGTCGGAGCTACTTGGAAAGATGTCTATAATATCACCTCTAATTGCATATTCTCCAGCTTCCATAACTTGTTCTACTCTCATATATCCATTAATTGATACATAATGTATAAAATTATCAAACAAAAGTTTGTCACCAACTTTGATTGTTTTTCGAGAATTAAAGAAAACTTTTTTAGGTGGAAGTTTTTGAATGGCAGCGCCAATGCTTGTTAAAATAATACGCTTATTTTTGGGTGTTGGTTCTAAAGCTAGTTTAGAAAGAGTTTCGATTCTTTTAGATATAATATTTGTATTTGGTGAAACCCTATCATAAGGAACAGTATCCCAGTTGGGAAGAACTAAAATGTCTATTTCAGGCGCTATAAAAGAAAGAACCTCTTTAACTTGTCTGACACTAACTCCATCACTTAAAATGCAAAGAACATCTTTCGTTGATGAGTAAAATAAATCCCTAATTGCAAAAGCTTCGGCATCTTTTACAACAGAGGTTATCGTTTTTTTATTACATTCTTTAAAATTAATAGACATTTTTTCTCTTTTTTGTTATAGATAAAGCATAACTAACTTAAATCAAGCAAAATGTAAAGAACTTAAAATATGCGCCCAAGTATTTTATATCCACTTTTTTCTCCAGTAGATTCTCTAAAAGGAATAGGAGCTAAATATCAAAAATTGATAAAAAACCTTTGTGGGCAAAAAGTTATAGATATACTATTTCATTTACCATATAACGTAGTAGATAGAACATATACATCACATCTTTCAAATGCAATAAACAATAAGATATGGACAGGTGTTGTAACAATCACAGAGCACGTTCCGCCTCAAACTAAAAAACACCCATATCGAGTATACTGTACTGATGGAACAAGAGAACTAGTTCTCATATTTTTTAAGGTATATAAAGATTCTATAGAAAAAAATTATCCCGTTGGTGAAAAAAGAGCTATTAGTGGAAAAATAGAATATTTTAATGGAATGTGGCAAATGACACATCCAGATTTTGTTTTACCAGAAAATAGATTAAAAGATATTTTGAGCTTAGAACCAGTATATCCTTTAACAGCAGGTATAACAAATAAAATGATGGCAAAGCTTGTAAAAGATAGTCTAAATAGAGTACCTGTTTTTTCTGAGTGGCAAGAAACAAATAATCAGTACGATTTAGAATATATAAGTTTCAATGATGCAATAAAACGTATTCATAGTCCCAAATCTATAGAAGATTTATTGCCGAATTCTATTATAAGAAAGCGCTTAGCTTATGACGAATTGTTATCAAATCAATTAGCTTTAGCCCTTATTCGTCAACGGGTTAAATCAAAGAAAGGCCGTTCATTTATTGGAAATAATAATTTATATCAAAAAGTTGTTTCAAGTCTTCCGTTTTCTTTAACAGATGCGCAAATTTTAGCATTAAAGGAAATAGCATTAGATCAAGAAGCTCCATATAAAATGCTAAGACTTTTGCAAGGCGACGTTGGTTCTGGTAAAACTATTGTAGCGCTTTTGAGTATGCTAAAAGTAATTGAAGATGGTGCTCAAACAGCTCTTATGGCTCCAACAGAAATTTTAGCTAAACAACATTATGAAACAATATCAGAATTATGTGAAAACACAGACATCAACGTTGAGTTACTTATAGGAAAGCTTCGGCCAAAACAAAAAAGAGAAATATATGAAAAATTAAAAACTGGAGAAATAAATATATTAATAGGTACTCATGCTTTATTTACAGAGCAGGTGGAATTTAAGGATTTAGGATATGTTGTAATAGATGAACAGCATCGATTTGGAGTTAATCAACGTCTAGCTCTTTCTCAAAAAGGAACGTTGTGTGATGTTCTAGTTATGACAGCAACTCCGATTCCAAGAAGTTTACTCTTAACAGCTTATGGAGATATGGATTACTCTAAAATAGGAGAACTTCCTAAAGGAAGAAAGCCTTCAAAAACAGTTATAATGAATGTAAATAAACTTCCTTCTGTCATAGATGCGTTAAAACGAAAAATAGATGAGGGAACACGTGCTTATTGGGTATGTCCATTGGTAGAAGAAAGTGAGAAATCAGACATAGCAGCAGCAACTAATAGATTCGAAATGTTAAAACAATATTTCGGGGATAAAGTTTGTCTTATTCATGGTAAAATGAAAGAGCCTGAAAAAGACAAAGTTATGAATGAGTTTAAGCAAGGTAAAAAATCTCTTCTTGTTGCAACAACCGTTATAGAGGTAGGGGTTAATGTTCCCGAAGCAACAATTATGATAATAGAGCATGCCGAACGCTTTGGTTTAGCACAGCTTCATCAACTCCGTGGACGTATAAAAAGAGGGTTTGAAGAAGGTGTATGTATGTTATTATATTCTTATCCAATAAGTAACGTTTCCAAAGAAAGATTGAATATAATGAAACAAACAGAGGATGGATTCTATATTGCAGAAAAAGATTTAGAATTACGTGGTGGCGGTGAGATTTTAGGAACACGTCAATCTGGTTTTGCAAATTTTAAACTAGCAGATATGGAGCATCATCAAAGTCTATTAATAAAGGCAAGAGATGATGTTATAAATATACTAAAAACAGACCCAAAACTAGAAAGCAAACGAGGCGAGACGCTTAAAACATTGTTATATTTATTTGAGCAAGATGAGGCCGTGAAAACCTATTTAGCAGGTTAAATAATGTTTATAGATTTATTAACTAAACTTCTCTATACTATCTAAATAAGGAGAAAAATATGGCAAGTTATCTTATCACCGGTGGGGCTGGATTCTTTGGCTCAATCTTAAAAAAACATTTTTTAAGTTTGGGCGCAAAGTGTGTTAGTATAGATTTAGAGCATGATGATTTTAAGCATGATAATTTTGTAGCTTATCAGGGTGATATAAACGATAATACTTTAATGGATGAAATTTTTTCTAAACATAAGTTTGATGCAATTTTTCATTGCGCAGCGCTTCTTGCTCACGTGAAGAAGGACTTGAAAAAACTATGGCATGCTAATGTTGATGGAACCAAAAATGTTTGTGAGTATGCTAAAAAAAATAATATCAATAAAATCGTATTTATTTCTAGTAATTGTTTGTGGGCAAAAAATTTTGATACAGCAGTAACAGAAGAAGAAAACCCTAATCCTGTAGAAATATATGGTAAATCTAAATTAGAGGGAGAAAAGATTCTCTTATCTTATAAAAATAAAATAAATAGCATAATTTTTCGCTCACCGACCATCATGGATGAGGGGCGTTTAGGCTTACTTGGTATATTATTTGAATTTATTGATGAAGGAAGAAAATTGCCAATGGTAGGAAATGGTAAAAACCATTATCAATTTATCTATGCTAAAGATTTAGTAAAAGCATTTGAGTTAGCCTTAAAAGCGAATTATTCTGATATATTTAATATTGGTTCTGATGATGTAAAAACATTTAACGAAGTATACGAATATGTGATAAAAAAATCTGGTTCAAAATCAAGGTTATTGCATTTTCCAAAACTTCCAATGATTTGGGTTATGAAGATTTGTTTTTGGTTAGGAATATCTCCTCTTGGTCCTTATCAATATAAAATGATTGCCTCATCTTTTGTTTTTGATACTCAAAAGATAAAACAAAAACTAGAGTTTAAACCTACATTAAAAAATGAAGAGATGCTCCTTAGAGCTTATGAATTTTATCATAAAAATAAAAAGGAGATATTAAATAGAAAAAATGTATCAGCCCACAATAGTGTTGCTAAAATGGGAGTTATAAAAATCTTAAAGTGGTTTATGTAGTTATTCTAAAGAGCTATCCAAAACATCTTTTGCAATGTCAAAACTAAATCCAGCTCTAACAAGTGAGGCTAAGTCTTTTTGATAGGTTTCTTGCTGTGTTTCTTTCGATTCTCTAAATGGTCCTATTTTTTTCTTGCGAGCAAAGTTTAGGGCTATTTCAAGTTCGTTATATTCAGTTTCTTCAAAGAAATCTGTTATAACCTTATCTTCTATTCCTTTTTGTTTTAGTTTTTGCTCAATGTATCTTTTAGGTTTACCAGCTCTTAAATATGAGTTTATTTTATATTCAGCAAAACGTTCATCATTAACAAAGTTCTTTTTAGAGCATTCTTCAACAATTTCGTCAGCCCATATGTAAGCTTGATTAGGATTGTATTCTTTATCATAAAAAGCATATTTGTTGATTCTACGCTTCAATACTGAGCGTAAATTGTCTTTACTTGTTTCAAATCGCTCCAAATAATAAAGCGCAATATTTCTAAGTCTTGCCTTTGTAGGAATTTTAGGTGGTCTTTTTTTTGTTTTTTCACTAAACACTTGAAATTTACCTTTAAATACATTAAGTTGCCATCAACTGGTCTTAATTATATTAAAGGAATAAAAAATTGGCTAATAAAAATTTTGATGAATGTACATCTTTTTTAATCAACGATGGTTTGTATGTTGGTAGAATTTGCCGTTTAGATAATGTTTTGAAAACCATAATAAATAAACATGGATATATGAAAAATGTTTCAGCATCTCTTGCTGAAACTACAGCTCTAGGTGTTTTGCTTGCGAATGCATTAAAGTTTGAAGGTTTATTTACTTTGCAATTGCAAGGAAATGGACCTGTGTCAGCTCTAGTTGTTGATATTACATCAAATGGAAAAGTAAGAGCTTGTGCAAATTATGATAAAGAGCGTTTAGAAAAGGCATTTGCGCTTCGTAAAAATGAAGGGCAAATTGAAGCAACTCCACACCTTTTGGGTACTGGTACTTTAGCATTTACTTTAGATGATGGTAAATCAGATTATCATCAAGGCATTGTTGATCTTCAGGGGAAAACTTTAGAGGAATGTGCACTTCGTTATTTTAGAAAATCTGAGCAAATCGAAACAATGTTAAAATTGTTTATTGAAATTCCAGAAAACGAAGATGGTGAATGGAAAGCCGGTGGAATTATCCTTCAAAGAGTTCCAGAACTTGGTGGTAAAGATGTTGATATGAGTAATTTGCCAGAGCTCCGTAATGAGGCAGAAGTGCTAATGAATTCATTAACTAAAGAAGAGCTTTTTGATGAAAAACTAAGCTTGAATGAAATTTTATATCGATTATATCACGCAAACAATGTAGCTGTTACAAAGTCAAATACTTATGAGTTTGCTTGTCGTTGTAGTCGTGAGAAATTACTAAAAACATTGCGTGGTTTTAAAGAAGAAGAGTTGTCTTCAATGGTTGATGATAACAATAAAATAACTGCTAAATGTGGTTTCTGTTCTGAAAACTACGAGTTTACAATACCTGAAATATTAAAAAAACTAAACTAATATTAAATAAGTATTAAACTTTGTTGTGTAAACTCTAACATAAAGACGAAAGTCTATTATATCGGAACTATTTATATAAAAGGGGTAAACCTTATGAAAAATATAAGAAATTTAGCGTTGGCATTTTTTAGCTTGTTCTTATTTTCTTGTTCAACAACGTCTGATACAGATGCTGTGCCATTAAAATATAGCGAGCCACGTTTCCAAACAACAGCACCAATTGAATTAAATGTAGAAAAAGTTGATGTTGTATCTGAATTTGTGCCATCATTTACTCGTCCAAATGTTGAACATCTTTTTCCTGTGTCTATTGAAAAGGCTGCAAAATTATGGGCGAAAGATAGACTTAAGGCAGATGGTTTTTCATCTAATAGAGTAGCTGAATTTGTTATAAAAGATGCATCTGTTACAGAGGAAATCGAAAAGTCTGAAGAATTTTTACAAAAAGATAGATTAAAATATCGTGCTAATTTATCTGTTGTGTTAAAAGTTACGGATAAAGAAAACTTGTCTGCGGCAGAAACGACTATTGATGCATGGAGAGAGCTCCGTATGCCTGTTGATACCAAAATAGCAGATAAAGAAAAATATTGGAATGATATGGTTTATAAATTGTTTGATGAATTTGATAAAAGAATGGAACAAAATATAAATGAATATCTAAATATGTATGTGAAAAATAATACCTCAATTAAAGAATATAATTAGATAAAAAAAAGGCTCTCAAATTTGAAAGCCTTTTTTAATTCATAATTCTTGATGTATTGTCATTTGCAATAAGGCTCATAACAGGAAGTTCGACTTCTTTAA
>JAZRAL010000048.1:0-11292 GCA_045634545.1 Alphaproteobacteria bacterium | reverse complement strand
GTATAGCAAATTTAAGAGACCTGAAAAACGTGGTAATTTATTTTTGGATGCAAGATATGAGATAAATGATTTTTGCGTGGCTAATTTAGATTTGAATTATGTTTCGGATGAGTTTTATCTTAAAGATATGAATTTGCCGGGGGATGATGACCCATGGCTTACATCTAAGCTATCTTTTGAGAGATTTGAAGGAAGAGATTATGCGTCTATTGAGGGGTATTACTATAAACTAACTAGTTATGTTTTGAAAGAAAGAAATGGGGCGGAATATCGCAATCGTATGAAGAGTATGCCAACAGTTGCTCCGTTTATTGAGTATGAAAATATCTCTGATGTGAATAAATGGGGGGCATATTGGAAGACTAATATTAGTACTGCTTCTGTTTATCGTGATACGGATGAAGAAGAGCAAAGAATATCTATGATTAATTCTTGGGAGCTTCCTTATACAAGTAATTATGGTGAGCAATATAAGTTTGTGGCGTCATTAAAGTCTGATATGTATTACGTTAATGATTATATGTATAAAGAAAATGAATATTATGATGGCACATTGGGGAGAATTTTCCCTCAAGTTGGTGTTGAATGGAGATTACCTTTTGTTAGGGCGACAGAAACAACAAGACAAATTTTAGAACCTGTAATTGTGGCAAGTTTTGCGCCAGACCAAGATAATGATATTGAAAAAATTCCAAATGCAGATAGTGCTGATGCAGAGTTTGATGATGCTAATATCTTAAGTCTTGATAGATATGCGGGTTATGACAGAAATGATGATGGTAGCAGAATTAGTTATGGTTTGAACTGGAGTTCATATGGTAATATAATGGGAAGAACTTCGGCATTTATTGCACAAAGTTATCAATTATCTGATAGCAATACTTTTATGGAAGCAATTGGTGAAGATGATAGACTTTCTGACTATGTTGGTAGAGTTTATGCAAGTCCTAATAAATATCTTGATTTAAATTATCGTTTTAGACTTGATAAAGATAGCTTTGAATTAAATTATAGTGAACTTGGTGCAAGATTTGGTGCTGATATCTTTAATGTTTATACATCATATA
Organism: Alphaproteobacteria bacterium; assembly: GCA_045634545.1. Taxonomy (GTDB): domain Bacteria; phylum Pseudomonadota; class Alphaproteobacteria; order RF32; family CAG-239; genus CAG-267. The sequence goes on along the minus strand of JAZRAL010000048.1, from coordinate 10,225 downwards.
TATATTTACAACCTAACCAAAATTCCTATTATGTAGCAGATGAACGAAAAGAACTTTATTTATCGGTTAATGCCAAAGTTACTAAAAACTGGAGCTTGGGTATTTATGATAGAATTGATTTAACAGATAATGGTGGTTCTTTGGAACAAGGTGGTCATTTAACATATGAAGATGAGTGCTTAAAACTTTCTATGGTAGCAAAAAAATATAATTATGATAATCCAACAATGGATGATGACTATGAAATCGGCGTTACATTTTTCTTTAAAACATTGGGTGGCGTGGGCTCAAAATAATTGGAGAATATAGATGATTAAAATAGTATTTTTTATCGGTTTTTTATTTGTTGTATTTAATGCAAATGCATCTAGTATAGATATGCAAGAGCTTGATAGAGGTGTTAGAAGTTCGCAATCTCGCTCTATTATGTTTCAAAGAAATGGGGCAGAGATAGCAGAAGAAATTGAAGCTCGTAAGATTGCAGAAGAAGAGGCTCGAAAAAAAGCGGAAGAAGAAGCAAAAAGAAGAAGAGAACAACAAGTTTTTAGACCCTTTAATTTGTTTGGAGATGGTTATAAGATTTCAGCTATTATTAATGGCGACATGGTGTCTAATAAAGATTTACAAGAAAGAGCAAATTTATTTTCTTTAACAACAGGAATGCTTGTTAATGATAAAAATAAGAAGATGATTGCAGAAAAAGTTTTGCAAAATACAGTTGATGAGAAAATTAAATTTCAAGAAGCTCAAAAACTTGGAATTAATGTTTCTGATTTAGAGGTAAAAGAAGCATATGATAATTTTGAAAAATCTAATGGTGTTCCCAAAGGAAAATTTGATAAAGTTCTTAAGGAATATCATGTTTCTAAAGATGTATTTATGACACAAATTAAAGCTAATTTGCTATGGAATAAACTTGTTGCTCGCCGAGTAGGTCGCAATATCGGGGTATCAGAAAAAGAAATAAAAGATGAGTTTGTGCGCATAAAAAGAGATATGAAAACACCTAAATATATGGTTTCTGAAATTGTTATAAAAAAGAAAGATGCGGAACATATAGGAGAGCTTGTTGAAATATTAAAAGAAGATCCAAGATTTGAACTGTATGCTGTACAATTTTCACAAAGCGCTAGTGCTCCAAGTGGTGGTAAAATTGGTTGGATAACTTTAGGACAATTAGCTAAACCTTTAGAAGATGCAATTAAAGGTTTGAAAGAGGGTGGAATTTCAAATGCGGTTTTATATAGAAATGATTACTATATTTTTAGATTAGATAAAAAATATACACCAGGTGCAAAAGAAAAAGAATTGCCTACAGAAGATGAAGTTAGAAAATTTATTGAAAATAGAAAATCTGATGAAATGGCTAATAAATATATTAGAGATTTACGTAATCGTTCAGTTGTAGAAAAGAAATTTTAAGATGAATAAGTTACCTTTAAGCACAAAAGAATTTGTTGAAAAATATGATTTAATGGCAAAAAAAGCTTTGGGGCAGAATTTTTTGCTTGATAGTAATATTGTAGATAAAATCATGCGCCTTAGTTTGAATGAGCAAGGACTTCAAAATCTTTTGGGTGAAAAAGTAATTGAAATAGGACCTGGCCCAGGTGGCTTAACGCAAGCAATTTTAAGATGCAATCCAGATGTTCTAAAAGTCATTGAGATGGATGAGAGATGTCTATCTATTTTGGCAGAAATTAAAGAATGTTATGAACAACTTGAGATTATAAATGGTGATGCGCTGAAATTTGATTGGGATGCAAATTTTAAGAGCAATGGAAAGTGCCATGTTGTTAGCAACTTGCCATATAATATTTCTGTTGTTTTGCTTGCAATGTGGCTTGAAAAAATAGAAAACTATAAAAGCTTGACTTTGATGTTTCAAAAAGAAGTTGCAGATAGAATTACTGCAAAAATTAGCACAAAAGATTATGGTCGAATATCGGTTTTGGCACAACTACAATGTGATGTGGTTAGACTTTTTGATATAAGTCCGACATGCTTTGTTCCACAGCCTAAAATATGGTCAACGGTTTTACTTTTTAAACCTAAAAAAGAAATTATTGAGCATAAGTTATTGGAAAAAGTGTCTTATTTAACTTCTATATGTTTTGCAAAAAGAAGAAAGATGATTAGGCAAAGTTTAAAAGAAGTACCGAATATATTAAACATTTTAGAAGAGCTTAATATTGAGCCGACTTTAAGAGCAGAAAATTTAACTCCAGAAGATTATTTGAATATAGCAAAAAGGCTAGTTTAAAAACTAAAATAAAAGCTTATTTTATCTCATGTTTTTAATGTAATTTTTAGGAGATGAAATATGACAAAAGGTGTTAGATATCCAACTTTAGCATTTATTACAGGTGGTAGCGGTCAATCAAATGATGGTATTCCTCCTCAACCATTTGAAACTTTTTGCTATGATAGTGCATTATTAGAAGCAAAAATCGAAAACTTTAATATTGTGCCTTATACATCTGTTTTACCTAAAGAACTTTATGGAAATATTGTTGATGTAAATAAGGTTTCTAATCATTTTAAACATGGTGCAGTGCTAGAAGTTATTATGGCTGGTAATGGTGCTAACAGAGATGAGCATAAGGCTATTGCAACAGGTGTAGGTCTTTGTTGGGGTAAAGATAAAAATGGTGAATTAATTGGTGGTTGGGCAGCAGAATATGTAGAATATTTTGATACTCCAATTGATGATGAAATTGCAGAAGGTCATGCAAAGATGTGGCTTAATAAATCCCTAAATCATGAGCTTGAAATTAGAGGAGTAGAAAAGCATAGCGAATTCCAAATGTTTCATAATTTTGTAAATATTGAACAGCAATTTGGTTATTGTTTGACTTGTCTTGGTTTTCTTAATTTTGATTACGCAGAACCTGTTAAATTGTAATTCTTTTAACAGTATTTTTTTAGTTGAAAGGATTTAATATGGCAAAACAAGATAAAACAAAAAATACATCATCTGATGGGCAAAATGGTTTAGGTGTTTTAGCTCTAGCGGGTGTTGTAATAAGCTCAATGATTGGTGGTGGAATTTATAGTTTACCTCAAAATATGGCTGCTGGCGCATCTGTTGGTGCTGTAATTTTGGCCTGGATTATTACCGGTATTGGTGTTTATTTTATTGCCAATACTTTTAGGATATTATCTGTTGTTAAACCTGATTTAGATGCTGGTATTTACATGTATTCGAGAGCAGGCTTTGGTAGATATGTCGGCTTTACAATTGGGTGGTCTTATTGGCTGTGTCAAATTTGCGGTAATGTCGGTTATGCTGTTATCACTATGGATGCGCTAAATTATTTCTTTCCTCCATATTTTGAAGGTGGAAATAATCTTTACTCAATTATTGGTGGAAGTATCCTTATTTGGGGATTTAATGCGATTGTATTAAAAGGTATAAAACAAGCAAGTATTATTAACCTTATTGGTACAATTGCAAAAATTATTCCTTTGTTGTTTTTTATTGTGGTTACAATGATATTTTTTCATGCCGATAAATTTTCTTTTGATTTTTGGGGCGAAAATGAGAAAACTTTGGGTAGCCTTACAAAGCAAATTGAAGGAACTATGCTTGTTACTTTATGGGCTTTTATTGGTATTGAGGGCGCAGTTGTGATGAGTAAACATGCTAAAAACAAAAGAGCAGTTGGTAGTGCAACAGTTCTTGGTTTTATAGGGTGTTTAGGTATATATGTATTGTTGTCTGTTTTGCCATATGGTATGCTTAGCCAAGAACAGCTTTCTAAACTTCCTAACCCATCAACAGCTTTTGTGCTAGAGATGGTAATTGGTAAATGGGGGGCATATATCATGAATGTTGGACTTTTGATATCGGTTCTAACTAGTTGGCTTGCTTGGACAATGGTTACTGCGCAAATTCCAGAGGCGGCGGCAGTTAATGGTACTTTTCCAAAAGAGTTTCAAAAAGAAAACGCTAAAAAAGCACCAATGTTTTCGCTTTATGTGACTAGTGGCTTGATGCAAATGTTTATGCTACTTGTATATTTTTCTAATAATGCGTGGAATACAATGCTTAGTATTACAAGTGTAATGGTTTTGCCAGCATATTTTATGAGTGCGCTTTATTTATGGAAGCTTTGCGAAGATCATGAGTATCCTGTAAACTTTTATATTAAACGTTCTATGGCATTATTGTCTGCGATTATTGGTGCTATATATGCATTGTGGCTTATTTATGCAGCAGGACTTAATTATCTTTTGATGGCAATAATTTTTATGGCTCTTGGAATTCCTGTTTTTTATTATGCAAGAAGACAAAACTTTCCAAATGAGCAAGTATTTAGTGCTGGCGAGAGGTTTGGTGCAAGCATTCTTTTGATTGTGGCAATATTTGCTATTTATGCAATGAGCAAAGGAATTGTTTCAGTATAATTATGATATAAAAAAAGCACCGAGAAATCGGTGCTTTTAACTTATACGTTTAATGCTTTTCTGTATGTTTCAAGTAAGAATTCTTGTTCATCTCGGTCTGCTTGATTCATTTTTCTAAGTTTAATGATAGTTTTCATGATTTTTACATCAAAACCAACACCTTTTGCTTCTGCATAAATATCACGAATGTCTGATGATATACCTTTTTTTTCTTCTTCTAAACGTTCAATTCGTTCAATTAAAGAATTAAGTCTTGTAGAGTCAATTCCACCAACTTCTGTTTCTGACATTTTTTTCTCCCTATATTTGTATTTATAACATTACGATTTGGGAGCATAACTTAAATATTTTTTTTTGACAAGAAATAATTGTGGAGAAAATGAATAATAATTAGTTGTTAAGTATTTATAGTATATATCAAGGAATATGATAAAATGTTATGTAACTTTAGGAGATATAATATGCCAATTAATACGCGTACAAAAATCTTAGCAACATTGGGCCCAGCTTCGAATACTGATGAAAAGATTGCTGAGTTAATTGATGCTGGGGTTGATGGTTTTAGATTAAACTTTAGCCATGGTACACATGAAGAACATAAAGCTATGTTTGATAAAATTAGAAGAATCTCAAAACAAAAAAATGTGTATACGGCTGTTGTTGCAGATCTTCAAGGTCCAAAACTTAGAATTGGTGAATTTAAAGATGGCAAAGTACTTCTTAAAAAAGGGCAAAAATTTACATTTGATATGGAAAAAGAGTTAGGAGATGAGAATCGAGTAACTCTTCCTCATAAGGAGATTTTTGAAGCACTTAAAGTTGGAGATACTCTTCTTGTTAATGATGGTAATATTATATTAAAAGTTATTAAGTGTGATAAAAATTCTGCTGTAACAAAAGTTGAAGTGGGTGGGTATCTTTCTGGTCATAAGGGGGTAAATCTTCCTAATTCTTCGCTTAATATATCTCCTTTGACACCTAAGGATTTGAAAGATCTTAATTTTGCTTTAAAGCTTGGAGTTGATTGTATTTGTTTGTCGTTTGTACAACGTGAAAGTGATGTGCTAGAAGCTCGTAAAATTATTGGCAAAAAAGCATGGATTATTTCTAAGCTAGAAAAGCCTCAAGCTCTTGATGAACTTGATGCAATTATAAAAGCTTCTGATATGGTAATGGTTGCTCGTGGTGATTTGGGTGTTGAATGTCCAATAGTTACAGTTCCATTGCTTCAAAAAAGGATTGTTGCAAAATGTCGTAGATTTGCAAAACCGGTTATTGTTGCAACTCAAATGCTAGAATCTATGATATCTTTGCCTTTGCCAACTCGTGCTGAAGTTAGTGATGTGGCAAATGCTGTGTATGATGGTGCAGATGTTGTAATGCTTTCAGCAGAAACAGCGGCTGGTAGCTATCCTGTAGAAACAGTGAAAACTATGCGAGGTGTAATTGAGACTGTTGAAACAGATAGTAAATATTTTGAGAGTGTTAGTCGTTTTGGCGAAAATATGTATTGTAATGACGAATCTCATGCAATTACTCATGGTGCAAGCGAAGTTGTTAAGTCTTTAACTAAAGTTGCATGTATTATAACTTTTTCTGTTAGTGGGGCGACAACTCTATCTATGGCTCAAGAAAGACCTAAGCTTCCAGTTATTGCAATTACTCCTAGTGAGGAAATTGCATGTAGATTAAATCTTGTTTGGGGTATTCGTACCTATATTAACAAAAAAGTTTTTGAAAGCTTTGATAATATTGAAAAAGTTTCTAGTGAATTGGCTAAAAAATCAGGACTTGCAAAGAAAGGTGATTATGTTGTTGTAACTGCGGGTTATCCTTTTGGAAAAGTTGGGTTAACTAATGTTCTTCACATTGTTAAAGCCTAAAAGTTGATGTAAGTTTGATTCTATACAACAAAAAATCCCCCAATTTGGGGGACTTTTTGTATTTGAATGAATTAATTTTAAGCAACTTTAGAATTATTATCAGCAACAACTTTGAATAAATCTAAGCTTTTTCTAACTTCATCAAACTTTTTCAATGTTTCTAATAGATTTGGCATATCTTTTAGTGCAATTGTGTTTGGACCATCAGATAGGGCTTTGTCTGGATTTTCGTGTGTTTCGATAAATACTGCGGCAACACCAACAGCAATTGCAGCACGAGCAAGAACAGGAGCAAATTCTCTTTGTCCACCAGAGCTACCACCTTGACCTCCTGGTTGTTGTACGGAGTGAGTTGCATCAAAGATGATTGGGCAACCTGTATCTTGAGCCATACGAGGAAGACCACGCATATCTGTTACAAGTGTGTTATAACCAAAACTTGTACCACGTTCTGTTAAACAAACATTGAAGTTGCCAGAATCATCACATTTTTGAACTAAGTTCTTTGCTTCCCATGGAGCTAAGAATTGTCCTTTTTTAATGTTTACAACTTTACCTGTTTTTGCTGCTGCAACAACAAGGTCTGTTTGACGGCATAAAAATGCAGGAATTTGCAACATATCTACATGTTCTGCAACAATAGCACATTGGTCTTTTTCATGAATATCTGTTACGATTGGAATATTGTTATAAAGTTTTTTAATTTCATCAAAAGTTCTTAGACCTTCATCTATACCAACGCCTCTTGCACCATTAATTGATGTGCGGTTTGCTTTGTCAAAAGATGCTTTGAAGATATATGGAATGTTAAGATCTTTGGTGATTTCTACCATAGAACCAGCTATATCTATTGCATGTTGACGGCTTTCAATTTGGCATGGACCACATAGTAAGCCGAAAGGTAAGTCATTTGAAAGTGTTACACCGTTTACGTTTATAACTCTTGTCTTCATATTGGTTTCCTTTAAGTTGTTTTGTTTGTTTGGATGCTATTTTAAAACTAAAACTTTGTCAATTAGTATTTTTTTTTAAGAAATTAAAATTAATTATTGACAAAAAAATTTTTTTGTGTTTATAAGGTAGGTGATAAAATATTATTAACCTTTTAAAACAACTATTATGGCAACAGTGATTTTCCAGGCAGGAATCCCAGTTCTGGTTGCAGTAGCCCTGGGCTGTGGAGCTGTAAGACAGAATTTGGAGAAGAAGAGGAAGCGAGCAACTGAGCTTGCACGAATACGAGAAAAGTTCATGGTTTTCAGGTACTGATGAGTATTTGGGGATTGGGGGTTTGCTTTTCGTTGGGGCGCTATCTAGCAATGGGTAGCCCCCCTTTTTTATTTGGTTATATGTGATAAGATTTTTTTTGCAACTGCTGTGTTTGTAAATTCTTTTAAGGTTATTTCTTGCGCTTTTTTAGCTAGCTCTTGGCGTTCTTCTTCATTGTTTAGGTAATAATTGAGTAGATGCTTTAGCTCTTCTTTGGTTTTATACATTGGAACGCTTCCTTTATATATATCATCTATTTCTTTTATATAATCTGAGATAACAAGCGTGCCAGATGCTGTTGCATCATAGATGCGGTTATTAATAAAGCCGTGTTTTTTCATATCTGGTCTGTGGTCATTTAAGACGATTTTTGCAGAACTATAATATTGATTTAAGATTTCATTTGGCACATATTGTCCTTTATACATGTTATCAGGAATAATACCTTTCCAATTATAGCCATATACAGAAACATCAAAACCTTCTTCTATAGCATAGCGAAGTGAGGTTCTGTCATGCCAGTTAGACCCTACAAATAAGATATCTGTTTTTAGGTTTTCTTTGGGGTCAGGATAAAACTTATCGGTATTTGTAAATTGAGGAATATATATTGCATCTATATTAGCGTTTTTTAATTCTTCTTGGTAGCTTTGGGAAGCAACAGCGATAATGTCAAAATTTTTAAAGTCATCATCAAGATTTGCATTTTCTGGCATTAAAAGACGTTTGTTTAGGTCTTGTTTTTTTATTTTTTTGTTTGTGTCTTTATGATAAGCCATTGGATAATATACATATAATAAATTTATGCCTTCATCGAAAGGGGGATAGAACTTTGTATAGCCTCGCATATAGATGCTAAGTTTAGGTTTTGGTGTATGTGGTCTATGGTATTCTGTTCTATAATCTATATCTGTTAATAGGTTTTGTTTTGCAAAGCCAATTTTTAGGTCTTCTGCTATCCAATAGTCGCCAGTGTTTGGCTCATTTCGGTTAGTGGTTGATTTTATGATGACTGGTGACAAGTGTGAAAAGTTGTCGTTTGCATATATTTTAGGGCTATTAAATATGGTTATTAATAATAAAATATATAGCGCTTTTTTCATCTATAATATCCTTAAAATAAAGATGTCTTTTTCGTTTGTTCTGTTAGCCTTGTCTTTAAGTCTTCGGCTCTTATTTTTATGTCTTCTCGAAGTGGTTGTTTTAGGGCCTTGGTTAATTGTTTTTTGGCAACACTATTATTTCCAATAGCATAGCTATATTCTGCTGCAAAGTAGTCTGATATTGCAAATTGTCCGAGATTTGCATATAGCTTTCCTAGTAAGCGGTAAGCATCTATATGAGTTTTATTGCGATTGGCATGTTCTAAAAGTGGAATTAGTTCATATAACTCTTTTCGAGATGGAGAATTTTCTAATTTAGCCTCTGCATAACTTAGTTTGAAATAGTCAGAAGTTGGCAATAAATTAAGAGCTTTTTTGTAGGCAATTGTTGCTTCTTTTAATTTGTGGTTTTCAAATAATGTTTGAGCTTTTAGTTCCCAAAAATAGGGGTTTTCAGGTTCATAAGTTATGAGGTTGTCTATATATCTTGATGATATATTTAAGTTTTTTTGGCGCATATAATATATGGCATGAGCGATATTTGCCTCTATACTCTGGTCGGTTAATGGGTATTTTTTTAATACTTTATGTAATGGGGATAGATATGCAAAAAGCTTTGCTTGGATACGTTTTAGGCGATTGTCTAAAGCTTGATTGTAAGATATGTTTGTTTCTTTTTTTAGCTTTTCTTCAAAAAATGATACACGTTCACTGGTGATTGGGTGTGTCCTAAAATAGGTGGTTTCTTCTATGCCACTTAGGCGATTTTCTGCTTTTATTTTTTCCATAAAACTTTTTAGCCCTTTTATGGAATGATTTTGTTTTGAAAGCAAACTTGATGCTGTTTCATCTGCTGCTCGTTCTTCAGTTACTTGGTAGCTTGTTAGAGCATTTATAGCAGAGCTTTGTGTTCCTAGAACAACAGCAATGGCGGCATCTGGTCTACCACTAACGGCAGCAGCTCCGGCTGCAGCAATTAATGAGGCAAGAGATGCTTTTTGCAATGAATCGATTTTTATTTTTAGTCTTAAAATATGTCCACCTAAGATGTGACCTGTTTCATGAGCCAAAACACCTTCTATTTCGTTAGTGTTTGAGGCACTAAGTAGGGTTCCTGTGTGTATGAACATATGGTTTTTGTCACCAACAAAAGCGTTTAAGTTATCATCTTTTACAATATGAATATTGTCTTTATTAAAAGGCAAATTAGCAGACAAAAAAATAGGCTTTAGTACATCAGCAAGCCATGTTTCGATTTCTTCATCAGTAATGATACTCATTGCATGAGCAGGTAGAGTAAAGATTAGGAAAAATAAAATTAAAAGAAGTTTTTTCATAATACTTAAACGATTTTGATGGTTAATAATAAAGTTTTATAAAGAATGTTGCCCTCTGTTTGGTTGAATATTTTTTTGTATAGTTTTAACTTTTTTAGGTTCATTTGTTTTTTCAACTGTTGGGGTGGTGGCTTCTTTTGCTTTTTCTTTTGCTAAAGTTCTTGTTACAGAATTTAAGCGCTCTTCAATTAAGTTTGGTAGAGCTTTGTTTTTCTTTTCTTCT
>JAZRAL010000047.1:0-28108 GCA_045634545.1 Alphaproteobacteria bacterium | reverse complement strand
GAAGAATTTAGAAAATATCTTCAAGAAACACCTTTTAAAATTAATGGAGAAACAATCAATATAAAAAATATAACCTTCCATGATGAAAAAGAGAAGGTAGAAAGAAATGTTGTAAAAGATACAGATATAACTAAAGAACGTTTTGGTAGCTATTCAACGGTAAAAGATGAAACTGGCAAATCTGTAGAACGAGGAATAAAACCTAAAATATATGATAAAGTATTAGAACAAAGACCAGATTTATTCACTAGGGTTCAATCAGGTTCCAGCACCATATATGTAGTTCCTATAGAAAAACGTGAAGAATTTAGAAAATATCTTCAAAAAACTACTTTTAAAATTGATGATAAAACAATCAAAATAGAAAATATAACCTTCTATGATGAAAAAGAGACGGTAGAAAGAAATCGTGTAGACGCCACAGATATAAACAAAAGACGTTTTGGTCAGTATTCAATTGTAAAAGATAAAGATGGTAACTCTGTAGGACAGGAAATAAAACCTAAAATATACGATAAAGTGTTAGAACAAAGACCAGATTTATTTATTAAAGTTCAATCAGGCTCCAACACCATATATGTAGTTCCTTTAGAAAAACGTGAAGAATTTAGAAAACATCTTCAAGAAACTACTTTTAAAATTGCTGGTGAAACAATCAAAATAGAAAATATAACCTTCCATGATGAAAAAAAGAATAAAACAAAAAATACCTCTATCCAAATTATGCCAAACAACGGTGGTAATGAAATATAATAATATTTATAGCCAACAAAAAAAGCCCGCAATTTAGCGGGCTTTTTCTACTTCATATTTATTTTACGCATTTAATACAGCATATAGCTCGTCAATAGATCTTGCTTTACGTAATTTTTCACAAGTTCCTTCTGTCTTTAAAACACGAGATAATGTTGCTAATGCAGTAAGGTGATCAGCACCACTATTTTCAGGACTGATGAGTAAAAATACTAAGTCAACATGTTTGCCATCTAGTGAATCAAAATCAACAGCTTCATCTAAACGAGCAAACATTGCAGATACTTTATCTAAACCTTCGATTCTAGCATGAGGAAAAGCAACTCCGTCACCATATCCTGTAGAACCCAAGTTTTCACGTTCCCAAACTGCATCAAAGATAACACGTTCATCTAAGCCAGAAATATTAGCTATTTTGCTAGATAAAACTTGGATTAGTTCACGTTTGCTAGTAGCTTGAACATTATCAAGAACAGCATCTTTAGAAATTATATCTGCAATATTCATGTGAGTATTCCTTAAATTAGTTATCAGCTTTTGGTTCTACCCAGCCAATGTTGCCATCTTTTCTACGATAAACCATGCTGATGTGGTTGTTAGCGCTATTTCTAAACATAATAGCACATTCATTGCTCAAATCCATATACATAACAGCTTCGCTAACAGTACAAACAGGAATATTTGCATCTGTTTCAGCAATTGTTAATGGAGCATTTTCATTAACATCAACTTCTTCATTTTCTTCAACTAAAGGTAAAACTGCTTCATATGCAAGTTCAGCTAAACCAACTTTGCTCTTGTGAGCGCTAAGTTTTGTTTTGTGACGGCGTAATCTTGTAGCAATGTGTTCATTTGCATTGTCAAAAGCAGAATAAGGGTCAGAAGCTGAACCGCTACCTTTTAATACAATATTTTTTGCAGGATGAACTGTGATTTCAGCTCCAAAATCTTCACCTTCTTTAGAGAAAGCAACAGCACAACTAATAGGAGCGCTAAAGTATTTTTCAACAGAGTTTACAATTGCTTCTTCAACATGTTTACGCAATTTTTCACTAACATCAACTTGTTTTCCAGAAAATGTAACTTTCATTTTATATCCCTTCATCTTTATATGTTTCTAATTAAATATTATTCCTAAAATCTATAAAAAGTCAAACAAAAAACCATTACTATATTGAAAAATTGTCACCTAAGTATACTTTTCTAACATCTTCGCTTGCAACAATTTCTTCTGGTGTTCCCTCCATAAGAACAGCACCACCATGTAATATATATGCTCTGTCAATAATATCTAGTGTTTCTCTAACATTATGATCAGTAATCAAAACACCTAATCCTCTGTTTTTTAATTGAGAAACAAGCTCTCTAATTTCACCTACTGCAATAGGGTCAATACCAGCTAAAGGTTCGTCAAGTAAAATATAATTAGGTTGTCCAGCAAGAGCACGAGCAATCTCAAGTCTTCTTCTTTCACCACCAGAAAGTGCAATAGATGGAGATTTTCTTAAATGAGCAATTGAAAATTCGTTCAATAAATCTTCAAGCATGTGCGCTCTTTTTTCTTTGTCATCAACAACAATTTCTAATACTGCATTAATGTTATCTTCTACACTTAAGTTTCTAAAAATAGATGCCTCTTGTGGGAGATACCCTATCCCTAAACGAGCTCTTTTGTACATTGGCATATAAGTGATATCTTGCCCGTCAATATGAACATCACCATAATCAGGAGTAATAAGTCCTGTAATGCAGTAAAAACATGTAGTTTTACCAGCACCGTTAGGTCCTAAAAGACCAACAGCTTCACCTCTCTTAACATTCAAAGAAACATTTCTTAAAACACTGCGATTCTTATAACGTTTTCCAATATTAAATACTTCTAAGACTGAATCTTGAATGTTAGAACATGTTGTCATAGCTTAGTCCTTTTTGTCTTTTAAATTACTTTCTATTAATTTGCCTGAAATTCTCTTTCCATTACCAGCAATAAGTCTGCTCTTTGATGTATTAAAGTCAGAAATAGCTTTGTCACCTTTTACCATATTGCCTGACTTAATTATAACAACATTTTTTTCTAGTTCTGCAATATTTTTCTTTGTAAAATACACACCAGTTTCAGCTGTTGCTTTTGTATCTTCTTGGGTTATTGTTACACCATCATAAAATCTAAATTCATCTTTAGCTTGAAAATAAACTGCTTTAGGAGTCAATACTGTGCTATTTCCTTGAGTTATTTTTACATTTTCAAGAAGAGTGAAAGTTTTTTTATTATTATCAAAAATTCCTTTTTTAGCTGTAGCAACATATCCTCTTGCATCTACAATTTTTACATTGCCATATAAGTTTACAATGTTGTCTAATGCTAGATATTCTCCTTTATCAGCATAAGCTTTTTTGCCACTAGAATAAACTTCAGTATTTCCTGAAGATAAAGCTTTTTCAATTTCAAAGCTTTTGGTATCTTTAAAAAATACGGTTAATGTGTTGCCTTTTATAGAATCTTTTGCTTTTGTGGCTGTTGCATTGGTGGCAACAAATTTATTGTCATTTGTAAATAAAGTAGCATTCTTAGGGGTTACTAATTTCATGTCACCACTATTTAATACCACATCACCAATAAGAGTAATGCTTCCATCTTTTTTGTTAAAAGAAAAGCTGTTGGCTCTAAAATTGCCTTTATCTCCTGAGCCTAAAATCTTTTCTTTTCCAAATCCTTGTTCTGTCTTGAAGTTATATGTTGCGCTATTGGTTTTTATTTCCATTTCTTTGTTGTAATTTGCTACAACATTTTCTTTCAAATCAAGTGTATGACTATTTTGATTAAAATCGCCAGTCTTGGATTTTAAGGTTATGATCTTATTTTTATCATAAGTTACAGCATCTGGATTTGTAAGATTGTATACTTTTTTGCCAGGAGCGGTTTCTTCAATAGTGTCTGCTTTTATTACACTAAGTTGATTGTCTTTTTCCGTTATTTCAAAAACGGTATTTTTCATTCTAAATTTTTCAAAATAAATTTTCTCTTCATCTGCTATTGTCAAAGTTGTTTCTTGAGAGGAGTTAAAATCAAACAAAATAACTCCAAGCCCAAGTAACAAAGCTGTTAAACTAGGTAAAAATAATTTGAAAAAACGAACAATCTTTGTTCTGCGACTAATGAAGTTTATCTCATCTTCATCAAAGACACTTTTTTCTCCACTAAAAAAAGTATCAATCTTATGCGTCTCAAACAAACTATGCAACTCCAGCTTTTAAGCAATCGTGAATGTGAATAATACCAATAGGTTTTTTGTTTTCTAGTACAAATAAGTTTGTAATACCTCTACCTGTATTATTCATAATGTTTACAGCATCAACGATAAGAGCATTAGGATCAATAACTTTAGGATTCTTTGTCATTACTGTTGATACTTTTTCTGTAATCAAATTAGGAGACATCCATCTTCTTAAGTCACCATCTGTAATGATACCTACAAGTTCGTCGTTGTCATTGATAATGCCAACACAACCAAGCATTTTTTCAGTCATAACAAGTAGTGCTTCTTGCATTATCGCATCTTCTTTAACAATAGGTAACTCGATTCCTTTATGCATGATATCTGAAACTTTACATAAAATAGCTCCCAACTTTCCACCAGGATGACGTTGTCTGAAATCAGATGCAGAAAAACCTCTGCGATACATCAAATCAATAGCCAAAACATCACCTAAAACAAGTGTTGCAGTTGTTGATGAAGTTGGAGCAAGTCCTAAAGGACAAGCTTCGCCATTGTCAGGTAATTTTAATACTAAAGTAGAGTTTTTGCCAAGAGAACTCTCTGGATTCTTGGTTATCGCAATAAGAGGTATGTTATGTCTTTTTGCGTACATTAATATATCAGATAATTCTTTTGACTCACCACTATAAGATATAGCAATTACAACATCGCCTTCTGTAATCATACCTAAGTCACCATGGCTTGCTTCACCTGGATGCACAAAGAATGAAACGGTTCCTGTAGATGCGAAGGTCGCAGCTATTTTACGAGCAATGTGACCAGATTTACCCATGCCTGTAATAATCACACGTCCTTTTGCACTTTGTAAAATATCAATAGCTTGTGACAATGAATTATCCAAGCTGTTTTTTAATATCTCTAAAGTTTCAACTTCGCGATCTATAGTTTGAATCGCATGTTTTAAATCTTCAAAGCCCAACACTTGAGCCGCAGTATCTTGCATAGCAAAACTCCTATAATTAAAATAAATCACTCACCATTTAACATATAATAAAAAAAAATCAAGTTTTTTTGTCATAAAATGCACTGGGATTATATGTAAGGTGTTGATATTAAAGTAAAGAAAAGAATTTTTTTTGCTACATTTTCTGTTCAAAAGAGCCGTTTTCTTTTTGTTGCCAGTAGTGTAGTTCGCTATTTGTTGATTTTATTTCTTTCCAGTAATTTCTTGCATTGTTTAGAGAAAAATCATCATTTCCATCAAAAATATTTAATACTCTCTCATATGTATTTAATATTTCTATTTTAGGCATAGCGCCATCTATAAGGATAAGTAATAGAGCATTATTTTCGTTGGTCTCATCTGCTGAAATGAAGATAGGTTGTTCTTCTATAAATCCATCTTTTTTACTTCCGTGAGGTAGGAAGGCTTCTTCATTGTAAGTCCAAAGTAACGAGTTTATAAATTCAACTCTTTCTTCGTTTCCAACTAATATTTTTATGCGTTTGCCTGTGCTGTAAGCTTTCTCGCAAAGCTTAGGTAAAACTTGTTCTAATGGTGTTTTTTGTAAATGGTAAAAATCAAATCTAGTCATTCTCTGGCACCAATTCAACTGTTGCATAAAAAGAGTTATCTAGTCCCTGTACTAAGATAGATATTGGGCGAAAATCTTCGACAATTGCATTTCTTATGCAGTCTAATAAATTGTCTGCGCTATAGATATCACTTCCATCGGCCTGTAAAATTACATCTCCTTTAGTTATTCCTGTTTTTATTATAGGTGATGTTTTATCTAGTTTTATTATGACTAAGCCTTTAGGGTCAGCTTCTTTTACTTTTATACCGAGTTCTGATATATAAAATATCTCTTCACCATTTGTTTGAAGTGCATATATTTGGCTCTCTTTTAAGGCTTCATTTGTTATATTTTTTAATTCACTCGATGGCATTTCTTGGATTCTAACTACATTTCTAATTTCTTCGCCATAGCTTAGTGTTTTTAGTCTTAAAGCTTGTCCTACATCCATTGTTTCAGTAAAGTGATTGAACTCAGCGATATCTGTTGCTGGTGTGTCGTTATAATGTGTTATTATATCGCCAACTCTTAATCCTTCTTTGTATGCGTTAGATTCTTCACTTATTTCTGTTATAATAAGTCCTTCTTTGTTAGTGTATCTATCGATGCCATTAGATACTTTTAATCCAAGCCATCCTCGTTTTACTTTTCCGTTATCTATTAATTGGTTGGAAATCCAGTTTGCTATATTTGACGGTAAGGAAAAGCCAACACCGGTTGCTCCGCTTTCTCTAAATATAGCAGAATTAATACCAATAACTTCACCGTTCAAATTAAACATTGGGCCACCGGAATTTCCTTGGTTAATAGCTGCATCTGTTTGAATATATTGTTGTTCACTTAATCCTATATTTCTTGATTTAGCGGAGATTATACCTTGCGAAACGCTAACCCCTAAACCATAAGGATTTCCAAATGTAAGAACAATGTCGCCAATTCTTGATTTATCGGCATTGCCGAATTTGACTGGTTGAAATTTCTCTTTATCTTTGTTTTCTATTTTTAAAACAGCTAAATCACTGGTTTTATCTGTTCCAACAACTTTTGCTTCAAAACTTTTATCATCATTTGTTATAATTGTTATCTTTTTTGCACCATAAATTACATGGGCATTAGTTAATACATGTCCATCATCCCTAATAAAAAATCCAGAGCCAAGAGCTTCTCTGCCTTTTAAGCTAGGGTTAACCATCATGTTGTCAATGTATTCATCTCTATTAACCGCATCCTTTTGAGTTGAAATATTAACAACAGATGGCATTAGTTCGTCAACTAAATCTGCATACGAATTATTTGCCTTAGCATTTAATGAAGATAATAAACAAATAATAACTAAAAGTAATCGCATTAAGTTTTGCTCCTTATCTTAAAGATTTTCCAAAATAATTAAAGAATTCTCCTTCGGGAGCTAAAACAACAGAAGTTTCTTCATCAAAAGATTTGCGGTATGCTTCAAGTGTTCTGTAAAAAGAATAAAATTCAGGATCAACACTTGTTGCTTTATTCCATATTTGGGTTGCGATTTGGTCGCCTTCACCTTTTATCTTTTGAGCTTCTTTTTCTGCATTTGCAACTGTAATGGTTGCTTGTTTGTCGGCGGTTGCCCTTATTTCTTGGGCAGTTTTTTCGCCGTCTGCGCGATATCCTTTTGCTTCTCTAATGCGTTCAGTTTTCATGCGGTCATTAATTGCCTGAGAAACTTGAATTGGTAAATCAGCTCGTCTAATTCTAACATCTGCAACTTCAACACCAATTTGTGATGCGTCTGTTTTTACTGCTTGGCTAATTCTTTTCATGATTTCAGTTCTTTTTTCAGACAACAATTCTAATAAAGTAACTGTCGCTAAAACATTTCTAGCAGAAGAGTTTACAATTTCTTGTAATCTATTCTGTGCTTGGTATTCATTTCTAACAGTCTTAAAAAATGTTAGAGGTTCTGTTATTCTGTATCTAGAAAAAGTATCAACATCTAGTCGTTTTTTGTCTTTTAAAACAACTTCTTGAGCTGGAGGCTCTAAATTAAGTAATCTTTTATCATAAAAAACGACTTTTTGAATAAATGGGACTTTAAACTTTAATCCTGGTTCTAGAACTAAACGAACAGGGTCACCAAATTGTAAAACAATGGCTTGTTCTGGTTGTGTTACAATATAAATAGATTGAAACATAATCAAAAACAAAACAAAAGTGCCTACTAAAATGATATGTAAATTTTTTTTCATATTTTTACTCCGTATCTTATTTTAAAGGTAATATAGGCATCATGTTGTTAGCTTTTTGCCCTGGTTCCATAATAACTTTTTTAGTTTTTTTCAAAACATCTTCCATTGTTTCTAAGTATAAGCGTTTTGAAGTAACAAGTTTGCCTGTCTTGTATGCATCATAAATAGATGAAAAACGTTTAGCTTCACCTTCTGCTTTACTTATGACAGCTTGCTTATAAGCCTCCGCTTCTTGTTTTCTTTTTATTGCCTCACCTTCTGCTTTTGGCAAAACTTCATTAGCATAAGCTTCTGCTTCGTTTTTAAATCTCTCGGCATCAGTTTTAGCTCTTTGAACTTCATTAAAAGCATCAACAACTTGTTTTGGAGGGTCTGCTTTTTGTAGTTTTACACGAACAACATTTACACCAGTTTGAAAACCATCTAATAAACTTTGTAATTCTTCTTTAGTGTCGTTTTCAATTTTACCTCTATCGCCAGTAATAATGTCTTCCATTTTAGATTGACCAATTATTTCTCTTAAAACAGATTGAGCGGCAACTCTTACTGTTGATTCTGGTGTTCTTGTCTTAAACAAAAAGTCCTTTGCATCTTTGATGTTCCAAACAACAGTTAAATTGATATCTACAATGTTTTCATCACCAGTTAGCATGTGACTTTCTGTTAGCTCATTGAGAGAATTTCTTACTCCATATTCAGATTCGTTTACTCCTAAGTTGATACTTCTTTCCTTACTGATATCAACAATGTAAACAGATTCTATTGGATATGGTATGTGATAATGAAGTCCGGCTTGAGTAGTTTCTACGTATTTTCCAAGTCTTAAAACGACGCCTTCTTCACTAGGTTGAACTTGGTAAAAGCCAGAGATAAGCCATAAAAAGGCAATAACACCTAAAATTATTTTATAAAAACCATCAAAGTTATCTTTTGAGTTTTGCATTTTTGCAATCTTTGTTGTGAAATCAATAACCTTTGGTTTTGAAACAACGTCATCAGTTGTGTCCCATGGATTAATGCTACAATTATCTGTTTTCTTTATCATCAAAAACCTCTTAAAAGCTAAAATAAAAAATATTAAATTTTGTAATTTATTGTAGAAAAATAATACAAAGCTTGTATAAAAACAATATAGAATAAATAATATCCACATTGGGGAGTTATGTAATGACAAATACAAATGATATAAATCATATAATAATAAAATACTTTCCGTTAGAGTTTGTCCAATCTGTAAGGCAATTACAAAACAGGTTGATTATTACAATAACAGCAAAGGAAAATGAAGAAATAAAAGAAGCTATTAAAGAGGATTTGAAAAAAATATATCCAGACTTAAAAATATCAGTTGTATTTGTTGTTGAGAAAAAAGACGAAGCAACACCAAATGATAAATGGCAAATAAAAGGTGTTAAGCATATTATTGCTGTTTCATCAGGAAAAGGTGGGGTGGGTAAATCAACAACATCTGTAAATTTGGCACTAGCATTAGCCAATTTAAATCTAAAAGTAGCTCTTTTTGATGCAGATATTTATGGTCCATCAATTCCAACAATGTTAGGATATGCAAAAATTCCACCCACATCATTAGATGGCAAAACATTTGAGCCATTTATGGAATGTGGTATAAAATCAATGTCTATTGGAAGTATGGTAAAAGATGACACAGCTCTTATTTGGCGAGGGGCAAAGGCCTGTGGTACAATCAAACAGCTTTTGACTGAAACAAATTGGAGTGATGTTGATGTAATGGTAATAGATATGCCTCCAGGAACTGGAGATATTCAAATAACAATGTCACAAAGTATAGATTTTTCAGGAGCGGTAATAGTTTCGACCCCGCAAGATATAGCATTGATTGATGCAATAAAAGGTATAAATCTTTTTAGTAAGATAGGTGTGCCAATTATGGGGGTTGTTGAAAATATGAGTTATTATGTTTGTGAAAAATGTGGGCATCGGGTAGATATTTTTGGCCACGAGGGGGCTAAAAATACTGCCTCTAAGTATGGAGTTGATTTTTTAGGTCAAATACCCCTTCATTATAATATTCGGCTAAATTCAGATAATGGAACACCTGTTGTTATCTCAGAACATGATAGTCCTTACACGAAAGCTTATGAGGAAATTGCTAAACAAATATCGTTAAAATTAAACAGTTAAAAGATTTTTTAGAGCAAAAATGTTATTTAAAAAAGAGAAATAGTGTTTTTTTGACAAAAAATATTTATTGACAAAGAGGTAGTGATAAGTATAATGCGAAACGTATTTGTATATTTATTACTATCATTGTGAATTACCTGTTAAATCACTTTTGTGCTATATTGCAAATAAGTGAACAGTTTTTTTCAAACCCTCAAAACCAAATAAAATGGAAAAAAAGGATTTTTTATCATCTTTGCTAGACAAGGGTGATAGTGAGTTATTGGCTCTTTTCTTTCAAGAATATGAGCTAAGTCGTAAACAAATGATGCAAGTGCTCGTAAGTCCGCATGCAGAATTGTATGTAAATGTGATAAGAGAGCTGGCTTCTGTTGAAAATTTGCCTAAAGCCTCTGCCAATAAAGCGGTAAAGCAAGGTAAAGGAAGTGTTGTAGCTTCTGCAGTAGAAGATGATAAGGAAAAAGCTAAAAATGCATCAGAATGTGATGGTGACGCGGCATTAATTGCTGAAATTCCGGAAATTTATTTTCAGGAACTAAGAAAAAATGCTGTATTCAACTTGGAAGATAGGCGTGTTTCACAAAGTGTTAGGACCTCGTTGTCGAAGGATCTAAATATTTTTACAAAGAATCAAATTTTTGTTGTGGGGCAGCTTGTGGAGTTAGGATTTTTAGGTGTAAAAGAAATTCTGCAAAGCAAAGAGAATGCAGAAGTTTTGTGTCGTAATTTAAAGCGAGTTTGTAATGTGGAAATCGGTGAGCCTAGTCCATCATTGCATGTTGCTTTGTCTAGTGTGGTAGAAAGGTACTGTAAAGAGCAGAAAAATGACAATCTAAAGCAAGAGCAAGAAGATAAGAAGTTGCATGAAAATATGCTTTTGTCTCGCTCTATTGAAGAGGTTGATTTTTTTAATCAGACAGGGGAAGTATATAAGTCTCTGTCAAAAAATATGAGATCTCACATATCTAAGCTTAGAAATGAACTTTTAAATGAAGGTTATAAAAAGCTTAGAGATGTTATTGCTCTAGATGAAGAAGCATTTCTTTTGGCCTTCAGACCAAGTCGCCTAATGGCTCTAAAAACCTGTTTGCAGCGCAGTGGAATAGGGGTGCTTTAACAAGTAAAAAAGTGTGATTCTCTAAGGAGATCACACTTTTTTGTTTACTTGTTTACCTTAAAAAAATCTTTTCGATGTCTTCTACCCATGCTCCATAAATTACCTAAACCATTTATGGGTTGTACAATGTATTGGGAACTAAAATTAAAATCTCTGGATAAGAAAATAGATGTTGTTTTGGTGTAGTTGTTCATTGGGCAAAAGCCATAAAAATCAACTTGTATTAAATCACCTTTTTTTAGTTCGTTTACCGCATTAACATATTCTTTGCTTGTGTTTATTCTATCGCTATCATCAAGAATAATCATTCCACCTTTATTTAATGATTTTAGAGCGGTTCTTGCACAATCAGCTCTTCTTTTTCCATCAACTACAATCACATCATATTTTTTATTGTCTTCAAAAATAGCATTGAAATATCCTTCGCCTTCATCTCTCCAGTGCATATCCAATCTTTCATGCTTAAATTCATTTTGCCACTTACTAAACCAATTAATGTTATCTTCAATGCTAGTAACTTTTTTTGCTCGATTTGCCCAAAACATGGATGAATAGCCACATCCAAATTCAAAAATTTCTTTTTGGCTATAATCAAACTGAGATAAATACTCGATTGCTGGATATGTATACCAAGGTATAGGGTTTCCATCTTTATCAATGCAAACCTTTTCATCAATAGAGCGCTCAATAGCAAACTCTTTTTGCCACATCTCAATAAATTTTAAAAATTTCTCGCTATACATTTTTTTACCATAAACAAAAGGTGCGAAATAGATTCGCACCTTAATTTAAATCGAGTCTATTTAAATTTTCTTTCCAGCTTTAACATATGCAACAGCAGCATGTTCTTCACAATATGTTTGACCTGTTTTAATGCGCTTTCCACAAAAACAAAAATCTTCATCTCTTGGGTCACCCATTGGCCAACGGCAAGTATGGTTATCAAGTTTAACTAATGGAATATTTGTTTCTTCAATAGGTTGAACTACTTTTTTCTCAGGTTCTACAGCAGGAGAAACTTCTTTTTTAGAAACAGTTTTTGTTGTTTCTTTTTTTGTCTCTTTAACTGGTTTTTGGGTAGCAAATTTTTTCTCAGTTTTATCTGATGATTTTTTAATTGGAGAAGGTCTTGCTGTTAGGCATAAGCGATGAACTTTGCCAATGATAGAGTTCTTTGTTACATTCAAAGCTTTGGCAATCTGACCAGTTGTCATTCCTTTATCCCACATTCTTTTTAGTTCTTCAACAGCTTCATCAGTCCATACCATTTTTTATACTCCATAAAAGGTTGAATTTCATTTTCAAGGACAACCATAAAGCATTTGGTTTTAAAATGCAAGTATAACGTTTTTTTAATTTTTGTTTAGTAAAATGAAGAAATTAAGAATGAAAAGAGGTTTTGAAATGTTAAAAAAAATATTTTTTTTCGTATTTGCTTTGTCTTTTTCTCTAAACGTTTGCGCAAAAACTTCAGATTTTGATGAATATTTTAGAGTAGATATGGGAATAGAACTTCCTGATCTAAAAGAGTATATAAAAAAAATTATGTCAAACAATAAGCTATATGATAAAAAATATTATTCTCGTATGGATATGGGGAAAAAATTTAACAAAGAGTTCAGTCAGACAATCAAATTTTATGGTCTAAGTGAAGGACGATTAAAAAATAGTTATGAAGATGATTTATTAGAAGTGCTAAGTTGGATGCCCAAAGAAACTTATCAATATATAGGTCCAATGTTACATCAAGTTCCAGGTATGTCTGAAAAAATACTAAATTTGCCAGGAATTAAAGAAACCAAAGATAAATTTCCTGAGAGAGTAGCGGATTCAATGAAAAAAATAGAAAATATAGAATATTTATCACCAGTGCTTTATTTTCTTTTGATGCCTGAAATCTGGGAAGAAAATGATGAGATGATTTTAGATGAACCAGAAGAAGTACCAACTAAGAAACCAAGGGTTGAAATAGAGCTTCCTGATTTTATGAAAGAAAAAATAGGACTGCCAACAAAAGCGCCAAAGCCAATAAAAGCATCTAAAGCTAAAAAAATGGCAACAGGATTAAATTTGAGAACTGTCTCTCCAAGTCTTACATCTCCTTTAACAACAAAAGATGCAGAAGCATTTATTGGAACAATTGATGAAATCGTTGAATGGGGTAATAAAGATGATTATAATATCTACTCTCAGATAATTTTAAGTGAAACAGCGTTAGATATATGGGAGCAAGAACAAGGTACAGCACTACATCAAAATGCTTTAAAAGATGTTGTTAATCCTTGTCAAAGATTGGTATTAAAAGTGCGTTTTGCTGGATTGTATAATGAGTTTAGGGGACTGCTCGCTAAGCATGGATATACCCCAGAAGAGTGGGCTTATGTTGGAGATAAGACAATAAAGGCTTTTCGTGTTGCATATTCTAGTCCAGAAGTGGCAAATGCTGTAAAATATCATCGCAGGGGGTACTATGATGAATATATAGAGCGTTTACCTGAAAAATGGAAAAATGAAATGTATGCAAATGGTGCAACAATAATAAAGATGTATTCAGTATTTAAAGAAGATGTTGAGGCTGTAAAACCTCTAAAGGAAATCATAAATGAAAAATTTGTTAAAAATAAAGGAGTTATCTTGTCTTCTCCGATAATTTATTAAAAAAAATCAAAAAAATAGTTGCAATTCCAATATGTTTTGTGTATAAACTTCTCCAAAGTGTAAATTTTGTTTAAAAGGGTGAATAATAATGGCTCGTGTAACAGTTGAAGACTGCATTGAAAAAATACCTAACCGCTATGAACTTTTGTTGGTAGCCTCTCAGCGTGCAAAAGATATTGCATCAGGTGCTCCAATTAATGTAGATCGTGATAATGATAAAAACTCTGTTGTAGCTTTAAGAGAAATCGCAGAAAATAAAACAAACATTGAAGATTTACAACGTTCTTTAGTTATGGGCTTACAAAAATATGTAGAAGTAGAAGAGCCTGAAGAAGAAGAATTAGAAATCTTGGCTGCAGAAAAAGAATTAGCAGAATTAGATGCTCAATTTGATGGAGATACAATTCTAGATGCTGCTCTTGCAGAAAGTATGCAAATTGAAAATAGCCAAGGAGAAACTATTGACGTTGAGACAGATGGTTTGTCTTTTGATGATATAGATTTAGATGACGATTTGTTAGATGGAAAAGATGATTTTTCAGATGATATGGACGATTTCGAATAAGAAAAATATCTTTTAAATTTAAATTCTTAATCATTTATCAAGCAAGATATAGTACAAAGTATCTTGCTTTTTTTTATTTTACATACTATAATCAAAAGATAGTGCGAAAAGAGGTTACATGTTAAGACAGTATGAATTAGTTGATTTAGTAAAATCCTATGATCCCAATGCAAATGAAGATGCATTAAACAGAGCGTATGTTTTTGCAATGAAAAAACATGGTGCGCAACTACGTACATCTGGGGACCCTTATTATTCTCATCCAATTGAAGTTGCTGGTATCTTAACAAAATTTCGTTTGGATTGTAATTCCATTATTGCTGGTCTATTGCATGATACCGTAGAAGACACTGATACAACAGTTGAAGAAATCAAAGAACTATTTGGAGCCCCGGTTGCAGCTATTGTAGACGGGGTTACTAAATTGGCAATTATTGAACAAAAGTCTGGTTCAAGTAAACAAGCCGAAAATTTTAGAAAATTACTTCTAGCAATGTCAGAAGATATAAGAGTTCTTCTAATAAAATTAGCAGATAGACTTCACAATATTAGAACTCTTCATTTTTGTTCAGAAGAAAAAAGAAAAAGAATAGCCAAAGAAACATTAGATATTTATGCACCTCTTGCAGAACGCATCGGTATGCAAGAAATAAAGACAGAATTAGAAGATATTGCTTTTAGAGAGCTTCATAAAGAAGCTCATGATTCTATCGTTGCAAGATTAAACTTTTTAAGAGAGCAAGGGAGTAATCTTGTTCCAAAGATTATCAAGCAACTACAAAAAGATATGGAGGAAAACTCCGTTAAAGCTGTTATAACAGGTAGAGAAAAAGCTCCATATTCTATATGGCGTAAGATGCAGCTTAAAAATGCATCATTTGAGCAATTGTCAGATATTATGGCCTTCCGTATTTGTGTAGATGATATAGGTTCTTGCTACCAAGCTCTTGGTATAATACACAGTAAATACCATATGGTGCCAAGAAGATTTAAGGATTATATTTCAACTCCAAAGCCAAACGGATATCAATCAATACACACAGGTATTATTGGTCCAGAGAATACTCGTATTGAAATACAAATAAGAACTCATGAAATGCATGAGATAAATGAAAAGGGGGTTGCCGCTCACTGGGCTTATAAACAAGGTCAAAAAGTTGCAGGGCGTAGCTTTAGATGGATAAGAGAGTTATTGGAAATTTTAGAGCAAGCTCAAAATCCGGATGAATTTTTGGAAAATACAAAACTTGAAATGTACAATGATCAAGTTTTCTGCTTTACTCCTAAAGGAGATTTAATAGGTCTTCCTTTTGGTTCAACTCCAGTAGATTTCGCTTATGCTGTTCATTCAAGCGTTGGTGATAAATGTGTTGGTGCAAAAATTAATGGAGAGATTAAGCCACTAAGAAGTGTTTTACAAAATGGTGATCAAGTTGAAGTCTTAACCTCCAAAGCGCAACATCCATCCACAGAATGGGAACGTTTTGTTGTAACAGGTAAAGCAAAAGCAGCAATTAGAAGATATGTTCGTGCATGTAAACGCGAACAATTTTTATCTTTAGGTAAAGATATTCTTGAAAAGTTATTTAAGCAAGAAAGTTTGGATTTTAACGAAAAAGCAATATACGGAACATTAACACAATTTGATTGTGAAAGCTTAGATGATTTATATGCAAAAGTAGGAGAGGGGCTTGTTACTGGCTGGGATGTGTTGCGCACAGTATATCCAGCATACAAACAATCCAAAATAACCCAAGTAGTAAATTCAATAAAACTATCAAAACCTCGTAAAAAGAAAAATACAGCCTTAAAGATTGAAGGACTTATCACAGGTATGGCAGTACATTTTGCTGGTTGTTGTCATCCAGTTCCTGGTGATAGAATTGTGGGAATTGTTACAACCGGAAAAGGCGTTGCAATACACTCGTTGTCATGTAAAGGTTTAGAAAAATATGCAGATGAGCCAGAACGTTGGTTAGATATTTCTTGGGGAGAGGATGCTGAAACTGATAACCATACAGCCCGTATAAAAGTTATGATTAGTAATGAACCAGGAGCTCTAGGTGAGTTGTCTAACCTAATTGCTAGGTTTAATGCTAATATTACAAACTTGAATATTGTTTATAGGACAATTAGTTATTTTGAAATATTGGTTGATTTAGATGTTAAAAATATAGATCACCTAAACGACATTATATCAGGACTTAAAGCGTCAAAAGTAATTAGCTTTGTATCAAGAGCTTAAAGGAGGTTAAATGTCCCTATTAAAAAAAATGGGACTTAAACTTTACAAAATATACCAAGCAACTATTCGTAAATTAAAGGGGCTAAAAGGCTCAAATCAGAGTATTGCCAAAGGTTTTGCAACAGGTGCAGCAATATCATTTACACCATTTGTTGGTTTTCATATTCTTCTATCATTGATAATAACCAAAATAACTAAAGAAAATTCAATAGCTGCAACTTTAGGAACAATAGTTGGAAATCCTTGGACATTCCCATTTATATGGTATTTAACATTGCATCTAGGACATTTTATGTTAGGTGCAAATACCGCACCTATACCTGTTGATTTCAAGGAGTTCTTTAAGAAATTATTTCATGCAATTATAAGTCTTGACTTTAATTTGTTTATAAGTGATATTTGGCCTATATTTTTACCAATGCTAATAGGTTGTATTCCTTGCTATATAATTGTATGGATGCTAACAACAAAATTAATAGAAAAAGCATTGTATACTACCTCTAAAAAAGGAGAACAAAATGATACTAGGACTAGGATGTGATATTGTTCAAGTTTCACGCTTCGCTAAAAAACAAGAGTTTTTACTTCGTTTTATGAAAAAATATTTTACAGATAATGAAATAAACGAGCTTGAAAATAAAATAAAGCAAGAAGACTTAAATCTTTTAACTTTGGCAGTTGCAACCAGATTTGCAGCCAAAGAAGCAGTATCAAAAGCCTTGGGGTCTGGTTTTCAAAAAGGTATTACCCTAAAAGATGTAGAAATAATCCATAATAAATTAGGAAAGCCAGAGGTTTATTTGTATAATAATGCATTGGCAAGAGCATATTATATCTCAGATAACCAAGACTTTAAAATGCATATTACCATATCCAATGAAAGAGAATATGCAAATGCAGTAGCTGTTATAGAGAGTTGTTAAATATCTAAAAAGCCCTTTTCAAAAATGAAAAGGGCTAATTTTAAAAGTTATAAATCCAAATCTTTAAGCTTAATTTTCCTTTTTACAAATTTTATAAAATCAGCCATAGATATATTATTTAACATTTCACCATTTCTTTTGCGAATAGAAATAGAATTGTTTTCTAATTCTTTATCGCCAATAATTATTGCATATGGTATCTTTTGCAGTTGGAATTTACGAATTTGATTTCCAATAGCATCAATTTCTAAATCCATTTCTGCCCTAATGTCATTTCTAAGTAATCTATTAAGCGCCTTCTGAGTGTGTTTTTTGTGTTTTTGAGATATTGGTATAACTTTTACCTGAATAGGTGAAAGCCAGATAGGTAAAAGTCCTTTGCATTTTTCTAAATACACACCTATAAAACGCTCAATAGAGCCCAATACAGC
The DNA here is from genome assembly GCA_045634545.1 of Alphaproteobacteria bacterium. GTDB lineage: Bacteria > Pseudomonadota > Alphaproteobacteria > RF32 > CAG-239 > CAG-267. Next base: position 10,236 of record JAZRAL010000047.1, on the reverse strand, counting down.
ACGATGAAGCATAATAGGAATATGCTTTTTACCATCTTTTCCAATATATGACATACCCCATTTTTCTGGTAAATTCATATCTAGTTGAATCGTCATACATTGCCACTCTTTTCCATTATTATCAATTGCTTTAACATCAATAGCGGGCCCATAAAATTTAGCGCCACCAATATCAATGTCATAAGGAATTTTTTTGTTTTCTAAAACCTTTTTAATTGATTTTTCTGCAAATAACCAGACATCTTCATTATCAATATATTTGTCTTTGTTATTTTGCATATCTCTAACAGAAAAATAAACCTTAAATTTGTTATAGCCAAAGACCTTATTTATGTTTATGCCAAAATCAAAAATTTTCGAAAGCTCCCTCATAAATTGGTCTTTTCTGCAAATTATATGTGCATCGTCTTGCATAATAGAGCGTACTCTTAAAAGTCCTTGCAATCCTCCAGAAGCTTCGTAGCGATAAACATTACCCAATTCACAATAACGAATAGGGAGTTCTTTGTAGCTTCTAATAGAAGAATTATAAATCCTTACATGAAAAGGACAGCTCATCGGTTTAACATAATAAGCTCCTTGCTCTTCTTTGTTCTTTAGCTTCATATCCATCGGTGGATACATGCTATCTTTAAAGTGCTCTAAATGGCCAGATTTTTCCCATAATTGTTTTAATCCAATAACAGGAGAATAAACATATTGATAACCAGCTTTTTTATGCTCTTTTTTCCAAAAGTCTTCAATCTCTTGGCGAATAATTGCTCCTTTAGGGTGCCATAAAGCAAGACCTGAGCCTACATATTCATCAAAAGAAAATAAATCAAGTTCTTTTCCAATACGACGATGGTCATATTGAGATAATTGTTCATTGTTTTTAATATTATTCATTTCAAACCTCTATAAAATACATTAATAAAATAAAATCTAAAAAAGGCACAATGCCTTTAGCAAAAAAAGAATATGTAACCGCCTAGGCGGTGGTTGTGGTTTGAAAATTTTTAGCGTATGAGAAAGCGGACGCTTTAATAAAAGCATCTTCTAAACTAAAATACAATATGTCAAATTCGTTTCTCATAACAAGCAAAAGATATCATACATTTTAAAATTTGTAAATAAAAAAATCGGACTAATTTGCCCGATTTTAAAATTTTAGTAGTCTAATTAACCTTGACGGCATTTATATTTAGGTTCTTTCTTGTTAATTACATAAAGGCGACCTCTACGGCGAACAAGCTTACAACCTCTAACACGTGCCTTTTTAGACTTTAAAGAGCTATAAAGTTTCATTTTTTTATTCCTTACACAAAAGTTTATGCGAACCATAAGCTAATTGTTTTAATTTGTCAATTGATTTTTTCACTTGAAATAGATTTATTTGTAGTTATAATCACTATAACTTAAAAATACTAGAATAGGGATAGTAATGAAAACCTTAAAAATGCTAATGGTTTTAGCTATGTTTTATGCATATAATGCTAGTGCTCAAACAAGCTATATAGAGGATGTTAAAAACTTTGGTTATGCCTCCGGTGAAGGATTAGCCTGTGGTGCATCAAGATATCCAACATATGAGCTTATTGCGAGAGCATATTTGGTTAGCGCAGCTAAATCTGATGAAGAACAAGAAAACGGTATGTATGAATATAATTCAGCTAAAGCAAGAGCTTATATGAATAAACGCCGAGATGGTTTTTTAGGGTGTGAGGAAATAAATATAAGGTTTAATAATCAAAAAATATTTAATTCCAAATTGTATAAGAATGGTACATTAAAGTTGCCCGATGGAAAAATAATTAAACCACGAGGTAAATATAACCCAAATAATTTATACGATAGAAGCGAAAATGAAAAAGAAAAGTTAGACGCATATTATGATAAGATTTTAAAAAAGAAACAGCAACAAGCCAAAAAAGAAGGTATTTATGAAAAGATACTCAAACAAGAGGCTGAACGTTAAATTAGATAATCAAAACATTAGTAAAGGAAGTTAAATATGGCATCATATCAATATATCTATGTTATGCAAAATTTGAGCAAAGTATTTCCAGGAGGAAAAGAACTATTTAAAAATATTAGTTTGTCTTTTTTCCCTGGAGCCAAAATTGGTGTTTTAGGTGTAAACGGTGCTGGTAAATCCACATTATTAAAAATAATGGCAGGCGTTGATAAAGAATTTAACGGAGAAGCATGGGCTCAAGAAGGTGTGAAAGTTGGTTATTTAGAACAAGAACCAAAACTAGATGCGTCTAAAAACGTTATGGAAAACGTTATGGATGGTTTGGGTGAAACAGTATCATTGCTCAAACGCTTTGAGGAAGTTTCTATGAAATTCGCAGAGCCCCTAACAGATGATGAAATGAATGCATTAATTGAAGAACAAGCAAACCTTCAAGAAAAGATAGATGCTGTTAATGGTTGGGATATAGAGCGAACTGTACAAATTGCAATGGATGCACTTCGTTGCCCTCCATCAGATGCAGATGTTGCAAAACTTTCTGGTGGTGAAAAAAGAAGAGTGGCATTATGCCGTTTATTGTTATCAAAACCAGATATGTTGTTACTAGATGAGCCAACAAACCATTTAGACGCCGAGTCGGTTGCATGGTTGGAACATCACTTAAGAGATTATAAAGGTACAGTTGTAATGGTAACTCACGACCGTTATTTCTTAGATAATGTAACAGGATGGATTTTAGAGTTAGATAGAGGACAGGGTATTCCTTATGAAGGAAACTATACATCATGGCTAGAACAAAAGCAAAAACGTATAGAGCAAGAAGCAAGAGAAGAAAATGCTCGCCAAAAAACTTTAGCAAATGAGTTAGAATGGATTAGAAAAAATCCTAAAGCTCGTCAAGCAAAATCAAAAGCTCGTATTAATGCTTATGAAGAGTTGTTAGCAGAAAGCACAAAAGAACAAATAACTCAAGCTTACATAAATATACCAATGACAGAAAGACTTGGTGATATGGTAATTGAGGCTAAAAATATTTCTAAAGCTTATGGCGATAAAGTACTCATAGATGATTTATCATTTAAAATACCAAAGGGTGCAATTGTTGGTATAATTGGACCAAATGGTGCAGGTAAAACCACTTTGTTTAGAATGATTACAGGTCAAGAAAAGCCAGATTCTGGAGAAATAGTAATAGGTCAAACAGTAGATCTTGGTTATGTAGACCAATCAAGAGATGAATTATGTGCAGATAAAACTATTTGGGAAGAAATTTCAGATGGTTTAGATATCATAGAACTTGGTAAAAAACAAATGCCATCACGTGCATATGTAGGTCAATTTAACTTTAAAGGAACCGATCAACAAAAGAAAATAGGGCAACTTTCCGGTGGTGAAAGAAATAGAGTTCACTTAGCTAAAATGCTTAAAAAAGGCGCTAATGTAATATTGCTAGACGAACCTACGAATGACTTAGATGTTGATACATTACGTTCTTTAGAAGAAGGTATAATGAACTACCCTGGTTGTGTATTAGTAACATCTCACGACCGCTGGTTCTTAGATCGTTTAGCAACACATATTTTAGCGTATGAAGATGATGGTCATGTAGAGTGGTTTGAAGGTAACTTTGAAGATTACGAAAAAGATAAAGTTAGACGTCTTGGAGAAGATGCTTGTAATCCTCATCGTATAAAATATAAAAAATTAGAACGTAACTAAAATAAAAAAGCGCTTTTCAAAGCGCTTTTTTTTTATTAAATTACAAAATTAGAAATAATCTCTCCTTTATCTGAAGGTATTCTAAAATACCAGCCTTTATACAGAGCTTCATTTTCTTCTATTTGTATTACCCCCTCTTTAGAAGATAACTTTCCTTTGTTTAGACGAACTGTGAGCCAATATTCGTTAGCCTTGTTATAAATGGAAATATAGTAAATAATTCCATTAAATAAAGATATCTCATAAGTATTTATTTTTTTGTATTCATCAGTATTAAAATTAACAGAATGTTTTACATCAATTGCAGATAAATACCAAAGGTTATTTATAAGGTTAATAATATATGAGGCAGATTTGCTCGAATTAACATCTTTGAAATCATCTCCTCTATAACTTTTGAAAACATGGAATTTGTTACTTTTAATTGTTTTGTACTCATCGTGTTTTATTTTTAATATAGGCATTTGTAACCAATCAAGAACATTTGATGAAATATTAAAAGCCCCATTAACCTGATATAAAAAGCCATCATTATTTAATAATGCGTAATGATATTTATTTTTATCTGTTTTTTGTGCAATAATAGCTTGCTCAACAATATTTCCTAGGTTGTCATAGGAACTAATTGTAATGGTATTTTCTTTTGAAAAAGGAATTTTATCATCTTTTATGATATCAGCTCGAAAGATGATGGTATTACGTATTAAAGAAACTAAAGTATTTATTTTAGCAAAAGACACAAAATAATCATCAGCTTCTTTAATATGCCACAAATCATCTTTTTTATTTATAGTAATTTGCTTATTGTTGTTATTAAAACTCAAAACAATAGAAGAAATATTTGGATGATTTCTTGTTTTATCAAAAAAGAAATTACCTTTTGAAAGATTATGAATTTTAGTATTATTTAAAGAAATTCCCCAAAACAGCAAAGGAAGACAAAAAAGTAAAACAACACATCCTATTTTTAAATGTTTAAGCATTATTTATCTCCTTTCTAATTTTAGCGATTGTTTTTTTCTTATAAAAATTTATAACAAAAAATAAAATTAAAACATAAAATAGAGGTAAAACCAAAATTAAAATAAAAGTAAGAATGCTAATAATAGTTTTATAATCATTACCAATTGATAAGTTGATTTTATTTATGCTATCTTCCGTTTCATCAATAATTTGTTCAATTTCACTATAATCACCTAAGTTTTTTATGGTAGCAAACCCCTTAACATTAAGAGATGCATAAAAGCTGTTTTTCTTTTCTTTATATTTTGCCAATTTCTCTTCTAATAAAGTTTTTTCTTCTTCATAAAGTCCCTTTAATTGGTTTAATAAAGCTTTTCCTATACTAGAATAGTTTACTAGATAGTGGCGATATTCTATATCTTTTTCACAATTGTTTCCTGTTGCATAATCTAATAATTTTAACAAGAAAATAAGGTTATCATTAGTAGTAACAGTCTCATAAAAGTAATTATTTTTACCTTCTGAAGATGTGAAAGTATAATCTTTTAATAAATCTAAATCATAAAAGAAAAATAGTTTTCCAGGTTGCATAGATATAGGTAAAATTTGTTCATATTCAGAAGCTACGTCTAAGTAATTAGAAACAAAAATTCCTTCAGACATAACACCAATAGTTTTATTATCAAATTCAAGTATTGGTTCAACAGTGTAATTTTGGGTTGAATTATAATTAATTAAAGCAACTTCGTTTACAAGGACTGTTCGCGTATTATCAAAAATATGATTGCTTTTTGTAACCGCTGGACCAAATAAAACATCTTCATTGTCAATGGTTACACTAAGTAAATTACGAGTGTCTAGTTTGATGCCATATCCTTTTAAGAAATCAATAAAAGATTTATTTCTAATATTTGATAGATGACTATACTCACCAAAAAAGATTAAACTTTTTCCATTAAGAACATATTGTTCCATTGCAAGTAGCTCTTCAATAGAAAGATAGTAAGGATTTAAAACAATTAAACTATCAAAAGTTGTATCGACAACTAAAGGCAATTTCTTAAAGATTGTAACGTCATAAAATTCATTTAATGCTGCATTAAATGAGATTATTTCTTCTTCTATATTATCAGGAACATAGACGGCTACTTTTTTGCGCTCAGAACCAAATAGTTTTATTGCTCTTGTTAAATCTGTTTCCAAAAAATTATGTCTTAAATTGTTAAAACTTTTTATAAGGATATTATTGCCTTCATTGTCAATAAGCTCAAAAGCAAGATATTTTTTATATCCTAAATTATTTTCGCTAAAATTAACACCTTGGCGAATGAGACGGCGTTCTAACTCGCTAAAGGGCTCAACAAGAATAATGTTTGTTCTAACAGCCCCTCCAGATTCTTTTTCAAACAGCTTGGATATTTTTTCTGCAAATTCTGCAAATATAGCATAACTAGAGTTTGCATCTTCTCTATCTATTTTGGATTCGTATAAAGTTAATTCTATTCTCTTATCTAATTTTTTTAATAAATCTTTAGTTTTAAGAGAAAGAGTTAATTTTTTTTCATCTGTAATATCAAATTGTTTATCAATTATATGAGAACAAGCAATTTGAATAGAGAAAAATATAGCCCCAAAAATAACAAGTGTACTGCAAAATATAATCTTGTCCTGCTTTAAAGTGTTCTTTCTATAATATATACCTAATAAATTTATCCAAATAAATAAAATGGTTGTTAAAACAAAATAAGTAATGTTGCTTAAAGATAGCATCCCGCTAGTAAAAGCTGTAAAATTATTTTCAAAATTCAAACATGTTAATGATAGGTTGCCTATATATGTAAAATTAAGCTGAGTTATTGCAAACAATACAAAAATTGTTGTTACATAACTTAAAATATTATTCTTATTAAATATTGAAATAGCGCAACCTATTGCTGTAAATAAAGTTCCACACAAAAATACACCTAAATATCCAGATAAAACAGTTCCAATATCTAAAACAGATAAACTATTTGATATGAAAAACAGTAGTAAAGATGAAGATAGCAATAACACAAAAAAAGATAATGATGCGCAAAATTTAGAAGTAACCAATTTAAAATAAGATATTGGTTGTGTTAGTAATAGCTCCATTGTTCCTGTTTTTATTTCTTCAGCCCAAGATCTCATTGTTATAGCAGGAATAACAAAGGTTAAAATTACAGGTTGCATTGCAAAAAAAGAATTCATTATTTCTGTATCTCTCAGGAAATAATCTCCGAGATAAATTGCAGAAAAGACAGAAAGGGTATAATAAATAACCAAAATGATGTATGCATTAAAATTACTAAAGTTAGCATAAAAATCTTTTAGATATTGTGTGAAAAATAGTTTCATTATTCCCCCTTATCGCCTAAGCTTAAAATTCTAAATGCTTCACTTAAGTTGTTATTTTTTGATACTTTTTTGAATTCTTTAATATTTGTATTTTTTATAAGTTTACCATGTGACAGCATGATAACTTTATCAGCAATATCTGCATCTTCTAACACATGCGTGGAAACTAAAACAGTATTTTTATTTTCAGCATATTCTTTAATAAATAATCTAATGTCATGTTTTTGATTTGGGTCTAAACCATCTGTGGGTTCGTCTAAAATAAGAAATCTAGGTTTATGAAGTATTGCAGATGCAATTTCAACACGTTTCTTATATCCTTTAGATAGATTCTCTATTTTTTCATCTAAGACATCAATAATTTTCATTTGTTTAGCTGTATCAACTATAACTTTTTTCTTATTTTTTATTTTCCAAATATCAGCAATCCATTCTAAAAAGTTATAAACTAGCATGTCGCCATATAATGCGGAAATTTCAGGTACATAGCCTATGTGCGATAAAGCTTGTAGTCTTTTATTCTCTATGTCATATCCCAAAATTATAACATTTCCGGATGTTGCCGGTAAATATCCAGTCATAATACGCATTAATGTGGATTTTCCAGCGCCGTTTTCTCCAATTAGAGCGACAACTTCCCCAGGCTCGAGGGTGAAATTTATTTTATCAAGCGCTCTTTTTGTATTAAAATCTTTTGAAACGTTATCAACTTTTATCATTTATACACTCTAGTAAAATTAACTGCTATAATTAATACTAAAAGAAAATGTTTAAAATTTTCACAATTTATTGAAAATTTAACAAAACAATGGTGACAAAAAATTATTTATACGCTATAAAACATAAAACACATGAAATAAGGAGTGCAATCGTGGAAGATAAATATTCTGTAGAAGAGACCAAATCGATTAGAATAGGCATAATTACGATGCTTGTTATTATATTTATGGTGTTTATAACTATATCGCACAATGCAACAATAAAAAATGAAGGGTTAGGAGATACTTACAATATATATGCAGATTTTGGGCGAACAGATGGATTAAATGTTGGTGATTTTGTTCGAATGTCAGGTATAACAATTGGCCGAGTTGTTGCATCAAAATTAGATGAAAATTTTAATTCTCATTTAACATTAGAGATTGATAGCGAATATCTAATTCCAGATGATAGTAGTGCATCAATAGTTAGTTTTGGTCTTATAGGTGGAAAATATGTAGAAATAGATGTTGGTGGTTCAGAAGAGTTTATAAAGTCGGGTGACACTATAAGCTATACTCAAGATGCTATGATTTTAGAAGAATTATTGGATCGCATAATTTCCATGGGCAAGAATAAAAAATCATCAAAGACTATTGATGAAAATATCGAGAAATTAAACACTAGTGTTGAATTTGAAATAAAAGGAGATGATTATGAATAAAAAACCAGTAGAAACAATAATGGGAATAGTTGTTCTTGTGGTTGCAGCATTGTTTATGATGTTTGCATATAATGTATCAGATCTGCAGGTGGTAAAAGGATATGAAATAGGTGCTAGATTCTTAAAAGTGGGGGGCTTAAATACTGGTGCTGATGTTCGTATAAATGGTATTAAAATTGGAACAGTTATATCGCAAAAAATAAATACAGAAGATTATATGGTTGACGTAAAAATGAGTATATCGCCAGATATAGCGTTGCCAAAGGATAGTGTGATTTCAGTGGCAGGAGACGGACTTATGGGAGATAAGTATATAAAAATAGAGCCAGGTAAATCTTCTGAAACAATAACTCCTGGTTCAATTGCAGAAAATACAAAAGATGCAAAATCTTTAGAAGATATGGTTGGAGAAATTATATTTATGGTGACTGGTGATGAAGAAAAATAGTATTATAAATCTAAGTTTAATGATGATGCTAGGAGTGTCATCAAATGTGCTTTCAGCTGAAATAGAAACCAACTCAGCTTTAATGCAAGCGATGGATAAAGTTACAGGCAGAGTTAATAAAATAACAGTTCCTGTAAATTCAAAAGTAAGTTATGGTGATTTTTCTTTAGTGCTCCGTTCTTGTAAAAAACGTCCTGCAGAAGAAACTCCAGAAAATTTTGCATTCGTAGATGTTGCAGATAAAAGCTTTGGTAGTGAAGAATATAATATTTTTAGAGGGTGGATTTTATCTTCCGCTCCAGGTATAAATGCTATAGAACACCCAATATACGATGTATGGCTTTTAGAATGTATTGATGCTGAAAATCTTGACGTTCAAATGTTATCTAAAGAAGAGTTAGATGCTCGTGACAATTTGCCAACAAAAGATTTTCTTCAAGGTAAAAACAAAGCTAAAAGTATAGAACAAGGTGAGAAAATTGAAGAACCTAAAATTAAAAAAGTTATTCATATTAAAGAGTTTATTAATGAAGATAGAGATATTGAGAGAGATATTCAAGAATATGCAGCGCCAATAAGTAGTAAAGAAGTTGTTGATGAGAATACGCCTCAAAATTTATTAAATTTTACAAATAAATCTCCAAGTTTGGGTGAGGTTGTAGAAGATAATAACGAGGATGACTTATCAAAGGCAATCGAAGACGAGATAAGAGAATTAAATAAAAACTAAAAGGCTACAGCGTATATAAATGCAGATAAAACTGCATAAAAAGATATAGCAATAAGTAAAAAGATACTTGTTGCTTTATTTTTTATAATATTTCCTAAGATAATTGCTTCTGATAACATTAGAGATGTAAATAACCTGTAGTCAGACGAACAAATATAAGGGTAATCTAATGCATATTTGATTAAATAAATTATAGATACAAAGTAAACCACAATAAAAAATATATTAAAAGAGGATAAATCTCTTTTTACAAATATTAAGTAAAAACAGCCAATGAATGTGACTATTTTGAATATTATATTTATAAAGTAAATTATTGATGCTGGTATGATTATAAGTTTGCTTATAAGTGTGAAATCCCATTCTCCAAACAATTCTGTTTTTATTAGTGCTAAAAGCATATTTGCATCTGCAATAAATGGGGCATTAATAAAGGGAGTAAATAACATAGAAAAATCAAAAATTCTATCGTTTAATGATAGATATCTAAAGTTCTGCCCTAAGGGAGATGTATCAGGGATGTTGTAAAATTGCATATCAAAAAGAATATGATTTCTAGTAATCCATATTAAAGAAAGAGGGATTGCAATAATTGCAAAAATGGATAGCTGTTTGAAGAT
>JAZRAL010000046.1:0-36758 GCA_045634545.1 Alphaproteobacteria bacterium | reverse complement strand
AAGCCCACATAAGCGAAGTACTTCCATCATTATCTTTAGCCTCAATATCCACCCCTTTTTCTAATATCAATTTTACTACTTCACTATGACCTTTACAAGAACCTCTCATAAGCTAAGTTTCTCCATTATTATTTTTAGCCTCAATATCCGCCCCATTTTCTAATAACAATTTTACAACTTCACTTTTACCATATCTAGAAGCCAACATAAGCGACGTCCTTCCATCTACATCTTTAGCCTCAATATCCGCCCCTTTTTCTAATAATACCTTAACTACATCACTATAACCCCTTTCAGAAGCAAACATAAGCGAAGTACTTCCATAATCATTCTTAGCCTCAATATCCGCCCCTTTATTTATTAACTCTTTTACTTTTTCAAAATTTATTTCATTCTTTATACATTCCTTAATCAACTCTTCCTCTAATTCTTTAGCTCTTTTTTCATCAATAAACTCTTTAGCTCCATTTTCCTCTAAAAACTTAGCAATTTTTTCTTCTTTTACTTCATTGGCGAGCATTAATACCGATTTTGCCCCATACATAGCATTAACATCAACTCCAAGCTTTATTAACATATCAATCTTGGCACACTTGATATTTTCCGCCATATCCTCATCTTTGATAATCTCAATTAATTGACTTTCTAACGTAATTTTGCTCATTTTAGTCTCCTATTCCAAACCCTTTTTTAACTTTATAAAAAAAACTATTCTTATTTTTTGCTTCATTTAACATTTTTTTTATTTTATCACTATCTGCCCAATCAAGAGCTGTTTTTCCAGAAAGAGACTTTGCATCAACATTAGCTCCTTTTTCTAGCAACAACTTTACTACTACACCATGACCTCTATGCGAGGCCCACATAAGCGAAGTTTCTCCACAACTACTCTTCGCTTCGATATCTGCCCCTTTTTCTAATAATAACTTTACTACTTTGCTATTACCTTCTTTAGAAGCCATTATAAGTGAAGTTATCTTATATTCATCCATAACCTCAATATTAGCCCCTTTTTCTAATAACATCTTAACAATTTCACTATGCCCATTTTCTGAAGCCAATATAAGCGACGTCCTTCCATCATTATTTTTAGCTTCAATATCCGCCCCTTTTTCTAATAACAATTTTACAACACTACTATACCCCTTTCTAGAAGCCTTTATAAGCGAAGTTTCTGCATATTCATCTTTAGCCGCAATATCCGCTCCTTTACCTATCAACTCTTTTACTTTTTCTTCATTTACCTCTTCACAATCACACTCCTCAATCAATTCCATACCTAATTCTTTAGCCTCTTTTTCATCAAAAATATTTTTTCCCCCATTATTTCCTAAAAACTCAGCAACTTTTTCTTCTTTTACTTCTTTGGCAAGCATTAATGCAGATTTTGCCCCATACATAGCATTAACATCTACGCCAAGTCTAACTAGCATATCAATCTTGGCACACTTAATATTTTCCGCCATTTCTTTATCTTTGATTATATCAAACAATTGGCTTTCTAACGTAATTTTGCTCATTTTCGCCTCATTTTTTTCAAAACATAGCTCATTTTATCACAAAATTCCCCCATTTTCAATAAAAAACACCCAAAATGTCTTGAGTGTCTTTCAATGTTATTATCTAAATAAACCAAAAGTCACTTTATTGAAACCTCTTTTTATTTTTGCTATTTCTATAACATCTTTAAGCGCATCATCTTTTGCCCAATCTTCAGCTGTTAAGCCTCTATTGTCTTTAATATCCATTCTTGCACCAAGAACTATCAATAAATCGAGTATCTCTTTATTATTAAATTGAACAGCCCTAATTAAAGCTGTTTCACCATCACTATTTTGAACATTCAAACCAGCTCCTTTTTTTGCTAAAAATTTAACAACATCAGTGTGTCCTTCACCTGCCGCAAGCATAATTGATGACCATCCAAAATTCTTCTGGTGATTAATATCAGCTCCTTTACTGCATAATAACTTCACAACATCCAAATACCCACGGTTTGATGCTTTTAATAATGCTGTTTCGCCACTCTTATTTACATCATCAACCAAAGAACCTTTATCCAATAAATACTCTACAATATCTAAATGACCAAGCTGTGCAGCATGAATTAATGGTGTATCTTTCCATGTATTATCTTTTTTATGAATATCCATACCTTTTTCAACTAAAAACTTAACTTTCTCAATTTCGCCAGATCCTACTGCAAGCATTAAAGCATTCTGTCCATATTTATTTGATGCATTTATATCAAAACCTTTATCCAATAAATATTCTATATCTTCTTTACTACCAAATTGAGCAACCTTCAAAAGAAGAGTATCTCCACCTTTATCTTTTTGTTCAAGATTTGCATTGTTTTCAACCAAAAGATCTATAATTTTTTTACGATCATCATCAATTGTACCTCTTTCTAAAACATACATTAATGGATTATAATACAAAAAATTATCATTCTTATTAACATCTGCCCCATTTTTTATCAATAATTCCACAATTTCCTTATAACCTTCTCGACAAGCTAACATCAATGCTGTTCGCCCCAAATTATTTACAGCATTAACATCAACTCCAAGCTTTACAAGCATATCAAGCTTGGCAAGCTTAATATGTTCTGGCATTTCTTTATCGTTAATTATCTCAAATAATTGGCTTTCTAATGTTATCTCACTCATTGGCTACCTTTCAAATAAATTTTTAATGCTCCCAATAATCAAACCTTTTTCTTTTTTATTTCTTTTTTTCACCGCATCTACTAACATATTTCTTGTTTCACTATCTTTAGCATAGGTTATTTTAGCTTTTTTTTGATAATATTTTTCTAAATCAATCTTTGCTCCTTTTTCTATTAAAACCTCTAAAATTTCTTTTTTATTATTCCAAGAAGCAATCATCCATGCAGTATGCCCATCATAAGTTTCAGCATTAACATCAGCACCTTTTTCAACCAAATATTCTACCACATTTTTACACCCTTCTTCAACCGCCTTTATCAATGGCGTCCTCCCATAACTATCACCTAACTCAATCCATGCACCATTTGAGACTAAACTATCAACAATATCTAAACGACCATTAGAAGCAGCCTTGCTTAATGCTGTATCACCACGAATAGAATCACGCGCAAGAAGGTATGCTCCCCTTCTAATCAATATATCAACAATTTCTTTACGACCATAAGTAGCCGCTAATATCAAAGGAGTACCCTCATTTGGGCGTATATCTGTATATGCCCCTTTATCTAACAACAATTCAACAATATCTTTATGATCTTTACGTACCGCCCACATTAAAGGAGTATAATCCAAATCTCCTACAGCATTAATATTAGCACCTTTTTCTATCAAAAATTCCACAATATCCTTATTCCCTTTCATAGAAGCAAAAATCAACGCTGTATTTTTCGCTTCATCCCTAGCTTCAATATTAACACCAAGCGTAACAAGCATCTCAAGCTTTGCCAATTTTACATGTTCTGGCATTTCTTTATCTTTGATTATCTCAAACAATTGGCTTTCTAATGTTATATCACTCATAAACTTCCCCCTATTCTTAAATATACCCTATTTTACCACAAAAATCCCCCTTTTGCAATAAAAAAGCTCTGCTGGCATCACATCCAATAACCCCACTAAAGGTTGTCATATCTAAAAAATATCAGCCCAAATCTCCGTTGGCACCCCTCCACCAGAAACATCATTCATCGGCTTATTATCATCATTACCAACCCAAACCGCACCAACATACTTATCATTAAAACCAACAAACCATGCATCACGATAATTTTGAGATGTACCTGTTTTACCATGCGCATTTTTAACCTTGTTTGCTTTTTTACCAGTCCCCCAAACTACAACCGAACGAAGCAAAGTCCTCATTTTTTCAACCACCTCAGTACTTAACACCCTATTTTTCAAGCCTTGCTCATGCTTATATAAAAGCTCATTATCTGTATCATAAATCTCATCAATCACATAAGGCAAAACCTCATAACCACCATTAAAAATAGCTCCATAAGCTCCCGCCATATCAATCACCTTAACATCTGTTGCACCTAAAATAATTGCCGGATGAGATTTAATCTCCGTACTAACACCAAGTCTATGAGCCATCTCAATAATATCTTCCAACGAACTATATGTCGCCAAATCAACCGTTGCCGCATTCAAAGATTTTGCAAAAGCCTCTTTTACACTAACAGCACCCCTAAACTTTTTATCATAATTTTTTGGTTCCCAATCACCAATCTTAATTGGTTCATCACTAATTAACTCATCAATCCCAAAACCTTTTTCAAGCACCGCTAAATAAACAAATAACTTAAACGAAGAACCAGCAGGTCTTAAAGCTTGAGTTGCTCTATTAAATTGACTTTTAGAATAATCAAATCCCCCACTCATCGCCTTAACAGCACCATCTTTATCTAAAATAACAACCGCACCTTCGGTTATATTATTTTTTTTGTTTTCTCTTAGTTTTTTACGAAGTAAATATTCTGCTCTTTGTTGCAAGTCATAATCAAGAGTTGTTTTGATGTATATATCCTTATCTTTCTCATCACCAAAAACATATTTTAGCTCATTCATAACATAATCGCCAAAATACCTACCCCCTAAAATAACTCCCTCATTAGCATCTTGAACTTTTTGCTTTTTAGCTTCTTCTACATCTTCTTTGCTCAAAGTACCCGCTCTTTTCATTAAGGATAAAACAGTCCAAGCCCTTTTTAAGCTAAGCTCTTTATTTGCAAAATAATTATATTTACTTGGTGCTTTTAACGAACCAGCCAAAATAGCCGTTTCTAACATATTTAACTCTTTAGCCGTCTTATTAAAATATCTTTTAGACGCACCATTAATTCCATAAGCACCATAACCGAAAAATACCCGATTTAAGTAAATCTCTAAAATTTGTTTTTTAGAAAAATTTTCTTCTAATTTTTTCGCAAGCAAATATTCTTGCACTTTACGTTTTACACTTTTATCACGAGTTAAAAATAAATTTTTTGCCACTTGTTGAGTAATTGTAGAAGCCCCTTGCGCATAACGCAATTTAACAACATTAATTGCCATAGCTCTAACAAAACCAATATAATCAAAACCTTTGTGTTTATAAAAACGTCTATCCTCTGTATCAACAAAAGCCTGATGCACATAACTTGGCAATTCATCTAATGTCACAGGCTTAGAAAACATAGCCCCATATGAAGTAATCTCTCGTCCATCTTCTGCTAAAATTTTAACACCACGAGATCTCTCAACATATAGGGCTTTAGAAAAATCCGGCAAACTAGCACTACAATACCAAACAAACCCAGCAATACCAATTATACTCACAACAAAAAGCCAAATCAAGAAAATCAATAACTTAAATCTAAAAGTTGATTTTTTAAGTTTCTTTGAGCTTTTTCTTTTTTTCTTAAATAAAGCGCCCCACCCTCTATCACGAAGAATAACCCAAAGGCTTTCCTCTTTTTTCTTTTGCTTTCTTTTTTTTGTTTTTTTCTTTTTAGTTTCAAACATCCCAAATACCTGCTATAAAATACATTACAGCAAGTATTCTATAAATAATTTAGTTATAAATTACTTAAAATAATCCTGAATCTTCTTTAATTTATCAAATATCTGCATTTCTACGCTTGGACTACTCTTATACTTTCAAACGGAAAACAACAGCTTTAAATTTCAAAAGCTATCGCCTTTCAACTATAATTACCTAATTTTATCAATTAGCCTTTTAACAACTTTCATTTTCAGTAACTTATTATCTTCACTCATCTTCAAATCAACTTTAATCGTTTTTTCATAAACTAAAGCACCTTTTTCCTTCAATAATTCTTCAATTTCTTTATGACCGTTTTCTGTGGCCAAACACAATGCTGTATTCCCCAAAAGTTCTTTAGCATTAATATCTGCCCCATTTTCTATCAATAACTCAACAACTTCTCTATGTCCTTTTTCAGAAGCCATCATCAACGCTGTTATTCCTGTCATAGCTTTAGCATTAACATCTGCACCTTTCTCTATCAATAACTCAACAACTTCTCTATGTCCTTTTTCAGAACCCATCATCAACGCTGTCCTATAAACCCCATCTTTACCATTAACTTTAGCTCCATTTTCTATCAAAAATTCCACAACCTCTTTATGACCATCTCTAGATGCTATCATCAACGCTGTTTTACCATTATCGTCTTTAGCATCAATATTAACCCCAAGCCTAACTAGCATATCAAGCTTAGCAAGCTTAATATGTTCCGCCATCTCTTCATTTTGAATTATCTCAAACAATTGGCTTTCTAAAGTTACTTCGCTCATTTTATTACCTTTCTATTCCTTTGGTAACAACATTTTCATTTGTTTTTTCATTTCTTTTCTTAACTATTTCAATTATTGTTTTTCTCATTTCATCATCACAAGCTAAAAACATCACAGTAAAGCCTTTAT
The DNA here is from genome assembly GCA_045634545.1 of Alphaproteobacteria bacterium. Taxonomy (GTDB): domain Bacteria; phylum Pseudomonadota; class Alphaproteobacteria; order RF32; family CAG-239; genus CAG-267. Next base: position 30,315 of record JAZRAL010000046.1, on the reverse strand, counting down.
AATCTTTAGCATTAACATCAGCACCTTTTTCTATTAACAATTCAACAACATCTTTATAACCATTACAAGATGCCATCATCAACGCTGTCCGACCATATTTATCATTTGCATTCACATCAGCACTATTTTTTAACAACACCCTAGCAACATCTTTTTGCCCTTTTACTGCGGCAAAAATCAACGCAGTACAACCATCTTCATCTTTAGCATTAACATCAGCTCCCTTTTCTAGCAATAACTCAACTACCTCTCTATGTCCATTTTCTGAGGCCTTTATCAATGCGGTCATGCCATCTTTATCTTTAGCATTAATATCAGCCCCTTGAGCAATCAATAATTCTGCGACTTCTTTTTTACCTTCTCTAGATGCTGCTATCAATGGAGACATTTCAAACCCATTTTTAATATTAACATCTGCCCCTTTTTCTATTAACAACTCTACAACTTCTTTATATCCTCTTTCAGATGCCCACATCAATGCTGGCCTGTTATTTCCATCCTTTGCATTAATATCAACGCCTATAGTAATAAGCATATCAAGCTTCGCCATTTTAACATACTTAGGCATTTCTTTATCTTTAATTATCTCAAATAACTGCTTTTCTAAAATATTCTCACTCATTTTAGTCTCCCATTCCTTTATTTAGAGCATTCAAAATCACTTTTTGCTGAACTCTTTTTTTACTTGCATCCTCTAGCATTTCCCTTATTTTATCATTTCTTGCCAAATCAATAGCAGTCCTTCCATCATTATTTTTAGCCTCAATATCCGCCCCATTTTCTAATAACAATTTTACAACTTCACTTTTACAATATCTAGAAGCCCACATAAGCGAAGTACTTCCATGATCATTCTTAGCCTCAATATCCGCCCCTTTTTCTAATAACAATTTTACTATTTCACTATGCCCTATGTAAGAAGCATACATAAGCGAAGTATCTCCATTATTATTTTTAGCCTCAATATCCGCCCCTTTTTCTAATAACAGTTTTACAACTTCACTACTACCATTTGATGAAGCCAATATAAGCGACATCCTTCCATCATTATTTTTAGCCTCAATATTCGCCCCTTTTTCTAATAACAGTTTTACAGCTTCACTTTTACCATTTGATGAAGCCCACATAAGCGAAGTACTTCCATCATGATTTTTAGCCTCAATATTAGCCCCATTTTCTAATAACAATTTTACAATTTCACTATAACCACTTCTAGAAGCTATCATAATAGATATATTTTTAGCCTCAATATCCACACCTTTTTCTATTAACAATTTTACAACTTCACTATGCCCCCTGTCAGAAGCAGACATAAGCGAAGTATATCCATTATTATTTTTAGCCTCAATATCAGCCCCTTTATTTATTAACTCTTTTACTTTTTCAAAATTTATTTCTTTCTGACCACATTCTTTAAGCAACTCTTGCCCTAATTCTTCTGCCTTTTCTTCATCAAAAAACTCTTTAGCTCCATTTTCCTCTAAAAACTTAGCAATTTTTTCTTCTTTTACCTCATTTGCAAGCTTTAAGAGAGACTTCGCCCCATACATAGCATTAACATCTACGCCAAGTCTAACCAACATATCAATCTTAGCATGCTTAATATGGTCTGCCATATCCACATCTCTGATAATCTCAAATAACTGCTTTTCTAAGATATTCTCACTCATTTTTTATACTCTACCAAACAAACTTTTTATACTACCCATAAATTTTCCACTTCTTTCTATATTTTTATTCTTAACAGCATCTTTTATTATATTTCTAACTTCTCCGTCTTTTGCCTCTTCTAAAGCTGTTCGGCCCCACTCCCCCTTTTTATTAACATCTGCTCCGTTTTCAATTAAAAACTTAATAATCTCTTTTCTTTCCATACTTACCGCAGTGATCAAGATATTACCATCAAGTCCTACATCGCTATTAACATCTGCCCCATTTACAACTAAAAATTCAACCACATCTTTATGATCATATTTTACAGCTTTTGATAAAGCCTCATTCATATCTTCAATTTTTCTATCATCATCCAAATATTTTGATAACAACAACTCAACAATTTCTATATATCCGTTTTCTGAAGCTTTCTCCAAAGCTGAATTGTTAATACAATTTTTTTTGTATACACTTGCACCATTTTCTAACAATAATTTAACAATTTCCAAGCGCCCAAACTCAGATGAACAATTCAACACTGTATCCCCATTTTGATTTACAGCCTCTATATCTGCACCTTTTGAAATTAATAGTTTCACAATATCAATATGTCCTGTATAAGATGCCTTCATCAATGCTGTATGACCAAATCTATCGCTTGCATTTACATCAGCTCCACTTGAAACTAAAAACTCTACAACATCCTTATGCCCATTTTCAGAAGCCAACATCAAAGCTGTCAACTTATAATAATGATTCTTAGCATTAACATCAGCACCATTTGCAACTAAAAGCTCCACAACTTCCTTAAGCCCTTCTTTAGATGCTTTCATCAATGCTGTTATGTCGTCTTCAGATTCATCTTTAGCATTAACATCAACACCTAATTTTATGAGCATATCAAGTTTAGCAAGTTTTATCTTCTCGCTCATCTCTTCATTTCGAATTATCTCAAACAACTGCTTTTCTAAGATATCTTCGCTCATTTTCACCTCGTTTTTCTAAAAAACATAGCCTATTTTATCACAAAATCCCCCTATTTGCAATAAAAAATAATAAAAGCCGGAACTTTGCTCTCACAAAATTCCGGCATATCCATAAACAAATTAATAATACTTTTTTATCACCATCTAAATAGCACCATGTGTTTCTTTAGCACATCTTACATAATCTCTATAATACTCTTCAAGACTTTGTTGAACATGCCAGTTAACACTACCCCTTGGATAGCGACCACGTTTATCAAGCTTACCGGCTTTGATACCTGTTAAAAGCTCAATACCATCATCAACACTATCAATTGCATAGATGTGGAATTGACCATCTTCAACAGCTTTAACAACATCTTCACGAAGCATAAGATTAACAACGTTTGTGCGAGGAATAATACAACCTTGGTCGCCAGTTAGCCCATTGTACTTACAAACATCAAAGAAGCCTTCGATTTTTTCATTAACCCCACCGATTGGTTGAATTTCACCAAATTGGTTAATAGAACCAGTAACTGCCAAAGATTGCTTAATAGGAATTTCCGCAATAGCTGAAAGCATACAATAATATTCTGTAGAGCTTGCACTATCACCATCAACACCACCATAAGATTGTTCAAAAACAATGCTAGCAGATAAAGAAAGTGGCGAATGCTTAGCAAAGCGATTGGCAATTAATGATTGTAAAATTAAAACACCTTTAGAATGAATAGGACCACTCATCATAACTTCACGTTCGATATTAATAAACTCACCATGACCTAAGCGTACTTGGGTTGTAATACGAGTTGGTTTACCAAAAGAATTGCGAGTAAAGTTATATACCACCAATCCGTTAATTTGACCAACACGCTCACCTTTAACATCAAGTAAAATTGTTCCCTTATCGATTTGTTCAAGCATAGCTTGATTAATTCTATCAGAACGATAAACTTGAGATTTAATTGCTTGCTCAATGTGATTTTTACCAATCTGACTTGCTTTGGATTTACGAGCCCAATAATCAGCTTCTTTTAATAAGTCACCAATAGATGCCACGTGGGCAGTTAATTTTTCTGTATCATCAGCCATACGAGATGAATATTCGATAATGCGAGCAACCGCTTGCTTATTAAGTGAGCGCAAGCCTTTTTTCTTGGATAATGAACCAATTAGCTTTGCATATTCAATTTCATTCTCATCAGTTCTATCAATAACACCACCAAAATCAGCCTCAACTTTGAAGTAGTCTTTAAAGTCTGGGTCACGTTCACTTAATAAATCATAAAGTTCACTATCACCAGTCATAACTACTTTTACATCCAAAGGAATTGGTTGAGGGTCAAGAGAAATAGTTGCAAAACTAGTATCTTCACTAGGCGCTTCAATTTTTATTTCTTTAGAAGCAAGCGCACGTTTTAATGAATCCCAAGAATATGGTTGCAAAAGAAGTTTTCTTGCATCAATTAATAAAAATCCGCCATTAGCTCTATGAAGCGCACCACCTTTTATTAAGGAAAAATCGGTAATTAGCGCACCAAATTGTTGAATACGTTCAACTTTTCCAACCAAATTTCCCTGAGTTGGGTGATCAAGCAAAACAATAGGAGCACCACTATCTGGCACATTTTTAACCACAACATTAACTTTAAATTTTTGGAATTTATCATCCTCTTGTTGGCTCTTTAATTGGCTTAAAAGACCAGCCATTGGCTCTTCTTCTGCTTGAGGTTTACTATCTTGGTCATAGTTTGGCACAAAAGTTGTGATATTATCCAAGATATAATTAAGAACAGTCTTCAAATATTCTGCAACTTTTTTGTTACCCTTATATTTTTTCTTAATTTCATCAATAGGTTTTTTAATAGCCTCTTTAACTACTTTTTCTTGAAGATGTTTAATTTCTTCTGCTTGTTTTTCTTCCCACTCTGGAGCATTATCCTGATGCTGAGCAATTTCTTCTTGCATAGCATTAAGGTCTGCCATTATTTCATTTTTTTCTTCTTCACTAAGGGTATCAAAAACATCAGGACTAATGATTTCGCCATTTTTCATAGGAGCAACTACAACCCCCATAGGCATATGTAAAAGCGAAACTTTTTTACCTTTTGCTTTTTTCTGTAAAACTTTCACATAATCATTACGTTTTGCTTGGTATTTTTCTTTAATAGCCGCAAGTTGCTCTTCATAAATATCATCTTTAACAATATTAGGCAAATCTTGCTCAATAAATTCTGCAAATTCTTCCATTTCTTTTTGGAATTTTGGCGCGCCACCTGCTTCAAAATTAATTGCCAAAGGTTTATGAGGCTCATCAAAGTTATAAACATACACCCAGTCATCAGGAGTTCTTCTTATTTTACCTTCTTTTTCAAGGATTCTCTTAACAAGACTGGTCTTACCTGTTCCTTCAGGACCTAAGCAAAATAAATTATATCCACGAGAACGAATATTAATTCCAAGTTCAACCGCACTAATCGCTCTATCTTGTCCTAGCGCAGACAAGCGTTCCTCAAGCTCTGCAGTAGTATTGAACTCAAATTTTTGAGGATCACATTTTCTATAAAGTTCTGAAGAATTTAACTTTGTAATAGCCATTTTAAAAAATACCCCTATAATAAATTTATCTAGACTTATTATAATTTTTAAAAAGCTAACAGAGAGTAAATATTTTGAAAGAAAATAAAAAGAAAATTTCAGCCCCTTTTAATAAAGATATTCCTTTTTTCTTTTCAACCTATTATGAGAAAAAAAATCCCCTATTTTTAAACAATAGCGAAAAAGAAATTCTCCCTATACTCTACAAAAACCTAAAAAAAGCGCATCAAAAATTAAAAAAATTACCTAAAAATGCTTCTTACAAACTACAATTACTAAAAATAGATACAGATATTTTATTAAACAATATCCCTAACTTAGAAACACCAAACCTGAAAATTCCTTTTTATGCCCCCAAAGTATTAAAAGCCAAATATTTATACCAAAAAGCCTTGTTTGAAATCTACCAAACAGACCTCTTAAATGCTTCAAACAACCTCTCAAAAGCCTTAAAAATTTTTAAAGCTAAAAAATATTATTTTGAGTGCGGAGAATGTTTTTTAGCCTTCGCTAAAGTTTATAAAATTTGTGGCAAATTGGACATATCAAGAGCAATGCTCTATGAGGCAGAAAACATCTTTTTAAACTACATAAAAGTAAAACCTAAACTTGCCGAAATCAAAGCCTATCATGGGCTAAATGAACTGATGTATGAAAACTACGAAAATGCTATAAAATACTTTGAATGTGCATCTAAAATCTGCCAAAAAAACAACTACAACATCACCTATTCTAATATCCTAAATTGGAAAGCACTTGCATTTTTTAAACTAAATCAATTAGATAAATCAAAAACCTTACTTAATAGCTCTTTAGAAATTCCTAAAATTTCGCTTCCAACCAAGGCATTTAGCTATGACTTGCTAGCAAGAATATATAAATCCCAAAATAAGCTAAAAAGCGCCCTAAAATATACTGATTTAGGCTTAGAAATTGCCCAAAAACTAAAAAATGAGCAAGATATTTTTGAGCTAAATTACTTAAAATCAGAAATCCTATATTCCCAAAACAACCTCAAAAAAGCCAAATCAATTTTAACCCAATTAATTGAAAAAAAATCTTCACCCAAAGCCCCATACTTTAAGGCAAATGCCTATACTCTACTTGGCATAATTTCTTTAAGCGAAAACAATCTTAAGCGTGCCCAAAATCTATTTAAACAAGCTCTCGATTTAGAAAATTCAAAATCAAGACAAATAGGACTAGCTATAGATTATAATAATATAGCAGAGGTTTTTATTCGCCAAAAAAACTTAAGCTCTGCTAATAAATATTTAGAACTAGCATTAGAAAATGCCATTTGCACAAAAAACAATGAATTAATCAACTTCATTAAACAAAGACTAAACAAAAACTAACCCAAAGCCTAGCTAAAAAAAAGCAAAAATTTTCCTATATTCCTAAAGTTAGAAACAAAATGGGAAAATTGACTATGCAAAATTTCTTATTTATCATTTTAATGCATCTAATACCGCTAATATTATTTTTAATACCACTTTTGCTATTTTTTGACATTACCCTAAAAAGCGCCAAAAAAGTTTCCGCTCCAGAACCAAAATCACCCTCAATAGATGAGTTAGAACAAAAATTAACTCAATTAATCTTAAAAAACAAAGCCCAAAACCAAACTTCGATTCTCTCCAAAGAACTAGAAACATCTACATCAAACACGATATCTCAATACTTAAGCCTAGATAAAAACAACTTAAAAAAATACCATCTCTTTCAGCTAATTTTCACCTATATAAAAAACAACGCAGAAGATGATAAAATCATAAGAATACTGCGCCACTATTTTAAAACTTCATCAACAACGCATCTTTATGCAATGCTAAAATCCTATAAAGTATTCTATAATCTCATTCAAAAAGATAAAAAAAATCAAACACTCTTAAAAGATTTATTCAACAACAATATAAAAACAACCCTAATATATTTAGAAGAACAGCTCCAACAAAAATTAAACGAACTACCCAATGTCCCCTCATCAATACAACCAATAATCATCAACCAAGCCGTAATATATGGCATAATTTTTGCATCATTTTCTGAATTTTACGATAAAACAATAACCTTAAAAATTTTGCAACTCACCAAAGAACTATCTCCAAATTTATTCAAATATTGGCACACTCTACCAAAACCAAGCAAATTCCCCTCTCCCAATGACCAAAAATACTGCATAAATTATTATACATCAAAAAAAATAAAAAAAACTCTTGACTATAAAAACAAATCTACTAATAATACACCTCAAGTCATGCGCTCTTAGCTCAGCAGGATAGAGCAACAGCCTTCTAAGCTGTGGGTCAGAGGTTCGAATCCTCTAGAGCGCGCCAATAACCGCAAAGGGGTAGCCAAAGCTACCCCTTTAGTTTTATTTATAACAACCTTTCTTAAAAAGCTTATATTAATTATTTCCTCTTACAATATTTAGTCCTTCATATTCAGCCTCAATTATTCCGCCAACAATAACAGCAATATTATCATATCCGGCATTTTCAAAACGCTCTGCAACCTCTGATGCCTTACCACCAGAAGTGCACAAAATATTTACAACCTTATCACCATTAGGGTTATATTGTGCCATAAATTTATCCGGTTCAACATCATCAGCTTTAATCAATATATGAGGAAGCTCAAGCCTTTCAGCACTATACTCATCGTTTCCTCTAACATCTAAAATTATAGAATTCTCACCTAAACTTTCTGGTTTTACAAAACGCATTTTTACCTCCCATTTTTTATTTAAGAGATAATAAAAAATGCCAAAACTTAAACCTCATAATAAGTTTTAAAATTTATAATTAAATCAGCAACACAATCCTTAAGCCGTCATCCCTCGTTTTGCTTTTAGCAAAACGTCAAAGGATTTACAAATTAAACCCATTTATTCTCGCTCAAATCCTTGAATAATAACATTTTCTCTAGCTTTTTCTTCTCTCTTCTTAACAGCTTCAATTATTACTTCTCTTGTTTCAGCATCATTTGCACAATCCATCGCATCACGAAGGGATAAATAATTCATAGCATTAACATCTGCGCCATTTTGAATTAATAACTCTATAATTTCCTTATACCCATACGATGAAGCCTCCATCAAAGCTGTCCCGCCATTTCTATTCCTAGCATTAACATCTGCACTATTTTGAATTAAAAACTCCACAATTTCCTTATCTCCTTCACGAGAAGCCTCCATCAAAGCTGTGGTTCCATATTCATTACATCCATTAACATCCCCCCCATTTTTAATTAATAGCTCAACAATTTCCTTATCTCCTTCACGAGAAGCAAACATCAATGCTGTGCGTCCACCTTTACCTTTTTGGTTAACATTTGCTCCATTTTTAATTAATATCTCAGCAATTTCTTTATGACCATAGATTAAAGCAAACAACAAAGCAGTCCGCTCATACTCATTTTTTTGATTAACATCTGCCCCCATATCAATCAATTCTTTAATTTCTTTAACGTCTTTTTTTTCTTCACCTTGACAAGCTTTTATTAATTTTGCACCAAGTTCTTTTGCTATTTTTTCATCAAAAACATCTTTTGCGCCATTATTTTCTAAAAGCTCTACAAGTTTTTCTAAATTATTATCTTTTGCAAACCTTAAAGGTGACCTTGCTCCATACATTACATTAACATCAACGCCAAGTCTAATTAACATATCAATCTTAGCAAGCTTGATATTTTCTGCCATTTCTTCGTCTTTAATAATCTCAATCAATTGACTTTCTAACGTTACTTCACTCATTTTTGCCCCGTTTTTCTCAAAACATAGCCCATTTTATCATAATTTTCCCCCATATGCAATAAATATCTCCCTAGTCATCCCTCGATTGCATTAAGCAATCGTCAAGGGATCTCCGAATTTAAAAGTGAACATAAAAAAACTTTAAAAAACCATGATAGTGTTTTAGAGCACCCCTAAAAAAAGCGACCTAAAAAGGTCGCTCTAGATATCAAAATTTAACTCTTTAAACTCTTATTCCAATATCTTATACTCAATTCCACTATCATCAATATTAAGTATCTCAAGCTCTATACCTTCAATATTAACTTTTTTGTCATACATAGGGAACTTGAATGTTTTAGAAGTTTCGATAGGTTGTCCATTATTAGGAGAAACACTATTATAATCAAATACCATTTGATAATCTTCAACTCCTTTATAACGCACTTCAAAACCACTAACAATTTCTTCTTCACTAGCCTTATTCATAGTTTCATTTAAGAACTTAATACCTTCAGGCTCTAAGAGAAAAGATGTTTCAAGCAAAGCAAGTCTATCATTATAAATACGACCAACTCTTGGATAAATATTACCTTTATCATCAATCAACAAAACATCCCCTAATCGATTCGGTTCTACCAAACGAAGTGTTTTGCCATTAATTTCTGTTTCACCAATCGCTTTATAAACTTTTTCATCAGAAAATTCAACAGGAACAGTATAAGAAACCATAGCACCTTTAGCTGTTGGTCTAACAAATTCATCAGAAAAAATCAACTTCTGATAAATTTTAGAAGAAACAACTACACCACCAGGAACTGCATGGCGAGCCTTACCTGCTTTATAGTCTGTAATAGAAATAGTTTCTGTTTCGGTTTCTTCAAAAGCACCTTCATCATAATAACGAATGTTGTATGTATAGAAGAAATCCGTAAGTGTATTACGCTTACCTAAAGTGTAGTCTCCCTTGAAAAAACCACAAGAAGCAAGCATCAAAACCGCTAAACAACCAAATATTTTTTTCATAATATAATCTCTTTATTAACGTTTTCCTCACTATATTTATGCAACGATAATTAAAACTTGTAAAATTCAAAGGTGAAACTATGCACAACATTAAACACAATTTAAAATTATTAAAATTTGCTCCAATTGAAGAAATGCCCGAAATTGTTTCAGATTTTTTAAGTGATTACTTTGAAGTAGTGTCAATAAACTACACAGACGATGGCAAAGAAGAATATGTTTGCTACATAAATAATGACTTTAACAAAGAAGAGTTTGATAAAAAAATAAACTCTCTTTACAATAAAGTTCTGCCATACACCATAGAACACCTAGAAGACAAAAACTGGTTAACAGAAAATGTTATAAAATTTGCCCCATTTGAAATTGGCGATTTTTTAATTTATGGCATACACGAAACATCAACACCCAAAACAGATAAAATTCCGGTTCAAGTATATGCAGCAACAGCCTTTGGTTCAGAACACCAAACAACCAAAATGTGCCTAACGGCTATTTCAGAATTAAAACGCCTAATTGTTCCACAAAAAATCTTAGATATGGGAACAGGTTCTGGCATTTTATCAATTTCAGCCTCAAAACTATGGAACAAAAAAGTTTCAATCATAGCAGCCGATATCGACCAAGAATCAGTTGATGTAACTTTATCAAACACCATAACCAATAATGTTGACGACACAATTTCATCAATCTTAAGCGATGGTTATCAAAATCCTATAATTAAAACTAAAGCCCCATTTGATATTATTTTTGCCAACATTTTATTAAATCCCCTAAAAGCAATGACTAAAGATGCTTATGATAATTTAAGATTTGGAGGATATTACCTAATCTCTGGCTTTATAGATACACAATTAGAAGATATCATAAAGCACCATATTTCTCATGGTTTTAACCACATAAAAACTTATGAACTAGAAAATTGGCGCGCTGTACTATTGCAAAAATAGGAGATAACTATGACAATAAAAGATATTCAAAAAAAGCTAAAATTACAAAACCAAGATGCAAGAATAGTAACTCTTGGTAACTTATTTATCGGTGAAGATATTTTAGATTCAGAAAACAATATTTTATCTTTAACTAATTTTAGTGGCTCGTCTGCATTATTGTTCATAACCCAAACCAAAGCCTATATTTTTGTAGATGGAAGATATGAACTTCAAGCCAAAAAAGAAGTAAACTTAAAGCAAATTGAAGTAATCAAAACCGTAGATACTCCATTTACCAAATGGCTCAAACAAACTTATTTAAAATCATCACCAATAATAACCTTTAACCCTTGGGAAATAAGTGAGCTTACTCTTCAAAACCTAAAAACAACTTTACCCAAAGCAACCTTTTTGCCCTCCCCAAATGAGCCTCTAAACCTTGATAGCACAAAAACTAAAACTTTCGTTCACCAAAAAAAGTTTTCAGGTCTAACATCAAAAGAAAAAATTGAAAAACAAGTATCCTATATAAAAAAGAAAAATCTTGATGCCTATCTTGTAACATCTGCATCAAATTCTTCATGGCTATTAAATATGCGCTCAAATGCTCTTGCCTATACACCAATTCTTAGAGCATATGTATTAGTTAATAAAGATGGGTCATATAAGATTTTTGCCAATAATACCGACCTAAAAGAGGCTTTGCCAATTTTAAGCCTAAAAGACCATATCAAAGACATCAAAAAACTTGGCGCAAATTTTGCAAATATGCCCGCAATCATCAAAGATTTTAATCCAAACATCATCAATACACCAGATATTATCGATTCCTTAAAACCAATCAAAAATAAAACCGAACTAAAAGGAATGATAGAATCCCACATACGAGATGGTGTTGCATTAACTAAATTCCTTTATTGGTTATCTAAAAACTATTCAGATAAAAAAGAACTAGACATCTCAGAAAAGCTTCATCAATTGCGCAAAAAAGAAGCAAATTTCTATTCTGAAAGTTTTGAAACCATTTCCGCTTTTGGACCAAATGGAGCAATTGTACACTATCATCCAACAGCTCAATCAAATGCAACCATCAAAAAAGGCTCATTATTACTCCTTGATAGTGGTGCTCAATATTTTGATGGCACAACTGATGTAACAAGAACAATTTCTATAAAAAAACCAACTCAAGATATGATAGAAAAAAATACCCTTGTTCTAAAATCACACATAAATCTTGCCTCAACATTATTTGAAGAAAATACCAAAGGCTCAGAACTTGATATCTTAGCAAGATCTGTTTTATATAAACATAACCTAAATTATGAACATGGAACAGGTCATGGTGTTGGATGTTTTTCAAATGTACATGAAATCTCAAGCCCTATTTCAATTTACTCAAAATCAACCATGCCATTACAAAAAGGTATGGTAACATCTATCGAACCAGGATTTTACAAAGAAAAACATTTTGGTATCAGAATAGAAAATCTATACTACATAGATTCGCAAAAAAATACTAATTTCTTAAAGTTTGTTCCTCTAACAATGGTACCATTAGATAAAACCCTAATTGATAAAAATCTCCTAACTAAAGAAGAAATCGATTGGGTAAATACTTATCATCAAACAGTATTTAAAAACTTAAAAAAATACTTATCTAAACAAGAGCTAAATTGGTTAAAGGAGGCAACATCTCCTTTATAACAAAAAAGGAGAAAAAAATGCGCCTTTTAGTTTATTTGTTTTTGATTTTTGCATCACTAAATACAAATGCATATGAACTAAACTATGACACACTTTATGCTAACCCCAAAAGTAAAAAACCTGAGGTTATAATCTTTTATAACTCATTAAATCCATGCCAAAACTGTAGCCTTGCAATAAAACGCATCATCTCAATCTTAAAAAAAAATTACTCAAAAAAAATAACCGCCTTTTTGATAGACCTTAAATATCATCCAGAACTCATAACCGATTTTAACCTAAAAGGTCCATTAAATCTAACCGTCATACGTATAAATGATGGCGCGTCATTTGGTTATAGCACTTTAACTGGCCTAGAAGCAAAATTAAACGACCCCATATCGTTTAAAAATCAAATAACCGAATTTATTGATAATTTTTTATCATTGAAATAAGTTTTTTAATTTATTTAAGCAAATATCAAGAAACCTCTTTTTTTATCGTCCCTCGTTTTGCGTTCTTTTTTTCAGTCATCCCTCGTTTTGCTTTAGCAAAACGTCAAGGGATCTACGAATTCCCCTCTATTCTCTCTCAAATCCTTGAATAACAACATTCTCTCCAGTCTTTTCATTTCTCTTCTTAACCGCATCAATTATCGCTTTTCTTATTTCCTCATTTTCTGCATGCATTATTGCATTTCGGCCACCTGTATCTTTTAGATTAACATCAGCTCCACTTAGAATTAGAAGTTCCACAACTTCCTTGTAACCATAATTAGCAGCCCACATCAAAGCTGTATTATTATATCTATCTTTTAGATTAACATCTACCCCATTTTGAATTAAAAGCTCCACAACTTCCTTAACCCCATATTTTGAGACAAAAATCAAAGCTGTTTGACCTGTATAATCTTTTGCATTAACATCCGCACCCATATCCGTTAATTCTTTAACTTTAGCAATATTTATATTATATGCCCGTTGACAAATCTCACATAATTCTAAGCCAAGTTCATTGGCATTTTTTTCATCAATAAAATCTTTTGCCTTGTTGTCTTTTAGCATTTTTGCTATTTTGGGCTCATTTACTTCATTTGCAAGCTTTAAGAGAGACTTTGCACCATAGAGTGCATTAACATCAGCGCCAAGCTTAATTAGCATATCAATTTTGGCAACCTTGATATCTTCACTCAAATCCTTATTTCTTATAATCTCAAACAATTGCTTTTCTAAGATATCTTCACTCATTTTTTTATCTTTCAAAAAAGTTTTTAATCCTAGCAAAAGCACTTCGTTTCTGCTCTTTTCTTCTGTTTTGTCCTTGAAGCATAGCTTTTTTAAAACTAGGCTCTGCTATTTCATAAGCTGTTTGGCCTCTAGCATTTTTTGCATTCATATCAGCCCCATGAAACACTAAACATTCTGCAATTTCTTCTTTTTTCTTAATTGTGTAAAGTAAATTTATTAATGCAGTATTACCATAATCATCTTTTGCATCAACCTTTGCGCCATGTTTTATCAATAGCTCAACAACCTCTTTATTGCCACTACTAACTCCAGACATCAAAACACTATAACCTTGTTTATTTTTATCATTAACTTTAGCGCCATGTTTTATTAATAGCTCAACCAATTCCTTGTTTCCATGATGTGAAGCATATATCAACGGAGATCCCTCTCTATCCTTATGATTAACATCAGCTTTCTTGCTTATCAAAAGCTTTGCTATATCTTCATAATTATTTATACAAGCAAGTCCCAAAGGAGAACTTCCATCTATATCATTTTTTTGATTAACATCAGCACCATTTTCTATCAATAATTCTACAACCTCAATATACCCCATTCTTGAAGCTTCTGATAAAACGTTTTTCCCCCATGAAATATTTAGATTAACATCCGCCCCCATATCTATTAGTTCTTTAACTTCGTTAATATCTCCACCTTTAATACAGATAACATCCCTAAGCTCATAACAAAGCGATTTCCTTTTTTTATCATCAACCACATCAATCGCACCAATTTTGGTTAAAAATTCTATGACTTTTGGCTCTTTTTGTTTCTTTGCGATATGCAAAGGTGTCCATGCCCCATACATAGCAGTAACTTTAACACCTAGTTTATTTAGCATATCAATTTTGGCAACCTTGATATCTTCACTCAAATCCTTATTTCTTATAATCTCAAACAATTGCTTTTCTAAGATATCTTCACTCATTTCTTTTATCTTTCAAAAAAGTTTTTAATTCTAGAAAATGCACTTTGTTTTTGCTCTTTTTTTTTATCAAAAGCCCTACAAATTACCCATTTCATATCATCATCTGCCAAATCATAAATTCGAAAACCTTTTGCATTTTTATGATAAGCATTAGCACCTTTTAAAACAAGATATTCTGTAACATCTTCTGCTTTCCAATTCACAGCCCAATAAAGAGCTGTATTATTTTCATTATCTCTTGCATTTAAATCAGCTCCATTAGATAACAACATTTCTACAATTTCTTTATTATCATTACGAGATGCCCGCATCAAAGGTGTAAGTCCTGTATTATCTTTATCATTAACATTAGCACCTTTATCAATTAGCATTTTAACAATTTCCATATTGCCAGCTTCTACAGCCTTCATCAAAGAGGTTTCACCATTTTCACAAAAATACTTTAATGATGCATCATTATCTAACAATAGTTTTACTATATCCTGATGACCTCTGCAACAACTCCACATCAGTGGAGTAAAATCCATTTTAACATTGCCATAATCAATATCTGCTCCCTTATCTAACAATTCTTCAACATTTTCAAATTTTGCATTTACCTTCATACATTCCCCGACCAACTTCTCGCCTAAGGTAGTTGATTGAGAAAAATCAAACTTATCAACCGCACCATTTTCTTCTAAAAACTCTACGATTTTTTCTTCTTTTTTATGTCTCGCAAGATTTAATACAGACCTTGCCCCATGCATAGCATTAACATCAACGCCAAGTTTGACAAGCATATCTACTTTAGCGAGTTTTATCTCCTCACTTAATTCTTTATTTTGAATTACCTCAAACAACTGCTTTTCTAAGATATCTTCACTCATATTAATCCCCTAACCCAAATCCACGCTTAAAGCTATTCCATTTTTTCTTATTCAAAGACCAATTTATTGCACTTTTTATTTTTTTATCTGCATAATCTAGAACTGTTTTACCATCTTTGTCTTTCAAATCCAAATTAGCCCCATTTTCTATAAATAAATCTATAAGAGCCTCTATATTATCCTGACTATAACTTTGAACAGCTTTCATCAAAGCTGTTTTACCGTCACTATCTTGCAAATCTAAATTAGCCCCGTTTTTTACTAATACCTCTACAACATTTATATAATCTTTTCTTGCAGCTACCATCAGCGCAGTTTCTCCTTCTTTATCTTGCATATTTACATCTGCGCCATTTTGAATTAAAAGCTCAACAATACTTTCACTACCTTCAACAGTTGCACCCATTAATGCCGTAAAACCAATATTTGACCGATCATTTACATTGGCACCTTTTTTAATTAATAATTCTACTATTTTACTTATACCATAATGAGAAGCTTCCATCAAGGGTGTATAACCTTGTATATTTTTTTTATTAACATCAGCACCATTTGAAGTTAATAATTCAACAATCTCAATACAATCAGTTACTATTGGTGCTTTCATTGCTGATATTAAAGCGCTTTCACCAAAAGCATTAGCACAATTAACATCAGCACCTTTTTTAATCAATAACTCAACAATGTCCTTTCGACCTTTATCTGAAGCAAGCATTAAAGCAGTATTAGATGGTCTTTCTTTTGCTTCAAGAGCGGCTCCGTAATCTATCAACATTTCTATAATTTCTATATCATGCCATTTATCAACCGCTTTATATAATAAATTATCCCCATCATATCCTTTAGCATTAACATCCCCACCTTGCTCTAATAAATATCTTACATTTTCTACATTTCCTGCATTAATAGCTCTACCCAATGGGCTCCAGCCATCATCTAATATATTAACATCAGCCCCATTTTCTATAAGTATTTTAAGAGCCTCTACATCTCCCTGTTGAGCAATTAAAGATAAAACAGGTTCTATTTTATAATCTGAATAATTTACATCGACACCTTTTTCTATAATTTTCTTTACAACTTTTTCATTTTTATTTAATGCAGCGTAAAATAAGGGATTAGCATATTTATAACAGACATTAGGGGCAGCCCCATTATCAAGTAACAGACAGGCTAAATCAGTATAACCATCTTCTATTGCTTTAATCAAAAAAGGAGCCTCTTCAACTTTAATATTAACATCAACACCAAGCCTAACTAGCATATCAAGCTTCGCAAGTTTAATATTTTCTGCCATTTCTTCATTTTGAATTATCTCAAACAACTGCTCTTCTAAGATATCTTCACTCATAATTACTCTCCCATCCCAAAACCTCTTTTAACCTTTGCAAAAAATCTATTTTTACAAGCTTTTTTTATTACATCACTTGTTTCATCATCTTTAGCTAAATCAATCGCCGTTTCTCCATCATTGTTTTTAACTCCAACATCAGCCCCACTTTGAATTAAAAACTCAACAACTTCCTTATAACCATAAACAGAAGCCTTCATCAAAGCTGTATTACCATATTTATCTTTTTGATTAACATCAGCCCCTTTATTAACTAAAAGTTCTACAATTTCCTTATGACCATAAACAGAAGCCTTCCTCAATGCTGTATAACCATCTATATCTTTTTGATTAACATCAGCCCCTTTTGCAACTAAAAGTTCTACAATTTCCTTATGACCATCTTTTAAAGCCTTCATCAGGGCTGTTTGCCCCTGTTTATCCTTCACATTAACATCAGCCCCATTTAAAACTAAGAATTCTGCAATTTCTTTACGTTTCATAGTAACAGCCCAATCCAATGCCGTTTGGCCTTCTCTATCCGTTGCATTAATATCAGCACCATTTGATATTAAAAATTTTACAACATCTATATAACCAAACCAAGTAGCATAAATCAATGCTGTCTTCATATCATAATCAGTCTTAGCATTAACATCCGCATTAGCTGCAACTAAAACTTCCACAACATCTTTATAACCATTTTGAGAAACACTCATCAATGATGTTTGCCCACTTCTTCTAAGCTTTATATTGACATCTGCTCCTTTATTTATCAACTCTATAACTTTTTCTAAATCTGGCACATCACGATCACACTCTTTAACCAATTCTAGCCCTAATTCTTTTGCCTCTACTTTATCAAAAAACTCTTTTGCCCCTTTTTCTTCTAAAACCTCACAAACACTACTTAACCCTTTTTCTTTGGCTACACAAAGTACCGATTTTGCACCATATAAAGTATTAACATCAACCCCTAGTTTGATGAGCATATCTACTTTAGCTAATTTGATATATTCACTCAAATCCTTATTTCTTATAATCTCTATTAATTGCTTTTCTAAGATATCTTCACTCATAATTACTCTCCCATCCCAAAACCTCTTTTAACCTTTGCAAAAAATCTATTTTTATAAGCTTTTTTTATTACATCACTTGTTTCATCATCTTTAGCTAAATCAATCGCCTTTTCTCCATCATTGTTTTTAGCTCCAACATCAGCACCATTTGATATTAAAATTTTCACAATTTCCTTATAACCCTTTTTTGAAGCCCCCATCAAAGCCGTATTACCATTGTTACTTTTTTGATTAACATCTGCGCCTTTTGCAACTAAAAGTTCTACAATTTCCTTATGTCCCCAATATGAAGCATCCATCAAAGCTGTATCACCATATTTATCTTTTTGATTAACATCAGCCCCATTTGCAATTAAAACTTCTACAATTTCCTTATGACCATAATTAGAAGCCCACATCAAAGCTGTCTGCTCATCAGAATCCTTTACATTAACATCAGCTCCATTAGAAACTAAAACTTTTGCAACACCAACATAGCCATCTCTAGAAGCTATCATCAATGCCGTTCTTCCATCATTACAACTAGCATTTACATCAGCTCCATTTAAAACTAAAAGTTCTACAATATCTATATACTCGCCAATAGAAGCCCACCTCAAAGCTGTACAACCTTCATTACTTACAGCATTAATATCTGCACCATTTGCTACTAGATATTCCACAACCTCTTCATGTCCCCATGTAGATGCAACCATCAATGCAGTATTTCCATTAATATCCCTAGCATTAACATCAGCTCCATTTAAAACTAAAAATTCTACAACTTCCTTATGCCCCTTTTCAGAAGCTTTCATTAATGCTGTTTTTTTCCACCAACTTTTTTCTTTAGTATTAACAGCAACCCCAAGTTTAACAAGCATATCAACTTTAGCGAGTTTTATCTCCTCACTTAATTCTTTATTTTGAATTACCTCAAACAACTGCTTTTCTAAGATATCTTCACTCATTATTTCCCCTCTTTTTTCAATATACCCATTTTACAACAAAAATCCCTCTTTTGCAATAAAAAACACACACCGCACTCACCCGCATATAACAAAATTTTACCCTTTATTAACAATCCACCTATATAATATTCAAAACCATTTGCAACTCACCTTTTTTTATGCTACACTCATAAAAGCAAAGGAGAAAATTATGAATACGCTATTTAATTGGATGAAAAAAGCAAATAATAAAGAAAAATACACCAAACCACAACGTTTTGTTGATATAAAACGTTGTAATTCTATTGTAAATTTTATCGCTCCGGGCCATCCATTATATGATAATATAGCATCAAAAGAAGAAAATATCGTTCGTATGCTTGCGCCAAATCAAACTGCATATAATGAAAAAAGTACAATTCATAACTTTGTTGCAATCATAACATACAACGAACAAAACTTTCTTCTTATAAACACCTTAAAACATTTCAAAGAACAAACTATTGGTGGAATTTTGCAATATGATGAAAACATTTATAATGTAATTCCATTTTTTGAAACAGATGAAGAATATCAAACTGCATCTGATTATACATTTAGCGAAGTTTTTGAATATGACCACCCTGTTCAAACATATGCTTTAAGATATACATCAAAAAAACATACTGGAAAAATTACCTTAGACAGAGGCAAAACTCCTGTTGGCATAAAAATGATAGATGAAAAAAGAGAACTCTTTAACGATAAGTTCTCAAAAGATGAAATAGAAGTAGTAGATTATGTAATAATGCCAGCAATCAATGCTTTTGATAAATTACTTGAAACAAAAAAAGATATTCTTTAGCAAACAAAAAAAGCGGAAGAAAAAATCTTCCGCTTTTTTTTACTCGATAATCTTGACATCATCAAAGTGAACATTAATCATTGATGCTGTTTTACGACCATTGCTAACCACGGTTTCCTCACCTTGAAGCAAAAAAATGTAGTTATCGTTGCACATACCAAGCTGTTGCATCTTTTCTTGACGTTCATCAATTTTTCCCATGATAATCCCATCATGCAAAACATCAACCTGAACTAGCTCGCCCCATTTATCTCCCAAAAAAGAACAAAACTCCCATTTACCACCAACATTAAGTGCCAACGTTCCGTTGTTAAAAGAAATAACATCTTCAACATTATCTCTAATGAACTCCATGTTGCAATTGTAAACAGACAGATTACAATCTTTTCCTGCATAAATGTAGCGACAATTGTTTAGTTTTTTTACATCAAGAGCTTTAGATTTGCCGGTATTAATGACCCATACATTCTTGTTAAGAACAGCGTAATCTTTTGCATCAATATCGTTGATAATACCATTTTTACCATTATCCTGGGCAACAACTTTAAGTGTATTATCAGGATACGTAAAAACAAAAACTCTAACATTAATCGAGACTTTAAAGTACTCGACATCAATCGCATCAGGAGATGATGAAACAAAAATCTCAACCGGCTCAACCAGATTAGACAATAGATAGATATGCCAAAAACCATCTTTATCTCTAATAGCCGCCATGTCTTTGTTTAAGACTTTAACATCTTGTCCATGCATGATGCAAAAACCATGTCTTTTAAAAAACTTCCATGCATCACTATTACACTGCTTCTTAAAGCTTTCACCCGTTGCAAAGTAAAACACATCGTCCAAAAACACATCAGCAATCATTCTTGCTTTGTTATATACCTCAATTTCATTGTTTTTAAGAACGTAGGCAATGTACCCATTCTCAAAAGCTCTCGCCCCAAAACAATTTTTGCTTCGGCATAATTCTTGGTCAAAAAAGACCTTTTCTGAACCAACTCTTTTTACAAATCTTGTTTTTTCTCTCATAAATAAAAATATTAAACAATAATAACCATATTCTTAAAAAAGCACCCCAACATAGCCAATCTATTAGCTAATGTCAATCTTTTTATCAGATTGAATAAACACCCAATAAATAATATACTAAAAACCTAAACAATAAAAGGAACAAAAAATGGGAAAAATAATCATATATATCATCTATTTTTTAGTTGCTATTGCGATTTATGTTTTAATTCGTTCCGTCTATTTGGGAGACATAAACCAAAACACAACCTTAAAAGAAACTGCCATAGATATAAAAAATGGCAGTATTGAAACTATAAAGGAGATAGAAAATGATGCTTCTTCTGCTATTAACACTATAAAAAATGACATAAAAAAAGGTAACTCAAATTAGAGTTACCTTTTTACTTTTTTTTATAAATCAACTACATATTTTTATAAACTTCTTTAATTTGTTCAATATTTACGCATTTTCCATCATTATCTGTTTTGATAACAACTCCCCAAATGGTATGCTCACCACCATTTGCAGGTTGAAGTTTATTTTGGATTGTAAGCTTTTCTGCAAGTCTTTCTATTGGAGCTTCTTTCTCAAAACCTAAAACCGAATTAAAATCACCACACATCCCAACATCTGTGATATATCCAGTACCATTTTCTAAAATTCTATAATCTGCAGTTGGCACATGGGTATGAGTTCCACAAACGGCACTAACTCTACCATCTAAATAAAAACCAAGAGCCAATTTCTCACTTGTTGCTTCACCATGAATATCAACAAGTATCGCATCTACATTTTTACCTAAAGTGTAATATTTCAACACTTCATCAATCGGCTCAACAATACTTCCAATAGGTGGCATAAACACTCTACCTAAAACTTGCATTATCAAAATTTTCTTGCCACCAATTTCTAATACTCTAGCCCCTCTTCCTGGTAAATTTTCAGGATAATTAAGAGGTCTAACAATTTGTGATGAACTATCTAAAAAAGGATAAATTTCTCTTTGTTGCCAAACATGATTACCCGTGGTTAAAAAGTCAACCCCAGCATTTAACAAATCATTTGCAATACTAGCACTCAAACCAAAACCATGTGTAGCATTTTCTGCATTAACCACCGCTACATCAATTTTATATTTTTCTTTTATTTCTTTAATGTGTTTAATAACCACATTTCTGCCACTACGGCCAACAACATCACCACAATATAAAATTTTCAAAACAAAATCCCTTCAAAAAGAGGTGAACCGCCCGAACCGTAGATACATCGTAACATCCGATACCCCGCAAATAAGGTGGGCACCATATAACAGGACCACGATCCTGACAGAGACAGTTCCCTAATAGAAAATGTTGGCCCGGAGTTTAAGCGGTTTTCTACGAGGTGGGCAGTCCACAAAATTAAGATATAATCATATTATAGTGATTTTAAATTAAGTGCAATAGATTTTATTGCTTCATTTAAAGATTTTAAAGAATTGCTAAATGTTTCATCTATATTTTCTATCTCATTATCAGACAAACAAGAACTATCAACAACCTTTTCAACCACCTTAGGCTCTGCCATTGACAATTGCTTTTTAGTTTCCATAAGCTCATCTGCAATCAAAAGACCAACCATTGCCAAAAGTTGGCTCTCATTGATTTGCCCAAGTTGCGAAGTAAGAGCACTAGCTTTTTCATCAAGCATACGACCTAGCTTCATAATCTGAAGCTCTTCGCCATTACCACATGCAATAGCATATTCACGTCTATTAATTGTAATAACAACTTGTGCCATTATTCTAACGCCCCATTCAACACTTTAATAACTTTATCTATTTCATCAATCTTTTGGTTTATTTCATTATTTAAGCGAACAACTTTTAGCGAAAGTTCTTTATTTTGATTAACCGCAAAACTTCCAACGCTCTTAAGTTCTAAAAGACTATCTTCTAGCTCTTTAATCGCCTGTTTTGTTTTATTAAAATATTTATCACTCTCGCTCATTAACAAATCCTAATATAAAAATAAATCAAATATACACTATACATAAAATTTAAATTTAAGCTTGGCAACATCCAAACAAACTTATACAAAAGTTTTTACACCTCCCAAACACCAATAAATCTTGACAATAAAAAACAATTTACTAAAATCCCTAAGCTAAATCTATTTTTTTTATATAAATTATGTGCTTATGAAAAAACTATTAAAAGACAAGTTTTATCAGTACTTGTTAATTTGTTTTGTAACCATTGTTGCCTCATTTTTCTGTGGCAAGTTTTGGTGTGTTCCCATCACTGTTGTTGGTATTATATACCTAATTTATTGCAAAAAAACTATACGTTATGATGCATATGAAGAATACAGCATGTACGATGGATTTGAAACATACAAATATCCAGCCAACGGATACGAAAGACAATATCAAGCGTATGCTGTAAATTCTATCTTCGTTATTGTTGGCGTTATCGGTTTATTGTATCTAATTTTTAAGGCACCTTAAAGGTGCTTTTTTTATATAAAAAATTTCTTTTAATTATAAAAATATTATGTTATAGCTAACTATAAATAAAACAAACCAAAGGTACCCCTATGCCAGAAATTATAAAATATATTAACTCAAACAATCAGATATCAAGTCTTGATTACGAGTGCTATATTCTCGACACATCACTTGATGAGAATTACATAACAGATTTTGTAAATAAAGCTAATAAAGAAAATAAAATAACACTCTTTTATGGCGAAAATGCTGAAAATTTAGCCAAACATTTTGGCGCTTCAGGCATAATTATAGACCAAACAATGACTCTTTCACCAATAAAAGACCTAACCTCACTTAGAAAATCTTTAGGCAAAAACTCAATCATTGGTATTATCACTCGAAATCGTCGCCATGAAGCAATGCTAAACTCAGAATTAGAACCTGATTTTATTATTTTTAATATCTGGAATGATGGCATAGAAAAAACAACCGAATTGCTTAACTGGTATAATGATTTCTTTATTATCCAATCTGCCATATTCTTAAAAGAAGAAAATATAGACACCTCCAATATCACTGCAGATTTTATCATTTATTAAACAATAAAAAAAGCGCCCCGAAGGGCGCTTAATTTTAAGTAGTTACATTACTCAGCATACTCAGAGTTGAATGTTACCTTTTCACCATTAGGAGCTGTCACAGTAATGTTATAGCCCTTTATGGTATAAGTATAGCCATCAATCACAAGAGCATACTTGCCATTGGTCATGTTCTTCCAACCAACTGCCTTACAAGTTCCCTTATCAACTGCAGAAATCAACTTGCCACTAGAATCAAACCAGCGTAAGTTCTCACTTTCTGAGGTTGCACGTGCAGGAACCCAACCATCTGTGCCATGATATGCTGCCGAATTATACTGCCCATAGCTGTCAACTTTATATTTAAAGTCTTTTGCGTTAGGAAGCATTGTCTCGTATACACATACGGCATAGGTTACACCCTTTTCCCAATTAAAGCAGAATGCACGACGTGTCACCTGCGATGTTGGGTCAAAAGTAGCAGTTACAGTAAATCCTTTCGGCTTACCAAGGTTAGGACCATCCGGCTCTTCTGCAGGTTTCTCGACATAAATGTCAGTCTTTCCATCCGCAGACAAGCTCTTACCATCAACAGTACTTGCTGTGAGCTTTAAGGTGTGAGGGGTTACTTCATAGTCACCACTTTCACTTGTTGTTCCCCAAGACTCACTCTTGTTAAGACTCAACTTGACATCAAATGTTTTATTAAATGAACCGTCGTCAAACACGATAGTTGCATCCTTTAATGTTGTTGACATAGTTCTATCAACAACTCCATTTGAAAGCAAATAATCATAAGTGCGGGTTCTCTCATTAATTGTAAAGAAGCCGTCCTTATTTTCGCTTGTGTTGTCAGATGTAAGCTTTTCATTAAGAGTAAATGAAGTATTCTCAGCATAAAGTTTATCATCAGTCAAATCCTTCAACAAGATAGCAAACTTAGTAGAGTAGACAGTTACTTCATCCTCTGCATGAGAATGAGGGATAGTCTTTGTAACCTTTACTGTTGTTGTGTTGCCATTCCATGTCTGTTCTGCTTTGTACTCTGGGTCGCCAACTTCATCAGCACCTATTAACAAGCTACCTTCAGAAACAAGGGTTTCAGCACTTTGCTTATCCCATACATACGAAATTGTATGATCATAGTCATACACTTTGTATGCCACCGCATCCTTAACGATTTCGGTTGGAACACTGCCAAGCTTTGCACCCATATCAGTTATAACAAATACTCGAGCATCAAACTTTTTAGTGATGTTACCATCAATAAAAGTTACAACCGGAGTTGTCTCTTTGTACTTGAAATAACCTGTTTGCTTCGTATTGGTTGCCGTTGATGTATGCTCACTTGTTGTATAAACAGCACTAAACTTAATCGCATCAGAGAATTTCTTCTCATCTGTTTTCGTTGATATTGTCTTTTTCTCAAGTTTACCCGCACTCCAGTCAAGAGATGATGTTATCTTCTCGCCAAAATCAACCTTAGAAATAGAATGAGAGCCATTGTAAACATACTTAGATGTTTCCTTTGTACCGTCACTCCAAACCACAGTCTTATCAACGATGTATTCATCACCACTACCACTTAATACATAAGTAGAATCAACCTTTACAATATCAGGCTCTTTTTGAACCGGAAGTTTCAAGATGACCTTTTCCTCTAATGCATCAAGTATACAACTACCAAGCTTTGGTGCTACATAGTTAAACGTATGATAAACGATTTCTGTTTCCTTCTTAGACTTTTCTTCAATCGCAAAACCAAGCTCTTCGAAACCAACTTTCAACGGCTCAATATTATGCGTACCATACTCGGTCTCAAGTTTAACAGGTGTGTCATACGTAAACGTTGCAACACTTTCAACGATTGTCTTATTTGGATTACCACTATTTGAAGATGTGTAAGAACCTTGCATTGTCTTGACGGTAAAACCATCAGCATTCTTGCTTTCCTTAAACACTTCTTCCTTGATAACTCCAGTTGAAACCTCGTTGAACAAGCTATCTGCTGTTGGCTGTTCACGAACATCCGGTGCTTTAAAGAGATGATTTAAGAGAACCTTATAGAAGTTTTCAAAACTACCCTTATTAGTGGTAACTGTTTCTTTTACTTCATAAGCCTCAACAGGACATCCAACATAATTACCGTCATAACTAACATCAGTTACAACCGTTGGGTCTTCTGTAATCACCTTTTTGTACCAAGGATGAGCTTGAGTTGTATATTTCTTCTGAGAAGTCGTTGTCGCTCTATCAGAATAATCAATATCAAACTCAAGGGTAAGCCTGTACGGATCTTCGGTTTCGGTTTTCTCGCCATCCTTTTCAAGGTTGTAAACTCCGTTATAATTAACATCATCAATCACAACATGTGGAGTAACAATTGTATCCTGATCAAAAACCAAGATAGTATAGCGATAACCATAACTAACTGTTGCAACTTGCTCATCATCAAACTCAAACACTTTTACAAAGTCATAACCACGAGTGTTAGGAGCTTTGTAAGGAGTTTTCGATTTAATATATGACTTAACAAGCTTTACCGGAAGCTTCTCTTGAGACTTAACCTCTATAAGCTCTTTTGAGAGCACTACATTAAGATAAGCCTCAGGAACATACGTGTCCTTGCGATTAGTCTCTTTATTAACGCATGTTGCTTTCTCAGTAAAAGTTACAACACTCAACGCCAAAGAATCTTTGACATCGTCAGTAACCTCCAGTTCCTTAAAGTCGTAGTACTTTTCAATACCACCACCAACCTCGGATGGATTGTAATTCTCCGCTTCCTCACATGAGGAAACAAAAAACACCATCATAAGCCCAAACAAACATGTCTGAACAACTCTAAACGCACTACTCAAGAGTACATTTACTTTTCTTTTTTCTTTCATTGCTCAAAAATTTTAAAGTTTATAATTCATTTTTTTTATTCATATGTAATCCTTAAAATTAAACAACAAAATGTCGTAAAACTAAGGGAAGTAAGAAAAACTTAAATGTACCCTACATATTCCAAATTATACAAAAAATTATATAAAAAGGGCACAATAATACTATATCGGGCGTGATAGTAGCATGTTTTTTATACAAAATCAAGAGTTTTTTGTATAAAAACATCAATTTTTAACAAAAATAATATATAAAATTACATTGACAAAACTCATTTTATTGATATATTCGCCGGTATTCTAAAATTATTATATTAATCAAATTTTTATGCGTATGGAAAGAATAAAATCTTGGAGGTGGTCTCGCTTGCTTGAAACTGAGGCGATAAAGCGAGTTGACTCTAAAGAGGTGAAAATTTCTTTAGTTATTTTTGTGGCAACTTTTTGTGCTGTTGTTTTTATTTTTAACTGGTCACATCTGGCTTTTTATTTAACAATTTTTTATCTAATCTACATATTAGGTAAAATTTGTATTGCAGATGCCTTTTATGAAGTTGAAAAAAAAGGCACAAATGATTATGTTCTACTCTATGTCTACAAGATAAAAGACAATCTTTACAATCTTTACATCAAAGACCATAAAGATAGCTTTAATCTTCGTATGAACAATTTTGAGTGGATAATACATTCAAATCAAAATGGTTGGTTTATACTTTGCTACAATGATTATTGGTACTACCAAGATGGAACTGAAACTGTTTTGCTCGGAAAACGTATTGGCAAGCTAATGTTTATAACCCCCCACAAGAATGATAAAATAATGCTTAAAATTCTTCGTTCTAAGGGATGTTTAATAAGCAAAATTGTAGATAAAATATTCTATGAGCAAGACATAATGCATATTCCAGAGCTTGATTTTTATTCTCAAGATGACACTGATTATGCATTGATAAAACAAGATGGAGAATACAAATTAATTTCTACAATTTACACTTCTTATGGGGACAAAGGCATACTATTCTTTTCATACGAAAGATACAAATCAGTTATCTTTATCGAAGATGGAAAAACAGTTATAGCCACTTGGAATGACAAAGACAAAGCATACCACATCATCTACCGCAAAACCAACCTAGTCAACAGTTTTCAAACTTTTGTTGATGCTAAAAACAATCAACTTCCAACTGATTGCACCATTTATAAATTTGGCACAAGATATAAAGATATCTCAATTATTTATAAAGGTCAAATTCTTGGCATTGATGAAGAAAAACGTATTTTGTTTGGAGAAACCGAAAAAGCACGTTTCGCTTACTAACAAAAAAAAGGCAAGGTCTATCCTTGCTTTTTTTTTGCAATTTTTCATCATCTCTCAAACCAATTTTTTATTTCTCTAATAATATTACTGTCTTTACTTTCTTTCTCAACAGCATTATCTATCATTTTTTGAAATTCTGAATCAAGGCTTCCAAATCTACCTTTAAAACTTGCATCCATAATAGCCCCTTTCTCCATCAATAATTTTGCAACTTCTATTTGCTTATATTGAAGAGCAAATGACAATGGAGTATTATCATTTCTATCTTTTGCATTAATATTTGCCCCTTTTGAAATTAATAATTCAACTGTTTCTTTAAAACCTTGTTGAGAAGAAAGCATCAATACTGTCGTATTATCTCTTGTTCTAGCCTCAATATCTGCCCCATTTGAGAGTAATAACTCAATCATTTTCTTATGATTATTTCTAACTGCCCAATACAAACATGTAAGTTTGTCATTATTTTTTAAATTAACATTCGCACCATTCGCTATTAATAATTTTGCCACATCTATATAGTTATGTTGAACAGCCAACAACAATGCTGTTTCGCCATAATTATCTTTAGCATCAACTCTAGCGCCATTTCCTATTAAAAATTCCACAATTTTATCATGTCTCTCAGTTGCTACCCCAAACAATGCTGTTCTTCCATCATTGCTAGCATCATTCACTTTTGCACCTTTTGATAGTAATAATTCCACAACTTCTTTATGGCCTCCGATAGACGCCCGCATCAACGCAGTTTCTCCTCTTTCGTTTTTAGCATTAACTTTAGCGCCTTTTTCTATTAATATTTCTACAATCTCTTTATGACCAAAATGAGAAGCCAGCATCAAAGCTGTTACCTTGTCGTTATCTTTAACATTAACATCTGCTCCTTTCTCTAGCAGCAACTCTACAACATCTTTCTGGCCATTTTGAGAAGCAAACATCAATGCTGTGCAACAACGATTCTTTACTTTTATATTAATATCTGCTCCTTTTTCTATTAATAGTTTTGCAACATCACTAAAACCTTTTTTTATTGCCAACATCAACACCGTTTCATATTCACCATCCGTTCTATTAATATTAGCGCCTTTTTCTAGCAATAACTCTACAACGTCTTTATGACCACCCTTTGTTGCCAATATCAATGGGGTAAAATTAGCACCAACATCAACATTAACATTAGCCTTATTATCTATCAATAATTCTGCAACTTCTTTATGACCATTTCTAGACGCTTGCATCAACGCTGTCCAACCATGTTTATCTTTAGTATCAACTAAAGCTCCATTTTTTATCAATAACTCTACTACTTCTTTATGACCATTCCTAGATGCGTAGATTAAAGGTGTAACATTAAAATTTTTAACATTTTTAATATTTACATCAGCCCCTTTTTCTATCAAAAATTCTGCAACTTCCTTACAACCTTCTCTAGCAGCACAACCTAACGCACTAAAACCATATTCATCTTTTGCTTTCATATCAACACCAAGCATAACAAGCATCTCAAGCTTTGCCAATTTAATACGCTCTGGCATATCTTTATCTTTAATTATCTCAAATATTTGACTTTCTAGCGTTATCTCACTCACTTTTAGTCTCCTTTTTTCAAAATATACCCTATTTTAGCACAAAATCCCCCCTTTTTCAATGGAAAACCACCCCAAAAAACAAAAGAGAGAAAATTTTTACACTTTCTCTCTTGAAACTCTCATAAATGAGGAAAATTTAAAAACAAAAAGGAGTTGGATTTTACTCCAACTCCGTAACCTTGGGTGGGATAAAGTGCGGTGCTAGTAGTGACGCCGTGAGCGCAGTTTACGTTAACTGGTAAATAAGCGAGCGCCGACGCTACTATGACCGTGCTTTAGCACATCCCCCAATATTATTCAATGATTTTTGATACAACACCAGCACCAACAGTTCTACCACCTTCACGGATAGCAAAACGTAAACCTTCATTCATCGCAATTGGAGAAATAAGTGTTGCTGTCATTGTTACGTTATCACCAGGCATTACCATTTCTGTACCTTCTTTAAGTTCGATAGAACCTGTTACGTCTGTTGTACGGAAATAGAATTGTGGACGATAGTTGTTGAAGAATGGAGTATGACGACCACCTTCTTCTTTTGTCAAAATGTAGCATTCGCATACGAATTTTGTATGTGGTGTGATTGAACCAGGAGCAGCC